>CAJXBY010000077.1 GCA_913051905.1 uncultured Gammaproteobacteria bacterium | reverse complement strand
TACTTTCGTATCGCCCCAACGCCTAACTAACGCCTGTTAGGTTAATAACGCAAATGAGTAAATCGTCGTGATCGTGCCAGACTAGAGTTTGCGGAAAATTCCGCATTGGCGACCGCCAAGAGGCCGCCCAGACATTAATGTGCTTGCCCGGACCCCGTCATCGGGTCCGGGCAAATGCCTTAGATCACGAAACCGCCACCGCAGATGACGTGCTGGCCTGAAATGAAGTTCGATTCCGGCGCACAGAACAGATAGACGGCACCGGCAGCTTCTTCCGGAGTGCCGACCCGGCCCAGCGGGATCATGCGCTCCATCTGGGACAGGAGATCGGGATTCACGCCGACCTTGATCTCTTTTTCTTCGACCTTGATCGTGCTGTCGCCATCCGCGCTGCCTTCGGTCAAGCGGGTGCGAATCGGGCCGAAGGCGACGGCGTTGACGTTGACCTTATAGCGGCCCCATTCCTTGGCCATCGTCCGGGTGACCCCTAGGATACCGGCCTTTGCGGCGGAATAGTTGATCTGGCCAGCATTGCCGCCGGTCCCTGCGATGGACGAGATGTTGACCACCTTGCGGAACACCTCTTGCCCGGCGGCGGCCTCTTCCTTGGCCTTGGCGCTGATCACCGGCTGGGCAGCGCGCAGGATCTTGAAAGGTGCCGTCAGGTGGACGTCGATGATCGCCTGCCACTGTTCGTCGGAGTGTTTAAGGGCCGCTGAATTCCAGATGTAACCGGCGTTGTTGACGATGATGTGCAGATCGCCATAGTGCTCCAGCGCCCCTTCGACCAGGGACCTGGCCGTTGAGCCGGCGGTGATATCTCCGGGGATTGCAGAGATCTCTAACCCCATTTTCTGTTGCCGATCAGCGTTTACTGCCAGTGGCTCACCGTCAATATCGTTTGCAATGACCCGGGCACCTTCACCGGCCAGTTTCTCGGCGATGGCCCGGCCGATACCGCGGGCGGCGCCGGTGACAATCGCCACGCGCCCTGAGAGTTTTGCTGGCGGTGCCTTCATTACCCGATTAGTTTCCGACGTGCTGCAGTCAGGGTCGCGGGGTGCGCTGGGTACGGCAGCGTGTCACCCCGCCGTAGCCGAATCCGCCAGTCGGAGTACTTGTGGGTCGGGTTGTAGACATGAGGCCGATGGGTCGTCGTGACCTGCAGGGAAACGGCCTTCTTGCGGGTCTTAATAAGGGTGTCATTGGCTTTTGTGCGTGGCACCATGCAGACGAAGACCGCGGCCCGTGAGAGCTGGTGTGAATTGTCGACCGCCTGCCCACTGCTGCCTGGGCTGCTGCAGTGGGCGGTGCGGGAGTCCCAGCACAGCATGTCGCCTGGCCGGAGCAGAATCTGCATCGGCGTGACCGACGGGTCACTGATCACGGGGTCGTCAGTTGGAAGCTCGAAGTAATCCTCGTCCACTGGCAGAGCGGCAACGGTCTCGGGATAGCGCCTTGCGTAATCCGAAAACACATGGTGTGATCCTTCAATCAACTGATTACATGCGCCGTCGCTATCCATAGGCAGCAGGTTGACAAGGCCTTGGATACAGTCAAATCCCGGCCGTTGACCCGGATGCTGATCCACATGGAACCAGCTTTCGTGACTTTTCCAGCTGGAGTCGTAATGCCAGGGCCGCATAACGCAGGCACCGTCGAATGAGACCAGCAGATCGTCCTCCTGCCAGAGAGTGCTAAAGGCTTTGCGGACTTTGGGGCGGTCGCGCACACCCCAGCAGAACTCGCTCTGGCCGATACCGCAGTAGGCCAGAATCGCCCCCCGATCCAGCGCGGGCGGCCAGTGACGGTAACTCTCCAGCCAGCCTCGTACAACGCGTTCCCCAGTCACTTCGCCGATCCAGTCCCAGAAGTGGTTCAGTGCCTGTTCACACTCAACAGGAGAGATCACCGAATCGAACACGACGTAGCCGCGTTCATGAAGATGAACCGCCGCCTGTGGATCGTTGCACGTATAGCGGGTCGGCTGACTCCCGTTTGCGGGAAAGTCTCCGCGATGCTCAGCCATAGCCCGGCGGCACCTTAAACCCACCCAGTGCTTCTTCCATCAGTCTGGCAAATTCGAGTGCGGTGTTGTCTTCGAGGTAGTCAGCGATGATCTGCATGCCACACGGTAGGCCGGAACGGGTTAGGCCGGCGGGGGCAACGGTAGACGGCAGGTGAACCACGCTGGACAGACCCGCCCAGAACAGCTGATCGACCACTAGCTCCTCGCGGCCATTGACCAGGATGGTGCGGTCGGGCCGTTCTCCGTCCTGGTTATGTACGAATGCGGCAGATGCTGCGATGGGTGACAGTAACACGTCGTATTTGGTGAAAAATTTTGCCCACAACTTGCGCATCTGTTCGCGTTCGTTGTGCAGTGCAAACCAGTCGCGGTAACGGAGGGTCACGCCGCGGTCCAAGTAGGCGCGGTATCGGGTGTCTTTCGGTGTTCGGGACTCGCTGCTCTGCAGGTGAAATAGGTATTCTTCGTCGCTGAAGCCGGTACCGCTGGCTGCCCGCAAGAGCAGAAAATAGACCTCCTGGTAACGGGCCCAATCGAATTGCGGTGCAGCATTTCTGTCTACCTGCAGACCCGCTCTCTCCAGGGCATCCACGGTGGCGAGCAACTGTTCGGTAAGTTCATCATCCTGGGCGCAGACCGGACTGTCCATCAGCATGCCGACCCGGAATGCGCCAAGGTCAGTCTTACGTGCGGGGGGAAGGTGGAGTCGCCAGGCTTTTTGTTCAGCGCCCGTGGGGCCTGCGAGAATCTCCAGTAGAATTTTCAGGTCACCGGCACCGCGGGCCAGCGGCCCGCCCACCAGAATATCGACGTGGGCATGATCGTCGGGTAGCAGGTGTCCGCGCAACGGCACGATCCCCATGGTCGGTTTGTGGCCGAAGACACCACAATAATGAGCGGGGTTGCGGATCGAGGCGCCGATATCACTGCCGATCTCCAGGCTTGCCATGCCGGTCGCCAGTGCGGCTGCCGACCCTCCCGAGGATCCTCCGGGTGTTCGGGTGAGATCCCAAGGGTTGTTGGTCGTCCCGTAGATTGAATTGAACGATTGCCAGTCTGCGAGTTTATGCGGAACATTGGTCTTTCCGTAAATGATCGCTCCGGCATCCAGCAACCGCTGAACAGCAGTCGCGTTGCCCCGGGGATAATTGTCGACCCTCTCGGGTATGCCCCAGGTCGAGGGAGAACCGACCCAGTCATAGCTGTCCTTGATGGTCATCGGCACGCCGTGTAGCGGACCGAGCGTCCGGCCAGCGGCCAGCACATTATCGGACCAGCGTGCATTGGAACGGGCCTGTTCAATCTGGGTGAAAACGACCGCATTGACTGCCGGATTGTGTGCCTCGTATCGGGCCAGGTGCAGATCGAGCAGTTCGAGGGCACTGATCTGTCTGCGCTGAACCAACTCTGCGAGCTCCAATGCGGGGCGGAGTGGCAGATCATCCATTATGTCTTGCGCATTCTTGGGCTGTCGGAATGAACCGGTTCAGCAGGTCTGGTATTCAAAACCGCAGCACCTCGGTGCCGGCGGTACCGGGCCATTATAGCGAGCGCATCGTCGATCGCTGCGTCAGGCTGGGATGAGCACGTAATCGGTTGGCGAATCTTCGCAGACGTTATACTTCGAATCAGTTCACCAGACCTTAACAGGGGACAGATGCCAGAAGGACAACGGAATCCTGGCGTGCCGGCTGACCGTGTCGCAAGCGCGGGTCTTTTCGAGCTCGAGCCCCTGCCGGATGCAAATTTTGGTGCACAGCTGCGCTTTCTCTTGAAGGGTAACGGTGATCTGGCCACAACGGTGACAGCCCTGAAAGCAGATCCCGAAGGGTTGACCGAAGCATTCTACGGGCATGACGGGTTTCTGGTCCTGCCGGGAATGAAGACGATCTCGAGCAATCCTGCTTTGCTTGTCGAACTGAGCACCCTGTTTGGTCCCGAGGTCGAGAACTACCAGAACACGTTGACCAACGAGAACGCGATTCACCCGAGCGTGCCTGAGGTTTTGCAGGTCACCAATATTCCTCCCACGTCCAGGCAGCCGCCGAAGCGACCCGAGCCGGCGTTGACCGAAGAGGGTGCGCTGCCTACACAGTTCCCCCACCGACGGGGCTGGCATACCGACCAGAGCTTCCGCAGACCGCCGCCGGACGTGTCTTTGTTCTATGCGGTCATTCCATCGCCGCAAGGGCAGGGCCAGACACTCTATGCCGATGGTGCCGGCGCCTATGACGCACTGGATGACGAACTCAAGGATACGGTCGAGAACCTGGTGGGAATCCACGCTATACCCGGCATCGGCCGAGCCGAGTATGCGGTCAGGGCAGGGGAACCTCCAAAACCGCTGCTTGCCCACCAGATGCCGCAGCGCCAGCCGGTAGTGCGCGTCCATCCGGTTACAGGAAGGCGATCGCTATACCTCTGTGAAGCAGGACAGATGGACTGGGTCGATGGACCGTTCGCCGGTCTGGAACCCGGTCCTGACGGCGAGGGTGCGAGATTGCTTTACCGCTTGATGTCACACATGACACAGCCGGTATTTACTTATGTCCATAACTGGACGGCGGGTGACCTTGTGATTTACGACAACCGGTCATTACTGCACGCAGCAACCTGGTTCGATGCGGAAAAACACCAGCGACTGATGTGGCGCACAACGACCCGGGGCAATCCGGGCGCAGAGTATGCGAATGAGAGCCGCAGTTGGTTGCCGGAGGACGGACTGAGGCCCATGGAAGGGCTGGAAGAAACCTGAAGTCAGGAACGGGTTCCGGTCAGCAGGGGAACAAAGCGTACACCCTCGGCATCGACGGTATGCAGTTCGTCATCTTTCCGGGTGATGGTACGCAGGCGCTGGTTCCACCGCTCGCCGACGGGTGCCACCAGACAGCCGCCTGGTGGGAGCAGTGAGAGCAGGGTTTCCGGTACGGTATCGCCAGCTGCCGTGACCAGCACCCCATTGAAGTCGACCCGATCCGGCCAGCCCCTGGTGCCGTCACCGTGACGCAGGCTGACATTGGCAATATTGAGGCTGGCCAGGGTCTTCCGTGCCAACACTGCCAGAGCTTCGATGCGCTCGATGGAATAGACGTACCCAAAGACCTGGGCGAGGACAGCAGTCTGGTAACCACAACCGGTGCCGATCTCGAGCACGTTCTGGTGCCGGGCAGCGTTCGCCAGCAGCTTCTCGGTCATCAGTGCGACAACGAAGGGCTGGGAAACCGTCTGATCATGCCCGATGGGCAGCGCGTGGTCGGCGTAGGCCCGGTCCTGCTGCTCCGGTCCAACAAAACGGTGCCGGGGTACGATCTGAATCGCTGCCAGTACGTCAGCATTGCGAATCCCTTTCCGGTACAGCGTCTCCACTAGCCGGGCCCGGGCCGGACTCGTTTCAGGGTCGATGTCTTTGGCTGGGGTCACCGGTTCCGGGTCAGCCGGCTCGCCGGGTCAGAACGCGTTGGGATGCCTTTAAAACAATAGCGGCCGGCACGGGTCTCTCTCCTCGGTTGCCATTTTACTGTAGCGCCCTGCAAAGCTCTGTCTGTTGATGGTCGAGGGTGGTCGATGTGTCGCTTGCTGTATTGGTGAAGGTAGCTGCTCACGACGCGATCACCTGCCAGAATGTCATAATAAGCGCTCGGCACCGCGATCGGCATTGGATTAACTGTAACCAAAGGTGTCTCGCCGGGGCTTTAATTCTCAACCGACGGGCTGGAAAGACGATGGGTTTCATCGATAAAATCACGGAATACAAGGACAACATCGAGGCCTTGCGGGCGATCGACAGCATGGAAGTTTATCGCTGGATGATTACCCTGGGACAGAAACTTGCCAATGACCCGCTGAGTGAGAGCAGGCGCTCAGACCAGACCAAAGTGAGTTATTGTCAGTTCGATCTGTATGTCGACTGGGAGGAGGATCGATTCAAGGCCTACAGCAATGCAATGATTGCTGGCGGCTATGCTTACATGCTGCTCGATATTTTCAATTCCTCACCGATCGAAGAGGCCCAGCAGATCACCACCGAGCACTTTCGCGCCATCAAGATGGATGAACTACTGTCCATGAACCGCACCAACGGGTTCTACCAGATGATCGAGATGATGCAGGGCAGGCTGCAACTCGTGTAGACCGCCGTTGCGCCGCGGTGCTGTGATGTGCGGTCGACACCGGCCAAAAAAAGAATCCACGGTCGGCCTGAAGATACCCCGAAAAATGTGTTGTTGAATCCACCGCTTCTGTGGTCACACAATTGAAACCACATCGGGAGTGTTCCCCTGGGATCAAACCGCCCCTACGCGATAGCTGTTCAGGGGTGTAGCGGCCTCGAGGAACCCAACAATGGAGACGCAACATGGCTGAATATGTCTGTGAGCAATGCGGAATGGGTGTGACCGGTATGAAATGCGCCAAGTGTGGCGGTGAACTTGTTCATGACCACATCACCACTGACGAGGGCAAGACAGTTGCTGTCACAAAATGCCCCGATGGTTGCGGCATGATCAAGTCCCCGATGTGCTGCGGGGCCGACATGAGCTGCAGCGTCTGACGACAGTCTCAGGCTGAGACGGTTACCACTGCTCGGTCTAATGTGCTCTGAATCGGCGGGTAGGGCTTCCAACCGGACTTTGGTGCGGGTGGTGGCTGCCTGAAGCGTTTTCTGATCTAGGTCAGAACGGTGATCCGCGTAGAGCGCTACAAGGACTTGGCCGCCGTGCCGGTCCGGCGTTAGGCCGCCCCTCCTATCTGTAGAGTGGGTTGCCCCGCCGCCCGGGCGAGGCATTTTTTGAACCGATCTCACCGGCTAGTTTTGTGGCGGGGTCCAGCGACCAAGAGACTAGGGTCAGTCAGTGGAGAACCCCGCATCTTCCGGGACTTCACCTTCTGGCCAGCTGTGCTGCCACATGTGGTGCTCGTAGACCTTGTCTCCGCGAAGGTAAAAGAGTTCCGCTCCGCGTTCGATGATCTGTTTGCCGGTGTCCGGGTGGGTATAGCGGCTTTCCCATGTTCCTGCGATGCAGTTGCCGTGATGACCCCGGTAGGTTTTGTTGATCTTCAGGTCGTGGGCGTATTCGAACCAGCGGCGAGGCCAGTTCCGCAGGCGTTCGCCTGAGTGACATTGCCCCTGGCCGTAGTAAACCACGGCGTCTTCGGTGTAACCCGCAGCCGCCATGGCGCCATCGCGGGCCTGCCAGACCTTTTCGACCTCACGGATGAATGCCACCGGGTCGACCGACAGCGCAGAATCGTTATTGTCGTGATTCGGTGTCATGCGTTCAGTGTCTCTGTCCCTTGAGGAGTTGGCCCGGATAATGACCGGTGGACTCGCCATCCAGAAATGTCGGCACACCGTTGACCACCGTGGCATCAATGCCTTCGGCTTTTTGCACCAGTCGGCGGGAACCACCGGGCAGGTCAGCCTCGACCGTGGGTAGTTTGGGTTTGATGGCGGCCTCGTCAAACACGACCAGATCTGCCCGGTAACCGGGGCGCAGTAGACCCAGATCATTGAGTTCGAATGCCGATGCGTTGTCGAAGGTGACCATACGGACTGCTTCCTCCAACGTGAACATCTCCCGCTTGCGTACCCAATAACTGAGCAGGTGGGTCTGCAGTGAAGAGCCCATTTCCTGGCAGACATGGGCGCCAGAGTCAGAGAACGTCGCCAGTGTACGCGGGTGCTGAAGCATGCCAAGCACGTCTTCCGGAGTCTCGTTCACGAGTGGCTGGATAAACAGCTGGTCCGCATCCTCGACCATCAGATCCAGCATCACCTCAACCGGGTGCTGGTTACGCTGTCTGGCAAGTTCATCAACGGTCGGGTCGTCCCAATCGACACCCTTGAGCGCGAAGAGGTTGCTGTAGTCTGGTTTTCGGGGATCCGTGGTCGCTGCACCGCCGCCCTGGAAGGTATTGTCACGCGGTTTCATCGCGTTCTCATCCGCAACCAGGGTAGCCCGCACTGCCGGGTCGGCAAAGCGCCGCCGCTGCTCCTCGATAGGCAGTGTGCGCAGGGCCTGCCAGGCCGGTAAGTTGTCAAAAGGCAGGTAGGATTTGATCGAAAAAAGGGCAATGATCGGTCGGGTCGTGGTTTGGCCGTACATGCGCCCACCCTTTGCGACCGTCTCGTCGAGAAACCGCATCTGCGCCTGCCAGGGATAAGGATCCACACCCTGACGGGTTGAAAGCGTTCCGAACATCACCGGTCGGCCGCTGTCCACAGCGATCTGTTGCAAACGTGCGAGAAAGGTCCGGTGTGCCTCGCCGCTGGACATGTCCGGGCCGATCTGAAATATGCCGCGGTTCTGCTGAGCCATGATATCGACCAGATAGTCGATCTCACTCCAATCGGCGATGCGACTTGCAATGGGCGATCCGTCCGGCGTGACGTGGGTTGTCGCTCGTGACGTGCTGAACCCGAGCGCCCCGGCCTGAAGCGCTTCCGATACTGACGCACCCATCTTTCGCAGATCGTCATCGCTGGCTGTCTCGGTCAGTGCCCGGTCGCCCATGGCGTACATCCGCAGGGCGGAATGTCCCAGAAATGCGCCATAATTAATGGCCTTGGGGAGTTTTGCCACGGTGTCCAGGTACTCGGGGAAGGTTTCCCAAGTCCAGTCGACCCCAGCCATCATCGCCTCGGTCGGGATGTCTTCAACGGCCTCTAGGCAGCGGGCGATCCACTCGCGCCGGTCGGGCCGACACGGGGCGAGGGCAAAGCCGCAGTTGCCCATGACGACACTGGTCACGCCGTGCCAGCAGGAACAACTACCGAGGGGGTCCCAGGCGACCTGGGCATCCATATGGGTGTGCCCATCAATGAATCCAGGCGCCACAATTCGCCCTTCGGCATCGATGACCTGGTCTGCCGCTTCACGAATCCGTCCGATCTCACTGATTCGACCGTCCCGGATCCCAATATCTCCCTGATAGCGTGGCGAACCGGATCCGTCAATCACGGTGCCGTTTTTGATGATTAGATCATGTCCCATCAGTGCTCTCCTCAAACCGGGGTTCGGCCGCCTGTCCCGAGCTGGTGTTCAGATCTTGATCCAAGCATAGGCACCCCCGGCGCGGCTTTCAAGCATCCAGAAAAGCAATTTTGATCCAGGGCCTTGTGGTTTTTCCTGACTATCGGTATAAGGCTCTGCCCACCTGTGTGATCCCGGGTGACCAAAGGAGCTTGAGTAGATAATGAATATAAGGAGTTCGTTGTGTCTAGACGTCGTTTGTTGGTTGGAAAATCCAAGTGCAGTCAATTTGTGGTAATCCAGAATTGGGCCGATTTCCCCGTGACCTGGAGCGGTGTGAGAAAAAGGTGGTCTGAGATGTCTGCCGGCCGGCGGACCGCCGCCATATCCGGTATGGCCGTGGTCGCGTTAGTGGTGGTGTTCTAACTAATATAAGGTCAATTCTGTTGAAGGAACGACAGGCCACTGAGCCTGTCGCGTGCTGGTCTTGGGATTCCCGGGGCAGCCTCCTGGCTGTGTCCCTGTAAAGTTTGGGTATCCGTTCATGCTGTTCTGTGCCTGAAATCCCACAACGCCCGCCTCTTACTGGTTGATTCGTTCGAAACTGGAGGTTTATGCTCTGGTTGACCACAATGTATGAGAGGTGGTACCGGATCAGGGAGGGCTCTGGATGGGATGGCGACTCGGCATTGATATTGGTGGTACTTTCACGGATGTGGTCCTCGTCAATGATACCGATGGCACCATCGGTATTGCGAAGACCCCGACCACCCCTGGAGATTTTGGTCAAGGCGTATTAGCTGGTCTGCAGGATGCTATTGGTCGTTATGGCGTCCCGCCCGATGACGTTTCATTGCTCTCCCACGCCACCACAGTCGTAACCAATGCGATTCTGCAGGAGAAGGGTGCCCGTACCGCACTGATCAGTACCCGTGGGTTCCGGGATGTTCTGGAATTGCGCCGGTCAGCTCGTTCGGATCTGTATGACATGTTTCAGGACCCGCCGAGGGTGCTGGTACCAAGGCACCGCCGACTGGAGATCACGGAACGCCTCGATGCCAGCGGGGCGGTGGTGGTGCCGCTGGCAGAATCTGAGATTCCGAATCTGGTCAAGGTGCTCAGAGAACTCGAGGTAGAGGCCGTTGCCGTCACGCTGCTGTTCTCTTTTCTGAACGATGAGCACGAACGGAGGCTCGGTGCGGCACTGCGCGAAGCACTGCCCGGCGTGCCGGTTTTTCTGTCCTGCGAAGTTTTGCCGGAGGTGCGTGAGTTCGAACGGACCAGCACCACGGCGGTTTGTGCCTACGTCGGTCCGATACTCGAATCCTATCTGAAGCGGTTGGAAGCCGCAGTTGCCGGCCTGGGATTACCCGAGTTGCGGGTGATGGGTTCAACAGGGGGGGTGTTCGACGTGCCCGAAGCACTTCGACTGCCGGTCAACTCTGTCGAATCCGGGCCTGCCGCCGGCGTGATTGCAACCCAGCTGATCGGGACACAGCTGGGTGAACCCAACCTGATCTCTTTCGATATGGGCGGTACGACCGCCAAGGCCAGCCTGATTCAGGATGGCCAGGTCGAAGTGACCGCCGAGTATGAGGTCGGCGGTTCGGGCAGTCAGAACCGCTGGATGACGGGAACAGGTCACCCCATCCGTGTGCCAGTGATCGATCTCGCCGAGGTCAGCGCCGGCGGGGGCAGTATTGCCTGGATTGATCCGGCGGGTTCACTCCGGGTTGGGCCCCAGAGTGCCGGCGCGGAGCCGGGCCCTGTGTGCTACGCAAATGGCGGGGACGAACCGACCGTCACCGACGCTAACCTTGTGCTGGGTTATCTGGACGCCCACTCGCTGTTAGCCGGTGATCTACCGATTGATTTTCAGCGTGCCGAGCAGGTGCTGGAGGAGAAGATCGGCCGGCCGATGAAAATGACTGCCCTAGAGGCCGCCGCTGCGATCCGTGAAATCGTGAATAACGGCATGGCCGAGGCACTGCGAATCGTCTCGATCGAACGGGGCCACGACCCGCGGGAATTCAGCCTGGTGGCTTTTGGTGGCGCTGGCCCGATTCACGCCGCTGCGTTGGCCGAAGAACTTGATATTCCCCGGATCATCGTTCCACCGGTTCCAGGCGGATTCTCGGCTCTGGGGCTGGTCGTCACTGATATCCGGCAGGACTATGGGAGGACGCTCTACCGGCAGCTGACTGACCTGGATGCCGGTGAGATCGATGCGGTGTGGTCGGAACTGCAGACCCAGGGTGAGGAGATGCTGGGCGCCACGG
>CAJXBY010000076.1 GCA_913051905.1 uncultured Gammaproteobacteria bacterium | reverse complement strand
GGGGCATCGCGCTATGGGGACTGGCCCATCTGGCCGCAAATGGTGATCTCGCATCACTGCTGCTTTTCGGCAGCTTCCTGTCCTACACAGTGATCGATGGTCTTTCTGTCATGACCCGCAACAGCAAAACACCTCTGGAAACCCAACCGATCCGCCGCGACCTGATCGCGGTAATCGCAGGTGCATTCGTCTTCGGCGTGCTGTTATTTCTGCATCCTTATCTGTTTGGCGTACCCGCCATCATCTGACGCCCGATGGTCGTCGTGAACACTGACCGCAGGTTCTCCACCGGTATCGCCTGGCGTTCTGCATGCAGTGCCCGGCAGAAAGGGAGCCGGTTGCCGGCTGAAATGCCGGCCGTCAGTTGGGATAGGCCAGGCTTGGCAACCACAGCGCCAACTGCGGAAACATCATGACGATAGCCAGTGCAAAGATCTGCAGGGCCATGAAAGGCCACAAGGAGTTGTAGATGTCTTGCAGGCTGATCTCGGGAGGTGCCACCCCTTTCAGGTAAAAAGCCGCCGGACCAAACGGCGGTGACAGATAAGAGATCTGCATGTTCATGCAGAAAAGAATGCCGAACCAGATCGGGTCATAACCCAAGTCGGTGATAATCGGGACGAATACGGGCATAGTCAGCAACATAATCCCGACCCAGTCGATAAAGAACCCCAGCACCAGCAGGATGGCCATCATGATCAGCAGGATCACGATCGGTGGGAACGGCAGTCCTGTCATCAGGTTCTTGACAAACTCGATGCCGCCCATCAGGTTGTAGACACCGATCAGTGCGGTGGCCCCAAACACCAGCCACAGGATCATGCCGCAGGTCAGCATGGTCTGCTGCAAAGATTCGCGTATCAGCTGCCAATTCAATTCTTTTCTTATCAAAGTACATAAAATCACACCAATCACGCCCATGCCCGCCGCCTCGCTGACCGAAGCAATTCCACCGTAGATACTGCCCAGTACCATCACGACCACCAGTATGGGGAGAACGATGTTGCGCACCATCAACAGCTTTTCGGCCATTGATAGTCTTCGTTCTTCAACCGGCGCCGGTGGGCCTAGATCAGGATTGATATAGCAGCGGATTAGGATGTAGGCGATATAGATGCCTGCCAGTAACAGGCCAGGGATGATGGTCGCCAGGAACAGATCACCGATCGATACCTGTGCAGTCAGCCCGTAAAAGATCAAGACGATACTCGGTGGAATCATGGTGCCCAGTCCACCACCGGCACAGACCGTACCTATGGCAAGATTCCGGTCATAGTTGAGGCGCAGCATCTGTGGCAGTGCGACCAGGCCAAGCAGCACAATTTCACCACCGATGATTCCGGTCATCGCCGCCATCAATACCGCCACTGCCATCGTCTGGATCGCGAGACCGCCGCGTAGATTTCCCGCGAGGATATGCATGGCACCGAAAAGGTCCCGCGCAATGCCGGAACGCTCGAGCACCGATGCCATGAACACGAACATAGGCACAGCAATCAGAGCATAGACGCTGACGAACCCGTAAATCCGGCTCGCGATCAGCGGCAGCGCCAGTGGACCGTACAAAAACAGGGCAAACCCGAAGGCGATGATCCCGGTGACGAAAGCAAGCGGCAGCCCGATGATGAGCAGCACCACCATCGAACCCAGCATGATCAGTGTCAGGATCTCGATGCTCATGATTCAGACTTCCGTAAAACATTCCTCAGGGCAGACATCAGGTGCGTCAGTGCCTGCAACGTCATGAAGACCGACGCCAGGAAAAGCACGGTTTTCAGATAGGCCGGAATCGGCACGTCCCAGGCGTGGGCACTGGTTTCGAGACCACAGAATTGTACTTGGCAGTTCCAGTTCACCCAGGTCGCATTCAAGGCCACCTTCAGAGCGGCCCAGGTCAGCAGACCCATGAACAATACAATGATCAAAGCGTTGATCAACGCGAATATGCGGCGCAGGCCCGGTGAAACGGAATCATAGATAACGGTTATGGCAATGTGACGCCGCTGCTGAAGGCAATAACATCCTGCCATCAGAAACCCGGTAGCCGACAACGCGGTCGCCCCATCGTGGACCCAGGTGGTTGGTGCGTTCAATCCATAGCGCATGATGACTTCATACGCTGTGATGATCACACTGACCAGAAAAACGTAACTGACCTTCTCGCCAATGAAAATTGAGAGCCGATCAATAGGGTTCTGCGGAGGCATTGGTTAAGCCTGCGGATTGTTGTGTTTGGACAACGAAACAGGCGGGGCACGAGGCCCCGCCCACTTCCTATCGTGGGTCAGACTTCCGACTGATCAGTCGACAAGGTGCAGTTTTCTGAGAAAAGCCACCTGGCTGTCCACCAGCTTCCGGGCCAAGGGGCTTTTATTTGCAAAGGCTTCCCACTCAATCATGGCGACTTCGCGAAACCGGGTTCGCTCCTCTGCTGTCCAGTTGATCAGGGTGACCCCTTGTGACATGGCTGCATCAGCCGCGGCGATGTCGTCCATGATGATGCTTTGCACCATGTCACGGGCAAACTCTTTAGTTGCAATTTCGACAATCGCCTTCACATCGTCAGGCAGCGCATTCCATTTGCCCATATTGATCGCGACGTCGGCCGCTGGTGCCGAGTGAAACCCCGGATACAGCGGATACGGCGCGATCTTGTGATAACCGAGCTCCTGGTTCATGCTCAGCGTGCCCCAGTCAGTGCCGTCAATCACACCACGCTCCAGCGCAGTGAATACCTCACTGCCTGGCAGAGTCACGACGCCCGCACCGATCCGGCGCCAAATCGCAGCACCCATGCCTTCCGGGGAACGCATCTTGATGCCCTTGGCCTTGAAATCATCGATCGAATGCAAAGCTTTGTTGAACGGCATCGATTCCTGACCGAACCATACCGGGCCAACATAGTAGACTCCGAATTTTCCATAGGCTTCCCGACACAGTTCCGTACCACCACCATACTCAAACCACAACTGGGCCTGATAGGTGTTTTCGAAAGCGCCGTTCAGTTCGGTGCAGACTTGGAGGGCCGCCTCTTTACCGGCGAAATAAGCACCACCAGTATGTTGTCCGTCTAAGATACCTGCGCCGACGGCTTCCAGCGTCTCACTGTGTTTAACAACCGAATGTACGGGCAAGGTCTTGATCTCCAGCCGGCCGCCCGTCATCTTGTAGACATTAGCTGCAAAACGCTCAAATGCTTTCTGGTTGGTGGTGCCCGGCTGCCATAACGACTGCACGTTCCAGGTCCATTCCGCCGCCTGGGTGTTCAGACCCGTCAAACCCAGCGCGAGACCAACTGCGGCACTGACTAATGTTTTGGGTAGGTTTGGTCGCATTTCACTCTCCTTTGTATATGTAGGCATCGTTCTACGAGTTTTCCCTCAGCTG
The DNA here is from genome assembly GCA_913051905.1 of uncultured Gammaproteobacteria bacterium. The sequence goes on along the minus strand of CAJXBY010000076.1, from coordinate 7,902 downwards.
CCGGGAAATTCATCCTAAAATCCCATTCTCATTCCAAGATGGATTCTTCAGGCTGCCCATGTGGCCGGACTTCACGACCACAAGCAACTCGTTTGAGCATAGTATAGGAATAAAATATAACTGCAAAGGAAAATTGTAACCAAAGCGAACTCCCAATCTGAGGCCCATTTATGCCCAATTTACTGAGCGATGCACAGATCCGGCAGTATCAGGAGCAGGGTTACTGTCACCCCTTTGATGTACTGACCCAGGACGAAGCCGCTGGCCACCTGGCGAGACTCGAAGCTTATGAGGCCACCTCCGGAGGACGGATCGACGGCATGTACCGGCACAAACCCCATCTTCTCTTCCCCTGGCTGCATGATCTTGTCAACCACCCCAAAGTGCTTGACCGGGTCGAAGACCTGCTCGGCCCGAACATCCTGTGCTGGGGTTCAAGTTTCTTCAACAAAGACGCCGGGAATCCGGCTTATGTCTCCTGGCACCAGGATGCAAATTATTGGGGACTCGATCGACATGACGTGTGTACGGCATGGATCGCGTTCACGCCGAGTAACCCGCTGAACGGCTGCATGCGCGTGATCCCCGGTACACAACATGTCAGCCTGAAGCACACTGACACTTTTCACAAACACAACCTGTTGAGCCGTGGCCAGGAGATCGATGTCGAGGTGGATGAAGCCCAGGCTGTGGACCTGGAACTGCTGCCCGGCCAGATGTCTTTGCATCATGTGGGTGTGGCCCACGGCTCCAATCCGAATCGCTCAGGAAAACGGCGAGTCGGTTTTGCCATCCGCTACATCGCGAGTGATGTCAGACAGACCCTGGGACCCCGCGACTTCGCGACCCTGGTCCGCGGACAGGAGACCCACGATTACTGGGAGCTGGAACCGAGACCGAAGGCGGAACTCGATCCCGAGGCGGTTGCGTACCATGCAAGTGTCTGTGAGATTCAGGGAAAGATGCTCTTTTCAGGCGCGGACATAAAACCCTTCCAGCCCCGAGCCGGACGCTGAGCCCTAGGCGTTATCCCCGACTACCGGACCCGGCCAGTTAGCCAAAATAATGACAGGCATGCAGATCGCCGAGATCGAAGTACGCTGCTGTAGGCAGAAGACTGTACAACTGTCAGCAGAATCCCTTCGCGAGAGCGCCGAACAGGCCGGGCTCGAATTCCTGGTTGTTACCCTGACCACCCGGGATGGCACCCAAGCATCGTCCTTTGGCTTCGCCGGCCGTTCGGCTCGCGGTTCCGGAGAACTGGCGATCGCGGCCATGCGCCCTTTTCTGACCGGTCGGGATTACCGGGACCGGGAAGCGATCTGGCAGGCGTTCCGGACCGAGGATCGCTGGTGGAATCTCCTTCCGATCTACAGCTACGGTCCGTTCGACATCGCATTGTGGCTGCTCGCCGCCCAGGATGCCGGCCAGCCGCTGTATAAATTCATCGGGGCCTGCCGGGAGACAGTGCCCACCTACTGCAGTTCGCTGGTATTGCCAACAGTCCAGGCCTACGCCGACGAAGCGGTGTCCGTGAAAGACCAGGGCTTCAAGGCGTACAAGGTCCATCCCCGCGGACAGGACCTGACGGAAGATATTGCGATCCATCGCGGGGTGCGCGATGCCGTGGGGCCCGATTTCACCCTGATGTCGGACCCTGTGGGCTGCTTCAACCTCGAAGACGCGATCCGGTTCGGCCGCGAGCTGGAACGCATGGACTACCTTTGGCTGGAAGAGCCCCTGTTCGATGAAAACGTTCATTCGCTGAGGGAACTGACCCGGGTGCTCGACATTCCCATCGTCGGCACCGAGGTCATCGCCAAACACCCATACAGCGTGGCCGAGTACATCTCGACCCGAACCGTCGACCGGGTCCGAGCCGACGTGTCCTGGACGGGGGGCATCACGGGAGTACTCAAAACTGCGACCCTGGCAGAGGCCTTCGGCGTGAACTGTGAGATCCACACCGCGATCCTGCACCCCCTGGAGCTCGTCAATCTGCACTGCGCGGCAGCGGTCTCCAACTGCAGCTATTTCGAGCTGCTGACACCGCTTGAGACCTTTGCATTCGGGCTTGTCGAGCCACTGCCGATTAGCGACGGAATCGCGGCCCTGCCCAGCAACCCCGGTCTCGGTATCGACCTCGACTGGAACCTGATCGACGACTGCACGTTCAAAATTCTCTGAGGGAGAATCCTCGGCAGGCTGATAAGTTCTATTCGTCAAACTAGCGCAACAGGAACACCCGAAAGTCGCCCAGTTTGATCAACACAATAGGTGAGCAAGATGAAGATCGCTGGAAGCTGCCATTGCCAGGCCGTGAAGTATTCCGTCGAATCTGATGGACCGTATCCCTACCAGAAGTGTTACTGCACCATTTGCCGAAAGACCAGTGGCGGTGAAGGCTACAGCATAAACCTCTCAGCTGATGCCGATACGTTGCAGGTCGAAGGCAAGCAACACCTGCAGACTTACCAGGCAATGGTGACGCGGGACGGAAAACAGCACAAAAGCGTGCATCACCGGCTGTTCTGCGGGCATTGCGGCAGCCACCTGTGGGCCTGGCACAGGACCTGGCCTGAGCTGATCCATCCTGTCGCAAGCTCCGTCGACACAGAACTCCCCGCCGCACCCTGCCACACCCATATCATGCTGGGCTCAAAGGCAAACTGGGTACACACGCTTGCAACAGAGAAGGACCTTTGCTTTGATGAGTATCCCGAGGAGTCGATCGCCGAGTGGCACGAGCGCGTAACGACAATGTGACTTCGATTTGAAAACCGTGCTCTTCGCTCTGCTGTCCGGCATCGCGCTGTACGTAGCGCTGGTCCTGCTGTTATTCGTCACACAACGCTCCCTGCTCTATCTGCCTTCCCGCGAAAAACCTCAACTGTCTGCATACGGAGAAACCGGCCTTCGCGAGATTGATTTGCAGACCGACGACGGTCTGGTGCTGAAATCCTGGTTTGTTCGGCCGTCAGCAGACCGAGACCGACTGACGGTTCTGCTGCTGCACGGCAACGCGGGCCACATTGGACACCGGGTGGACAAGTTTCGCCAGATAATTGCAGCCGGATACGGATTCCTGCTGCTGGAATACCGGGGTTACGGCGGCAATCCGGGCAAACCCACCGAAGCCGGCCTGCACCAGGACGGCCGTTCCGGGCTCGCTTTCCTGGCCGCACAGGGAATCCCCCACGAGCGCGTGATCCTGTACGGGGAGTCGCTGGGGAGCGGGATCGCCGTTCGACTGGCGGCTGAACACCGGCCCGCCGCACTGATCCTGGAAGCCCCCTACACCTCAATCGCAGACGTTGCCCAGCGACATTACTGGTTCCTGCCGGCACACTGGCTGGTCCGGGACCGATACGAAACCCGGCCTTATCTCGCCAGTATCAGATCACCTGTCCTGGTGATCCACGGTGAATCGGACCGCATCATTGATGTCTCATTCGGGAAACGGGTGTTCAATGCCCTACCCGAACCCAAAACGGCCTGGTTTGTACCCCAGGCCGGCCACAACGACGTGGCTTCGTTCGGCCTTGAGGCACAGGTGCTGGACTACCTGGCCCGGATTCCGCAGAACCGGCAGTGAATCGGAGCCGGGTACACCTCCCAACACTTTTTTGCGCCAGGCGGATTCACCTGCAGCCAGCAGCGCCCGACAGTCGGAAATTGCCATCTAATCCTGATCGAGGGGACCGGCACTTTCGTCGGCGTCTTCCTCTTCCCAAGCGTAACGTTTTCTCGGCGGCACATCGAGGCGCCTGAAAACAATGGCCAACACCAGACCCACCAGTCCGGCAAACAGGTGGGTCTCCCAGGACACGCCGGCCGCGCCGGGCAGCACGCCCCAGACCAGTGTGCCGTACAGGAAAAACACCAGCATCGCGGCGCTGATCGCCCGACTGTCCCGTCGAATCAGACCGGCAACCAGGATATAGGTGGCCAGTCCATAGACCAGTCCACTGGCACCGAAATGAAGGGCAGGCCGACCGAACTGCCAGACGGCCAGACCTGGAACCAGGTAAACCGCCGGAATGACCTTGAGTGCGGAATTGGGGTACAGATACAGCATACCGGTTCCCAGAACCACCAACGGAACGGAGTTCGACAGCAGGTGCGTGAAGTCACCGTGCAGCAGCGGTGCAAAAAACAGACCCGGCAGACCCGACGGCAGGTGCGGACGGACGCCAAAACGGGTCAGGTCCAGTGCCAGCCCCCAATTCAGCAGGCTGATAATCCATAACAGGGCAACAAAACCGAGAGAGACCCTAAGCGCCAGACGGAAATTTGCGCGGGCCCGCTCGGAGTGACTGAAAGCGGGATCCGGGATAGGGATGCGCATCACCTTAGCCCGGATTCTGGTTTATGGCCACGTGCGAGACCAGTCAACGAGGTTAGTACCCAACAGGGCCGGGTCAGCCGCGGATGCTCACGTCGGCCCCACTCTCGAGGACCTAGTCTTCACCGCTTTCAAAAGCAGCCAGCTCACTCATGAATGCCCCTGCAACGTCGGCATTGACCTTGCAGTCCAGCAGGATCGGACCCTCCGGGTTCTTCAGCATCGGCGCCATCTGCTTTAGGTCGTCGAGTGACCTGATGGTCGCTGCCTCAAAGGCAAAGCCTTCGGCAATCGGAGCGAAGTCGATGTCCGGGAAGAGCGACGTTTCGACGGGCCGTTGGTGTATCTTCAAAAAGTGCAGTTCGGCACCGTATGCACAGTCATTGATCACCACGATGATAAGCGGCAGGTCTTCCCGGACCACGGTTTCCAGCTCGCCGATGGTCATCATGAATCCACCGTCACCCACCAGCAGGACCGTGGCGGCATCACGCCTTGCTCTGGCAAAACCAAGCGCGGCGCCGAAGCCGAGGCCGATGGAGGCAAAATTATTGGTGAACTTGAAATGATCGGGGCCTGGCACCGAGATGTACGGCACGATGCCGAGGAAATTTCCGGCGTCGTAAACGAGGTTCCGGTTTTCCGGGAGCAGTTCATCAAGGACGATTCCCAGTGAGCGCGGATCTACAGTACGGGCTGTGTGTGCGGCGGCGAAGTCACTCCCCATGTCGTGGCCGGCAATACTTTCACTAGTCTGCAACGTATGAAAAGGCTTGTCGTCCCCGGTACGCGCCGGCAGGGCCGCAGACAGCTGTTCTGCGACCAGGCGCGCGTCACCAACCAGCGCCACATCAGCGTCGTAAAATTTGCCGATGTGGGTCCGGCTTGCATCGACCTGAATCAGGGGCACATCGGGAATGGACGAGCCGAAGCTGGTTGTCCAGAAATTGAGGCTGGCGCCGAAAACCAGCACACAATCTGCCTGATCGATGTAACGGCGTGCGGTCCCGTGAGTGAACGAACCGATGATACCGAGGTTATACGGGTGGCCCCGGAACATCTCCTTGCCGCGGGCAGTAGTCAGCAACAGTGCGCCAAGCTGCTCTGCGAGCTGCTCCAAAGCATCCCGTGCTCCCGCACGATAGGCGCCTATCCCCGCGATGATGAGGGGTTTTCGGTAGTCTTTGAGCAGTTCGACTGCGGCCTTGACCGCATGGGGCCTGGCCGCTTCGAGCTGACGCGGCGCGGGTGCAGACCCATCCAGAGGGTTCTGTTCATCCACCTCGATTTCCGTGAGCTGGACACTGGTTGGAAGGAGCAGCGCCACCGCATGGCCCAAGCGTGCGGCATTGACAGCGTCCAGCAGCGTCGTTCGCGCACTGTGTGCACTGGCGGCCCAGAAAACCTGTAAACCAGCAGCACTCAACACACCCCGTGAATTAAACGCTTTGTAGTCCGGACCCAGCGTGTTCAATTCACTCCCCGGTACTCCGGCATCGCCATAAATGATCAGCACCTGCGAGCCGGTCCGGCTTGCGTACACTGCGCCGTGCAGACCGTTAGCAGTCGCGGGTCCACGACCCACAACCGCAATGCCTAGGGACCCCGACGCTGCGGCATAGCCCTCCGCCATGGTGATCGCGGTGTTCTCATGCCGGGCCCCGTGAAAAGAAATCCCGACCATATCAAGTGCCGTGACAAACAGGGCGGTATCGTCACTCATGAGGCCAAACACCACCTCTACACCGAGGTTCTTGATGTCCTGGGCGAGTGCCTCGTAGGCCGGCATCCGGCGATGGGTGGGCGTGTCCTGTAGCTTGGTTTTCGCAGGCAAGTTCATGGCGTTCTACCTCTCATTCCAGGTGCTGGTGCCGGCTCAAAGGCGGACAGCACGACGGACGTTTTTTACCAGTCGAACAGCATAGCAAAAAGGAGGAGCCGACAGAAATTCTGCAATAAACCGGGCACTCGCGTTCAAAATGGTCCCGTTTTTGTCACTGCCGGTTCTCGAGTAGCTGCAGGAGCGCATCTTCGATCGCCTCCGGAGCCTCATAAACCACCATGTGCCCGATATCCGGCAACCAGTGGTTTCGCGCTGAAGGGATCTCCGCACCCAGGCGTTCCGAATGCCATCGGGGGCAGGTCCTGTCCCGCTCACCGCACAGAACCACCGTCCGGACCGCGATACCGGCCAGTGCCGGGTAATGATCCTCTCGGACCTGGAAATCAACCAGCGGGGTCATCACTTCAAGCGGCTGGCTCGACAGGATGCGCCTCGTCGCCTCGACCAACTCTCTCCCGGCAACCCGGCCGAAGAGCGAGCGCGCGAACGCTCGGCCCAGCCAGCCGGATGACAGAATGACCGGCAACAGGCCGGCTTTCACCAGCGGGATCTGCAATCGGTTCTGAATGCTTCCCCTGGCTACATTACCGGCGTGTCCCGCGATAAGCAGCATGCCGCGCAGACGCTCCTGGACCACGTCGGGAAAATATTCAGCCAAACAAATGGACAGAAAAGCACCCATGGAATGGCCGAGCAGAACCGCATCTTGCACATCGAAGTGCTCCAGCACGGCCTTACAGTCAGCGGCCATCTGCCTGGCACCCAGACCATCGGCACCGATGGTGGATGCCCCGTGACCCCGCTGGTCAAACAGAATGACCCGCCAACCTCTACCGATCAGACGCCCGCGCAGCAGATTAAAGACCCTGAGGTCACCAAAAATTCCGTGCGCAAGAATCAGCGTAGGTCCCTCACCGTCTGCCATACAACGCAACCGGGTTCCGTCATCTCGGGTGATGAACGTGCTGAGGCCTTCTGGAAGACCGACCAGGGTATCCAGCGACACCTGGCTCACGATCGAGCGCCCAGCAGCGTCCAGCCCGCATCAATAAACAGGCCGATCATGCTCGAAACGAGGAGCACCAGGATGATCCGGATAAAGGACTTCTGCGTGATCCTGGAAACCAGTACCCGGCCAGCTATCAATCCCGCCAGCGTTGCGGGTATCAGAGTAGACGTGATCTTCAATGTGCCCGGTGTGAGACCGGCAAGTACCGCCTGCAGCGCGATGGCCAGCGGGTAGGAAAACACGAACAGGGCGAGTATGGTTGCCCGGACAGCCTCGCGCACAGCTGACAGATGGATCATGCGGACCAACGGCACGACACCGGGTATCGCCAGACTCGCGTTCATAATTCCAGAAGCGACCCCCACCCCGAGATCAGCTGCAAAGTTGACTGTCCCCGGATCCTTCTGTGCGGGCCGACCGACCCACCCCAGGGCCGTCAGTATTGACAGCATCACCACCAACCCGGCCAGAAGTTTCAGAACACCCAGATTGACGGCGACATACAGAAAAACCCCGACCGGAATCCCAAGACACGATCCGACCACAAACAGCCTAAGCAGCCGCTTGTCCACGTGTTTCCACAATGACGGCATCAGCAGCAGCGCGATCAAGAGACTCAGGATCATCCCGACCTGGATCGCGGCACTGGAGTTCAGAACAATCAGCAGCACCGGCACCGAGATCATTGCGAAACCAAATCCGGTC
>CAJXBY010000075.1 GCA_913051905.1 uncultured Gammaproteobacteria bacterium | reverse complement strand
CGGGCGATGTACCGGTACCGGTATTTTCTTTCCTCGGCAGTCCCGATGAACACCCTCAGCAGATCTGTTGCCACATCACCGCGACCAATGCGCGCAGTCACGAGATCATCCGCAAAGGTCTGGCGCGTTCGCCGCTCTACACGGGTGTAATCGAGGGCGTCGGGCCGCGATACTGCCCCTCGGTTGAAGATAAGGTCGTGCGTTTTGCTGATCGCGACACGCATCAGATTTTCGTGGAGCCGGAAGGCTTGGATACCCACGAGGTGTACCCGAACGGAATCTCAACCAGTCTGCCACTCGATGTGCAAAAGGCGATGGTAAGAAGCATTCGGGGTTTTGAAGCGGCAGAGATCACCCAGGCTGGTTATGCCATCGAATACGACTACTTCGACCCCCGCGACCTCAGAACCTCACTGGAGACCCGCCTGATCGAGGGGCTCTATTTCGCGGGCCAGATCAACGGTACTACCGGGTACGAGGAAGCAGCCGGACAGGGCCTGATCGCGGGCCTGAATGCGGCGCGCCGCGCACGCGGCGAGGCGCCCTGGTCACCGCGTCGTGATGAAGCCTACATCGGTGTCATGATTGACGATCTGGTTACCCGCGGTGTCTCCGAACCCTACCGCATGTTCACCTCCCGCGCTGAATACCGTCTGCAGCTGAGGGAAGATAATGCAGATCTGCGTCTGACCGAAACCGGTCGTCAACTGGGGCTCGTCGACGAGCATCGGTGGCGGCGTTTCAGTGACAAGCGAACGGCACTGGCGGGCGAGCGAAAGCGCCTTCACGACAGCTGGGTGCGCCCCAATACACCGGCTGCGTGCAGTGTGGAACGCATCCTTGGGCAGCCACTGACGCGTGATACGCGGTTGCTCGATCTGCTCCGCCGGCCGGAGGTGGGCTACAGCAGCTTGATGACCCTGCCGGGTGTGGGTCCTGGAATCGACGAGCCTGGCGCGATCGACCAGCTTGAAGTCGAAGCCCGCTATGCAGGGTATATCGAACGGCAGCAGGACGAAATCCAGCGACAACGCCGCCACGAGGAGACACCCATACCAGAGGCGCTGGACTACCGCGATGTACGCGGACTTTCCAATGAAGTGTGCCAGACGCTGGCAGAACATCGGCCAGCGACCCTGGGCCAGGCTGGCCGGATTTCCGGAGTAACGCCAGCAGCCGTGTCACTATTGTTGGTGCACCTGAAAAAACGCGTGCTTCAGTCGGCGGCCTGAAGGGGCGCTGGTGTTGGCCGAGCTGCAGCGCCACGCAACCCGGCTTGCTGAGGGAGCAGCTCAGGCCGGATTGCAGCTGGACGATAACGCCATCGGCGCGTGTATGGATTTTCTGACGCTGCTTTTTCAGTGGAACCGGGTGCACAACCTGACTGGTCCCGTCTCGCCGGCCGACGCGGTGACCCGACACCTGCTGGACAGTCTGTTTATCTCGCCCTTTCTACGCGGTACACGGGCGCTCGATATCGGTTCCGGGGCCGGATTTCCAGGACTACCTCTGGCTATCGCCCGTCCCGACATCGACTGGACACTTTTAGACAACCGGGTCAAACGCATCGGCTTCCTGAGCCAGGCCCGGGCCAGGCTTAGGCTGCTCCGAGTCAGTATTGAGCACTGTCGGGTTGAAGATTACCGGCCGGATAAGAATTTTGATACGCTTGTGACGAGAGCAGTCGCGGCGCTGCCGACCCTGGTGGGAATAACAGAGCACCTTCGTGGTGACGGCGTGCGCCTGATTGCCATGAAGGGTAAATTCCCGGGGTCCGAACTCAAGGCGCTGTCCCCGGATCTGCGTGAAAAAGTGGATGTCGTACGGCTGAATGTGCCCGGTCTGGATGCCGAGCGTCACGCGGTCATTCTGGATAACTGAGATTTCGATACACCCTCAAAACGAAATTGCATGACCAGAATCATCGCGGTGACTAACCAGAAGGGTGGCGTGGGCAAAACCACAACCACCGTCAATTTGGGTGCTTCCCTAGCGAGAATGAGGCGTCGTGTCCTGCTGATCGACCTAGACCCACAGGCGAACGCGACCGTCGGATGCGGTGTGGAACGGGATGCTCTGGCAGGGACCGTCTACCAGGTACTGCTCGGCCAGGCCGCAATAAGCGAGACCATCGTAACTGTTAATCCGGGCCTGGACCTGTTGCCGGCAGAACACGACCTGGCCGGCGCCCAGGCCGAACTCGGCGGCGGCAGCGATGAGGACAATGACAACTACCGTCTGCGAAAAGCCCTTGCGACAGAAACCGGCTACGATTACGTGCTTATCGATTGCCCGCCGGCACTGAATGTGCTGACCATCAATGCACTCGTCGCGGCCAATTCGGTGCTGATCCCGCTGCAGTGTGAATACTATGCGCTTGAGGGCCTGACGGGGTTGCTGGAAACCATAAGCCGGGTAAGGCAGAGCGCCAATCCGGGACTCGCCATCGAGGGGCTGCTGCGCACCATGTACGACAAACGAAACAGTCTCACCCGCGAGGTTTCAGACCAACTCACCCAGCATTTTGGCGAAAAGTTGTTTCGCACGGTCATCCCACGCAACATTCGGCTGGCGGAAGCCCCGAGTTACGGTAAACCCGTGATTGACTACGACGAAAAATGCCTCGGTACCCTGGCCCATCTGGCATTGGCGGGAGAGATGCTGGGCGATGCAAGCGCCTCGACAACTGCCGGAGTCGATTCGTCCGGTGTGCCGGGCCCGGACACCACCCCACAATCCGCAGACAGCTGATCATTCCCAGAATCCGCCATGAGTAGAAAAGCACGACTCGGCAAAGGCCTCGATGCACTCTTGGGTGGTGTTGAAAAAACAGCTGCCCAAAATGACGGCGAGCTTCGTCGTTTACCCGTCGAGAGTATCCGGCCCGGCCGTTACCAGCCCAGGACCCGGATGGATGAGGCGGCACTCAGCGAACTGGCTGCCTCTATCAAAGCCCAGGGCGTGGTGCAGCCCATCGTGGTGCGTGAAACGGTTGCGGGAGACTACGAGCTGATAGCCGGAGAACGGCGCTGGCGGGCAGCCAAGATGGCGGGCCTGGACCAGCTGCCGGCGGTGGTGCGCAGGGTTCCGGATGAGATCGCACTGGCAGTCGGCCTGATCGAGAACATCCAGCGAGAGAACCTGAATCCGCTCGAGGAAGCCAGCGGCTTAAGGCGTCTCCTCGACGAATTCGGACTCACCCACCAGCAAGTGGCAGAAAGTATTGGCCGTTCGCGGGCAGCAGTCAGTAATCTTCTGCGACTGCTCAACCTGGACCCGCCTGTGCGATCCCACCTGGAGGCTGGTCAAATCGAAGCTGGCCACGCCCGGGCCATTCTGGCTCTGCCACGGGAACAGCAGCTTTCAGCGGCGGAAACCGTCATTCAGCAGCGATTGTCTGTGCGGCAGACCGAGCAACTGGTTCGGCGTTACCTGAGTGGCGAACGCAAGAAAAAACGGAGCAGGGTGAGACAGGATGCCGACCTTCTCCGACTCGAAGAAGAGCTCTCGGAACGCCTGGCCGCGAAGGTCAATATTGAACACAGTGGCCGACGGGGCCGCGTGGTCATCGAGTACAACAGTCTGGACGAACTCGATGGCATACTCGAGCGCCTGCGCCCGTCATCATCCGCGACGAAGCAGTAAACCGCCTCGAGTGTGACCGCCGTCACACTCGCCTCTCCAGGTGTAGGTCTTAAGGTGTTCCCCGTCACAGACATCCCACTTTCTCATCTGCAGAATGAAGCTCATTGGAACGGCCCCAGTGAATGCAAACAAGGAGATAGCGATGGATAGCAGGGACAACACATTTTTCTCACTAGAAGACGAACAATCTGCAACAGAGTCAGGCGGACCCTACTACACGGAATGGCCCCACGCCCGTTTCGCGTCACCCCAGAACGCGGATACCAAGCTGCAAACTGTTTTCGGCTTTTCGCACCCGGTTCACGTCCGAACCGGATCTCACGACAGTATTCACCGCTGAACCGATCTCCCTTGATAGTTAAAGGCTGCGACCTCGCGGATTACCGCTCCAGTCGCTGAAGAAAAAGAATCGATGGAAGGACGACTGGTCCTGACCCGTCTGTAAGTAGCGTACGAGACCCCGCGGGCGGTTCAGCGGCGGCGGATTCCGATCGTACGTCCGGCCTGTTCTGGTCGGGGCAGCGCCCGATGAAGATCCATCAATCCGGCCAGAGCCCGCTGAACCGTCTCGGGAAAAGGACAAGACCGTCGTTCGGCGAGGTCCACGTGAAGCAGCATCTGTTCACAGGTTGCCGCCAGATAGCCTTTGTCCGCGTGGTGCATGCAGAAGAAGTAATGGATGCGTTTAATGTCGAAATCCAGCAGTTGACAGGTCAGTCGGAGCGGGTCTCCGAGGTTCAGCTCCTGCAGGTAATTGATATGCATTTCGAGTGTAAACGTCGATGTCCCGCGCCGTTCGATCCCCTCCGGACCGATGCCCAGGTGGTTGGTCAGCCCGTCAACCCCGTGGTCAAATGCCACAACATAGTAGGCAACGTTCATATGGCCGTTGAAATCGATCCACTCCGGCAGCACCTTCTGGTCGGACAGCTTCAGCGGGGCGTTGGTGGCATCGGTGACGAACGTGGTCATTGGGAGGTCCTCATCTTGTCGCGCAATCTGTCGTAAGCCCGTTCGATGCCCTGTTCAAGGTAAGCACCGTAAAACCCGGCCGTACCTAGCCCGACGATCTGGTCCGCCAATTCTATTCCGCGCCCGTCTGTGAACTGGATAGTCGGCACGATAGCAATACCGCGTCTTTTGGCCAACCTGGCATGAGTTGTCTGTCGGTTGTCAAAACCAACCAGCGGGTCCTGGCTGTCGAAACGGATCTCGCGAAGCAGAACTTCTGATGTTGTGCTCCCGCCAGTCGCGATGGGGTCGAGGAACTCTGACCTGACAGTCTCACAGTAACCGCAGTCCCCTGTGCTGAAAAAAAGAACAACGGGTATTCTTTGGGTTTCGGAGAGCGTTCCGGTCTGGCGGAGGTCAGTCGCAACGCGCAGCTGTTCCGGCCATGCCAGCCCGGTCCACGCCAGCGCCAGATAGAGAACTGCAGCGTAGCAGGCCGGAGAACGCATCGCTGGCATTATAGCGGGGGTCGTGAATTGCCCGTATGTCTGACTCTCGACCAGTGGGGCCCAGAGGGTCCACTACCGGCCGGAAGAGCCATGCCGCGTCAGCAGCGGCGGATCTTCAGTCCTGCAGCCTCCCGGTCCCAGGTGTTGTCGGTCAGGCCCCGGTCCCGCAGAGAGAATTTCTGGATTTTGCCGGTCGGTGTTTTGGGTAGGGCGTCGAGCCGTTCGATGTAACGCGGTACCATGAAATACGGCAGTCTGGGAACCAGAAACTCGATCAGCGTGGCCGGATCGAACATCGACGGGTCGCGGGCTACGACCACTGCCATCACCTCCTGTTCGGTGTGTGCCGAGGCCACCGGGATGACCGCACACTCGATGACATCCGGGCTGGCATTGATTTCGTTTTCGACCTCCATTGACGAGATGTTCTCGCCACGCCGTCGAATGGCATCTTTGGTCCGGTCGACAAAATAGAAATTGCCTTCGGTATCGCGCATCAGCATGTCGCCGGTGTGGTACCAGAGGTTACGAAAGGCTTTTTCGGTCCACTCCGGATGGTTCCAGTAGCCATTGCTCATAATCCAGGGTTCTCGGGTGCGGACCAGTGCTTCGCCAGGCACACCGTGGGGGACCTCAGCGTCGTTTTCGTCGACGATGCGAACTTCGTAGCGGTCTTCGGCGACCCGACCACAGCTTTTATTGTCCACCAGGTCAAATCCCGATCGCATCGGGCAGTTCATTTCCGTGCCACCCCAGGTCGTCGAGACCCGGCAGTCGAAACGTTGTTTGAAGTCCTCGACCTCCGGAATCAACGGCACCATCAGCACGCGTTCCAGCGTATTTTCCTGATCGCGGGCAGCACGCGGCTGCTGATAGAGAAAATTGGCCATGGCGCCCAGCAGAAAAGAGCAGTTAGCTCTGAACCGCGCAATATCCTGCCAATAACGCTGTGCGCTGAAGCCTCCGCTGATTACTGCTGTTGCCCCAGCGATACAACTGGCGTAAACGACAGCGAACTGTCCGGCAAGATGGAACAGCGGCAGAGGCGCGTAGTAGACGTCACCCGCATCCAGGGTTAGCATTTCGGTCACGCCGAAGGCGTATTCGTAGGCGTGGGCGTGGCAAACCGTGGCGCCCTTAGAGGGACCGGTGGTACCGGAGGTGTACATCACGGCCATAAGGTCCCGGTAAACGGGGCCCGTGCCGGACCATGCCGTGCCGTGCTCAAGGGTCCGGAAATCGACGATATCAAATGTTTCCGCGAGTGCTTCGGGCACTTCGGCAAGATCCCCGTTTCGGACAATCAGCCGCTCGACGTGTTGGAGGTCCGGTGCGAGCTGCTCGAACCGATCGAGAAACTGGGCGTCGACAACAAGATGGCGGGCCAGGGAATCGTTAACCAGATAGGCCAGCAGGTTGCCCTTGTAATGGACGTTGACGGGAACCTCAATGGCGCCGAGTTTGGACAGCGCACACCACACGCGAATGAAATCCACCGTGTCAGGCAGCATGACGAGCACGCTGTCACCGGCAGTGACATCAAGTCGGCTAAAGCCGCTGGCTAGCCGGCTTGTAGACCGGTCCATCTCACGAAAAGTGTAAGATCCATCGTCCGTCACGATCCACGGCGTGTCAGGAATCTGCGCTGCGCGTTTGCCCAGCACCGAGGCGAGGTCTTGTTCGGTTCTGGGGTCTTCGATCATCGTATGGTCTGAATTCCTGCCGATCAAAGTCACCGGGCGCTGACCGGACCGCGCTTTGACCTACAGGATAAGTCCAGGAGGAAGATCAGGGCCAAGTTGTTTTCGGAGCCCCGCCGCGCCCGGCACATTCCGAGCCCACTCGTAAAAAATCCCCTTGGTATTAGTGATTATGATACCCGCGTTTTCCATCCGCTTCAGTCCAGCAGCATGGTTGGGTTCCGGCGAAGCGGTCGCGTCGGCAATCACCAGGGTCCGGTAGCCCGCGGCATGCAGCTGCAGCGCCGAATGAGCAATGCAGACGTCGGTTTCCATGCCCACAAGCACAACCTCCGATCTGTCGAGCGCTTCGAAGGCTTCCCTTATGTCAGTCTGCGCCAGCAGGCCGAAACTGAGTTTGTCGTACACCGGTCCGCCACTGCGCAGCAAGGTCTTCAGGGCTGGTAACAGCTGGCCAAGGGCAGGGATGTTTTCGGCCGTGGCGATGATGGGGACATCCAAACAATCGGCAGCGCGCATCAGCCAGGCGATCCGGGAGACGAGCGTAACGCGCTCGTGAACAGGGATTTTACCGAGGAAATAGGCCTGCACGTCAACGACGATCAGAACGCTGTCGGAGGCCTGTGTCAGCATCTTGGGGAACGTTGGGTTCTGTAGCCGTGGTTGTGTTCTAGGGGTGTTTACAGCACTTACGACCCGTAGGTCGGTGAACATCGTATTGAATCCGGAACACGCTGACAACGCTGCAGCGGCAGGTTTTGGAGCTCCCCGCACACAATTTGCGGGTCATGAGTTGACTTGATAGGCAATCGGACACCAAGATATCCTGAAAACCAACCTGCCAGCGACCCGGAGCAGCCCCGTGTCAGAAGCCGATAATGGACTGAAACTCTACGTCACAACGAACTCCCCTTTTGCCCGTCTGGCCCGGATCGTGGTCCTGGAAAAAGGTCTGGAAAGCCGTGTTGAGCAGATCATCGCGAAGACCCGTCAGGCCAACAGCCCGTATTATCAGGTAAACCCTTCCGGCCGGGTGCCGTGCCTGGTCCTGCCCGACGGCAGGCGACTGGAAGATTCGCAGCTGGTGTGTCATTACCTGGACCATCTGGATGCGGCCCCGCGGTTTGAACCACCAGCCGGCGACGCCGGACTGGAAGTGAGGCGACTCGAAGGGCTGGCCCGAAGTCTGGTCGAAGGGGTGAGTGTCTGGATCCGGGAGGGGTTCAGGCCACCGGACGAACAATCACCTGGTGTCATTGCCCATGAGCGCGAGCGCGCTGTGCGCCTGGTCGACGTCTGGGAGTCCGAGGTCGGTCACCCGGCTCTTCAGGGGTCGCTGGGCAATATGGCGCAGCTGACCCTGATCACGGCGCTGCATTTGGAGCGCTGGAACCCGGAATTCGAGTGGCGTGCCGGCCACCCGAACCTGGTGAAGTGGGCCGAGTTGCTGGTGAACAGACCCTCGATTCGTGACACCATGCCCGAGGGCTGATTCTGAAGAGGGCGTTACAGACCGAGCGATCAACCGGGAGACCGAGGAGGAGATCACAATGATCCGGAAAGTAGGGGATATTTCACGGGTCAGCGCACACTTGTACGGCGAGAAGACCGCGCTGATTATTGAAGACAGGCAGTTCAGCTTCAGCCAGATCGATGCAATGGCATGCCGGATTGCCAATGGCCTCAAGGTAGCGGGCGTGGGGCCTGGAGACCGGGTGACGCTGTATTCACCCAACTGCTGGGAATGGGCCGTCAGCTACCATGGTATAGCCAAAACAGGTGCGGTGATTAACCCCATCAACGTCATGCTGACACCCGATGAAGTCAAGTATGTCGTCGAAGACAGCGGCGCCAAGGCCGTTATCGGTTCAGCCGACAAGGCCGAGCCGCTCCTGGATCTCAAGGGCAGCGGTGAGTTGAAGGAAGTCGTGCTGTTCGGCGAAGAGGTCGTCACCGGTGCCTCGTCATTTGAAGACTGGCTCAGAAAGGGTGGCGATACCTTTGATGTGCCACAACGCAGCCGCGACGACCTGGCGGCCATCTGCTACACATCGGGCACGACGGGACACCCCAAAGGTGCCATGCATTCGCACCGTAATATCGTGACCAATGCGCATGGTACGGCACTAATGCATGTGCGGACCGAACGGGATGTGCTCGTCAACTCACTGCCGTTGCCCCATGTCTACGGTTCGGTCGTCTTTAACAGCAGCTTCATGTACGGCATGACACTGGTCATCGTGCCGAGGTTCGAAGAAGAGGCCGTTCTCTCGGCGATTCAGACGCACCAGGCCACTGTACTCGATGGTGTGCCGACAGTGTATTACTTCCTGCTGTCACATCCGAAATTCGATGACTACGATTTGTCTTCTTTGACGCGTTCGACCGTGGGTGGCCAAACCCTGCCGGCGGCGAAATCGATTGAATGGACAGAACGGGTCAAGACGCCGGTTCTCGAGCTGTGGGGAATGACAGAGCTTGCCGGTGCGGCGACCGCGAACCCGTTTTACGGGGACAACAAACCGGGCACCATCGGTCTGATGTATCCCGGTAGCGAGGGCAAGATCGTCTCGGCCGAGAATCCCGGGGTAGAACTCGGTGCGGGCGAAGAAGGTGAATTCGTGGTTCGCGGCCCGTTGGTGATGATGGGCTACTACGGCAACGACCAGGCGACCAGCGATGTCATGGCGCCGGGTAACTGGATGCACACCGGGGACATCGCAACGCTGGACGAAGACGGCTATTTCACAATTGTGGACCGCAAGAAAGACATGATCCTGACGGCGGGTTACAACATCTACCCCGCCGAGCTGGAGCGGGTCATCTGCGGTCACCCATCCGTGGCCCTGGCGGCCGTTGGGCGCATTCCGGACGAGGCGAGGGGTGAGCTCGCCAAGGCATACGTGGTGCTCAAACCAGGTGCGAGTGCCAGCGGCCAGGAAATCGTCGACTTCTGCCGAGGGTCGCTCGCTGCCTACAAGGTTCCCCGTGCGGTTCAGTTCGTCGACAGTGTTCCTCAGACCTCCAGCGGCAAGATCATGCGCCGGTTACTGAACGAGGTCGACGACGGCAGTCGAGCGGTGTAAAGCATACGGTACGGTCACGGCGCTTTTGCTGCCGGCCCAGTGTGCTGGCGCAGTCAGTCCTTTTTCTCTTTATGCTCGTGCTTTTTGTGGTTATGTTTCTTGTGATCGTGTCCGCAGCTCTTGCCACCCGCCGGGCTGACGGAATCCTTGGTAAACACCAGCTTGCTTATAACCAGATCGCGACCAGGTTTGGTGAACTCGAGTTTGAGCGCCCACTCACCGTACATCTCCAGAGTGATGCGGACGTGGTACATGCCGTCGCCGGCGTTGTGCGCAGCCACCGGCTCAACGTTGTGGGCCATGGGCATGGATGGCATATCGGCACCAACCGTAAATTCTGCATTGGCAATCATGTCACCCGACTTTTTGCTGCTCAGCATCACCATACAATCGTAGACCAGCTTTTCCTCGCTTGGCGTACACTCGATCATCGCGGATTTCTTTTCCGCAGCGTGTGCGGAACACAGAATCAACGCCAGGACACCAGCCACAGCACTGACGCAGAGATGGCGAAGGGTTGCCATTGTTTATTCCTCCTCCAGTATAAAACCCCCATAATATTATGATAATGGCAGTACCTAAAGAAAGCCCATCTCCGGCAAAAGACATTCTTGGTCCCCAATTCTTAAACGATATCCCAAACTTAAGTTCATCATCTTCTCCCGTTGTATACTGGATACCCGCATCAAAAGCAACTCCGTTAGCGCTAACATCAGATATCTGCTCTGATATCATTCTAATAGTCGCTCCACCCTGGATACTATTTGAAAAAATATGCGCATAAGAAACACCTATGTTCATAAACCTAGGAGAAAAAGTACCAATTCCTCCATCTGGCATATCAACAGTTGTTATCTCAATATCTCCAAAATTCATAGACATAACTCCCATACCTAAGACACCTGCTTCCCCTACCCTTTGAGCAAATCCAAATGTACTAATACTACTTACAGATTCATTCGCATTAAATAATTCGTTGCCATATTGGAGCCAAGATGTCTGACTAAAGATTAATTCTGTTCTCTCAGTGGATGCTAATCCAGCCACATTCGAATACTGTGATTCAAGTCCACTAATACCTGCAACATTAGACCCTCCCCAACCAGAAGACCTACCCCAAGGGTTAATTAACAATTCAGAAGCTCCCGCAGACCCTGCCCTGATTGCTTGCTCTTGACAAGCAACCTCTTGTACAGGCACCAATAATATCATCAATACTAAAGGTATCTTTAAATAACATCTTATATTTTTCATATTTAAAATTTTCATTTTTCTTAATGTATTAGAATGTGTCTAAATCAATTGGACGTAGAACCCCAAACCATTTTAATATTTTCTCTCCCACACCTTCTGCGTCAACATGTATAACATATAATCCACTAGCAACAGGAATCCCATGATCATTCTT
>CAJXBY010000074.1 GCA_913051905.1 uncultured Gammaproteobacteria bacterium | reverse complement strand
CCTCCCTTGTCCGCCAGCTGATTCCCAACGATCGGGTGATCAGCGATACCCGCAAGCTGGTGGTCTATTTCCGGGCATCACCGGATGGCAGACGAATCTTGTTCGGCGGACGAGTATCCTTAAAGGAAACGGACCCGTTGCGCAGCGCGCCCCCGCTCAGGCTTGAGATGCTGCGCATCTTCCCGCAGCTTGCCCAGGCAAAGATCAGCCGCGCCTGGATGGGCTTTGTCGGCTATACGTTCGATAAACTGCCGCATCTGGGAGAAGACAACGGTCTTTATTACGCAATGGGCTACTGTGGCTCGGGAATCTGCCTCGCCAGTTATTTCGGCCGTCGCATAGGGGAGCAGGCGGCAGCCCATCCGGGTGCCGCAATCGCGATGAACGGTCTGAAATTTGCAACCCGCCCCCTGTACCAGGGCAACCCTTGGTTCCTGGCGCCGACAATCCGTTACTACCAGATCAAAGACCGCTTGAGCTGATTCTTAAACTGCGGATCGGGTGAGGACGTTATTCCGCTTCGCCCGGTCCCCGCAGGGGTTGCGCGCTCCGACCCAATTATTTAACATGTTAAATAAATTGCATTACTGACCCTGAGGACACGCCATGGGGGCCAGAACCGGCGCAGAATACCTCGATCGACTTCGACAGCGACCCACAGAAATCTGGCTCGGAAACGAGCGGATTGAGGATGTCACCACACACCCAGCCCTGCGGGGCTGTGCCCAGTCCATGGCCCATCTTTACGACATGCAGCATGACCCCGCGCTGCGTGACGACATGACTTACACCTCACCCACCAGCGGCGACCCGGTCGGCCTTTCCTTCATTACGCCCCGTACCCGGGAAGATCTGCAGCGCCGGTCCAAAATGATGTTTCACTGGTCGCGCTTCAGTGGCGGAATGCTGGGACGTTCTTCAGACTACATCAACGTCGAGATCATGGCCGCAGCGTCCGCCGCCGAGTTCTACAACCAGAATGACTCACGCTTCGGTGAAAACGCAAAGCGCTACTACGAGTACGCCCGCGAGAATGACCTGTGCATGACCCACACCCTGGTCAACCCGCAATCGAACCGGGCCTTGACCGCCAGCGGTCACCCGAGTGCCGATATTGCATTGCGCATCGTGGACGAAAACGCAGAGGGTATGGTGGTGCGGGGGGCCCGTATACTCGCGACCCTGGGCCCCCTGGCGGACGAGATCATGGTCTTCCCGTCCACCGTACTTAAAGCGGCATCTGACACCAATACGTTTGCCTTCGCTTTTACCATACCCTGCGATACGCCGGGGATGAAGCTGATCTGTCGCGAGGCGCTTTCCTACAGTGGATCTCGGGTAGATCATCCGCTTGGTTCCCGGTTCGAAGAGATGGACACGATCGTCGTCTTCGATGACGTTCTGGTGCCCTGGGACCGCGTGTTTCTAAAATCCGATCCGAACCTGTGCACCCGGCATTTTCCGGAAACCGGCTGCCTGGCACACATGGCCCAGCAGGTTGCGATCAAAAATGTCTGCAAGTCGGAATTCGTCCTCGGCATCGCTTGCTCGGTCGCCGAAGCACTGGGGTCAACCGAGTTTCAGCATGTCCAGGAGAAAATTGCCGAGTGCATGGTTAACCTTGAGCTGATGAAAGCCTGCCTGCGGGCTGCGGAAGCCGATGCAGAGGTCGACAAGTGGGGGGTCATGAGCCCTGACCGGGCACCGCTCGACGCAGCCCGAAACATTTTCCCGAAAATGTACCCACGAATGATCGAAATCCTGCAACTGCTGAGCGCCTCCAGCCTGATGATGATTCCGCCGGATTCTGCGCTCGACAGCCCTATTGCCGAGGACATTGACCGGTACCTCGTCTCGGCCGGTCGGGATGCCCGGGGCCGGCTCAAGCTGTTCCGGCTCGCTTGGGACGTCGCATGCAGCGCATTCGCCGGACGTCAGGTTCTATACGAACGGTTCTTCTTCGGTGACCCGGTGCGCATGATGTCGGTGCTGTACCACACCTACGACAAACAACCTCTGATGGATCAGGTCAGCGCGTTCCTAGACCGCGAAGACTGATGATCCGCTAAAGACTTTTCAGATGCCTTTGGACCTGGCGCGTGAACGCGTGCGGTGGGGTGTTCCGCAGCTCCAACCGTTCGGCCAGCAATGCCCGGGCCACCGACCACTGCTGGTCCCGTAAAGCAGCCTCCACCACGATCTGCTGCACCAGGTCACGCTGTGCGTGGCTGCCGCCGATTTTGTAGAACTCGTAAAAAACGGGCAGCAACCATTCAAGTGCATCGGCATTTCGGCCCTTACAGAATGCGTTGATGCCGGTGAGTACAGACAGGCCGGTCGCCATCATCGGAATCGCGAGATCATAGTTTTTCTGGGCCGCACACAGCAGTTCTTCTGCCTGGGCATCTGCGCCGGCCAGACGGAAGCACAACAGAGCGTGCAGGTCATTGAACGGATAGCGCGAATCCGTGATCAGGGGCTCCCACAAGGGAGTCAGGTCCTGCCAGCGGCCGCCAATATCGGTCCCCAGCAGCGACAGGCGCACCAGCGCCGATACTCGATCGATCAAGGCTTCCACGTCGTCCCTTTCGGGATCCACCACATGCTCATCATAGATCGTGAGGGCCTGCCGACTCCCGCCAAGATCGATCCGGAACAGTAATGCGTGCCACCAGTTGTGGATCTTAATATTGGTCGACGCCCAGCCGTCCCGGGTCTCCTCCAGCCAGGCAGCACCTTCTTCCAGACGCCCTTCCATCTCCATAACATGGGCGACCGCATGCACACCCCAGGCATCGCCGGAATCCGCCTCAACGGCCCGCCGGCCGCAGGACTCCGCACGGCGGTACTGCCCGACCTCTTCCAGTCCGAAAGCGAACATGCCGAACAGCCAGTGATGGCCCGGCACGGATTCATCCCACGCCGAGAGCACGCGGGCCATCCGACCGTAGCGGCCCAGCGCATCCCCTCGGTAGAAATCCAGCCAATGGCTGGCAAACACAGCCATAAGGTCACGCGGATGATCGAACAGAATCTGTTCATAGACCGCAGCTGCACGGTCGAGGTGCACACCGTACCAGGCTTCCACGGCTTCCAGGTGTAGCTGCTCCCGTTCCAGGATATGCTTGGCCGCGGCCTTCGCCCGGCCGATATTTCCGTGGGCTGCCTCGAGCCGCGAGGAGGCATTGCCGATCGTATTCATCATCGCGCTCAGGCAGTGCGCAAGTACGAAGTCACCGTCGATCTCGAGGGCGCAATCCAGGATCGCAACCGGATCGCCCTGGAAACGGACCACAGCTTCAACGGCTTCGTCGAAAATCGCGGCCGCCCGTGAATCGCTGACCGTCATCGCAAGGTCCCGCTGGTCTTTGAACATGTCCAATCCGGGGTCTGTCTCTGAATGCCCACACATTAGCATGAGACCCTTTTACCCTTCCCGATTACAATCCGGCTGTAGGAACCTCGAGGACATCACCGCGTGCACCCTGGCATCCATCTTGTTGGCAGTGTGGCCATGGCCGATACTGAATCGGTTTTCAGCGCCCTGGCCACTGAACTGGGTCCGTGGCTCAAGCGTATCCCAGACGGTGAGACCGGCATTCGTCATCGCTGGATCTACTGGCAGCGTGAAATGCTGCTTAACCACCCGGACATGGAGCTCGATCCCGAGGCTGCCCCGCTGGCTCTCTACCAGTGGGATGGTGAACTCATCCGTGAGACCGAACTGCTGCGCTTCAGACCGCAGGTCGATCCTTCGACCGTCGTGTTCGAGACCGGCTACGACCAAGCTGCTGAAGCCTCCTATAAAACCTTTAGAAGACTCCGTGAGACAGGGGTGATCCCCGAAGGCGTGCGATTCCAGGTCTGTCTGCCGACACCCATGGCCTCGGGCTATATGTACGTCAGTCCGAATGCCCTTGACGACTACCTGCCTGCCTACGAAAGCTCACTGATGACGGCCCTGGACTCTATCCTCGCCGCCGTGCCGCATGATGACCTGTCACTGCAGTGGGATATCTGCCAGGAAGTCCTGATCTTTGAGGACTATTTTCCCTGGCGGCCGGATGACTACCGGCTGCAGATTTTCGACGAACTGGCCCGTCTGGGCCGCCGGGTACCGCCCGGCGCAGAACTCGGCTATCACCTTTGCTACGGCACACCTAAGGACGAACACCTGGTGATGCCGACTGACACCACGATCCTGGTCGAGATCGCCAACGGCATTGCATCGGGTCTGGATCGACGGCTGGATTTCATCCACCTGCCGGTCCCCAAAGACCGGGTCGACCCGGCTTACTACACTCCGCTGCAAGATCTCATTCTGCCGGAGAATACCGACCTTTACCTGGGACTCGTGCACCACGATGACCCCGCGGGCGATCTGGCACGGATCAAAGCCGCGCGGGCGGTCGTCAGTACATTCGGCGTGGCCAGCGAATGCGGCTGGGGCCGTACCGATCCCGGAAAGGTCCCCGGACTGCTCGAGTCTCACCGTCGAGCGGCAGAATCGCTCTCTGCAAGGCACTGAGCTGAAATACAGCTAAAGACTGATGGGCAACATCAACTACAACACATGGCGGGATATGCTGGTGACACCGGTAGATCCACAACGGTTCGAGTTTATACACCAGGACTGGACACCGCGGCCTGACGATGTGTTCATCGTGAGTTTTCCCAAGAGTGGGACCACCTGGACCCAGCAGATCGTACGGTTGGTCTACAGCCGCGGGCGGGTTCAGGAGAACGATCCGTCGCTACACGCGATCATACCCTGGCTCGATGACTCCGAAGACCTGCCCGACCTTTCCGTGGTCGATGATATGCCCTCGCCTCGGGTCTTCAAATCTCATAACCCATATCACCTCCTGCCGAAACGGCTCACCGAAGCAAACCGCCTGATCTATGTAACCCGCAACGCAAAGGACACGGCAGTATCAATGTACTTTCACACCTTCGGGTTCTGGATGTATGAATACGACGAACCAATAGAGCATTTCGTCGCCGAATTCATCGAGGGCAGGGTCGAGTACGGTCCCTACTGGACCCACCTTCGAAGCTGGCACGAGCAGCGGGACCGGCCGAACCTGCTGGTTCTGCACTACGAAGCCATGCAGGACGACCTCAGAAGCGCAGTTCTGTCGGTTGCCCGCTTTCTAGATCAGGACCTGACCGATGAAGAGATTGACCGCATCGCCGAGGCATCCACCTTCGGCAGCATGAAAAAAGACCCCCGAACCAGCATGCAAATGTGGGATAAGGAGCAGCGCAAGCCCGGCATGCCCTTCATGCGAAAAGGCAGGGTCGGCGACTGGCAGAACCACTTTACGCCGGCGCTCGCCAGAACCTTTGACGAAGTGTTCGAATCCAGGATGGCCGGTATCACCTGGCCGTGGTGAAGACGGCTGTCCCCGTACCCTGCATCAGTCGAAAAGGCGCCACTGACAGGCGGTATCAGGCCTGACCGTAGATCGGCGTCCCAGCGCTCGATTTATCCAGGTGCAGCGTAGAATTCAGCATCTCGACCCGCCACGGCGGGCGGGGTGCGATACTCGTCAGGCTCGCGTTGCGGAACGGATACAGCCGGCCGATCTCGGCGGCGTGATCCGCAGCATCCAGATGATTACGCAGCAGGGCGGCACAGACCAGACCGTGAGTCACCACCGCCAGATCGCCGTAATCCGGAACCGCGGCCTGGATCGCCGCCCAGGCCCGCGCGACGCGCCTATCGAACGCTTCCCAGCTCTCGCCTTCCGGTGGTACATAGCCCTCAGCGAAAGGCTCGATACCCTGCTTTTCGAGATCGACAAAGCGCTGTCCCCGAAGCACACCGAAATGCCGTTCATGAAGCAACGAAACGAATTCGATATCGACCTCAGCGGCTTCGGCGATCGGCTCAGCGGTCATCCTGGCTCTCGCGAGATCACTGGCGAGAATCCGCGTTATTCTTGTATCCCGTAACCGCTCGGCAAGATGCCCAGCCTGTGCCATACCCAGCTCGGAGAGCGGCGTATCGGGGGGCTGCATCACCCGGTCGCGATTGAAGGGGGTCTCGCCGTGGCGGATCAGCAGCAGGCTCATTCCGGGTTCCGCTTCTTCATTTAGATACCCTCAATGACGAGCGACCACACCGTAGCAGGATCTTCCACCTGAGCGTTGTGACCCAGGCCTGCCAAGGCCGTCGCAGCCGGGTCGACGGCGCTGAGGTCTTCTGCACTCGCCATCACGTCGTGCTCACCAGCCGCAAGCACCACCGGACAGCGGGCGCTGCTGACCAGCGTGGCAACCGGCGGTTCACCGATTGCGTAGATTCCCGGGTCTGCCGACAGGCGGTAGCCGCTTTCGTCCTCCCCGGTCACCCCACTCTGTGCGCAGGACGAATCCGCATCGACGAGACCCGTCAAACCGGATACCTTCAGATAACGCTCGACTGCCTCTTCGCGGGAATTCAGCCAGCGTACCGGCCGCTCGGCGAGGTCCTGCATACGGGCGAGTTCCTCGGCCTGCCATCGGGACTTGATCCCGATCCCGACCGCTTTCTTCACGTTGTCCTCCATCCCGCCCAGCATCAGGGCAATCACGCCGCCCATCGAGTGCCCGATGACCACGACAGGCCCGCGGTCGCTGATCAACGGCAGCAGGTCGTCGGCGAGCGACTGGTAGGTATACGGCGCACCCCACGGCGACTGACCGTGACCGCGCAGGTCGGGCACCAGCCACTGCCCGGCCTGGTGTTGAACAATGAGTTCGGTCAATCCCTGCCAGACTTCACCCGTCGCCCCCAGACCGTGCAGCAACAGGTAGGTGACATCGCCCTGGCCGCCGCATCGGACGTACAGCGTTTTACTGCCCCGGCTGGTAGCTGTCGTCATAGCGACCCCTTTGCCGAGGCGGCCGAGCACTGATAAACGATGACCAGTACCAGCCGGTGCGGGCACAGGCTGCTTGGCCCGTTCAATCGAATCGCCCCGACGGATTTGGCTCCTTTCCGGTAAAGGCCGACAACCACTCGCCGCATTTTTCTTCGGCGTCACTCCACTCCTCGAGCCGCTCCGCGTTGCGATACATCAGAAACGGTCGCAATCTTTCCAGGTAGTAGTCGAGCATAGGCTGTGGACGAAACTGGGTCGCGGCATAACCATTCCAGTGGACCAATTGCTGCAGCGGCCGTCGATAACGGAGCCGGACGTCTTTCTTGGGGTAGCCCACAGGAATCGTGCCGCAAGCCGACAGGTCTTCCGGATAGCCCAGCAACTCCGAAAGTGCCCGATTGGTGGACGCTTCACCGCCACCGGAGAGCCAGGCCGATGTCAGGCCGGCATCCGTCACTGCCAGTTGAATATTCTGGATCACCGCACCCATCGAACAGAAATAGATATTCTCGTTGTTGGCAGTGTACTCGTCGAGACCTTCGGCATCTTCGCTTTGCTGTGGAAACGCCGCCTTCCATCGCGGATCCCCGAGAACGATGAAGATCGCCACTGTGTTGGAAAGATACGACTTGCTCACGGCTGGGAACCCCTTGGCTTTGTCGAACAGCCTTTTGGACTGTTCGACAAAGATCTCGATCACGGCATCGCGCACAGCTGGCTCGTCCACGATCACAAGATCAAAACACTGGGCGTTGGCGCCGGTCGGTGCCCAACGTGCCGCCTCGGCAATGTCCAGCAGCGCCTCCCGAGAAACCTGCCGACCGGCCTGAAACTGACGCACGCTGCGGCGCCGGCGAATAAGTTCGAGAAGGGTTGAATTGCCCGGACGTCCACCCCCGGGTAGGGTGTCAACCTTATTCATTGCCATCGCCTTGTTCGCTAGTCGGGAGCGATTCAATCACGTTTTCCACCCTGGGAGAAACCCCGTAATACCATTTAGTATCTGCCTTTCCACCCTTTTCCTGCAGAAAGCACCTTCTTGATGGATGCTAAACTAATCGAACCCGGTCGATGCGCCTGACGTCAATGTCTGCAGAGCTTTCAAACAGCGAAGAACTGTCGGCAGACCGGCTGGGGGAATTCCGGCTGACCGAACCACCACCCGGGTTCATCAACAATCCTTATCCCTGGTACGCGCTGCTTCGCCGCCATGACCCGGTCCACCGACTGGCCGACAACGCGTTCTTCCTCTCCGGTTACAGCGACGTAGTTGCGGCTTACAGAGACCCACGCACCAGCTCCGACAAGAACGCCGAGTTCACGCCCAAGTTCGGGGACAGCCCGCTGCTCGAACACCACACCACCAGCCTGGTATTCAATGACCCACCGTTGCACACCCGGGTTCGGCGTCTCATCATGGGGGCTCTCAACCAGCGGGCCATCCGGCAGATGGAAGCCGGTCTGGTGACACTGATTGACGACCTGCTCGACCGGATGTCGGATCTCAATCAGGTGGACATCATCGGCGATTTTGCGGCGCGTATCCCCATCGAGGTCATCGGCAACTTGCTGGATGTCCCGCACTCTGAACGCGAGCCGCTGCGGGGCTGGTCCCTGGCGATTCTGTCCGCGCTGGAGCCAGCCCCGGCAAAAGCGGTGCTGGATGCGGGAAACCAAGCAGTCATCGAGTTCACGGAGTACCTGAAGTCCCTCGTTGCGGCGCGTCGCCGCTCACCGGGAGACCCGGCCTCCGATGTGCTGACCCGGCTCGTTCAGGGTGAAGGAGACGGGGTAAAACTGACCGAACCGGAACTGCTGCACAACTGTATCTTCCTACTCAATGCCGGCCACGAGACCACTACCAACCTGATCGGCAATGGCCTGCACGCCCTCATCAAGCATCGTGAACAACTTGAGCGGCTGGCAGCTGACCCTGATCTCATCGACACAGCGGTCGAGGAATTACTGCGTTTCGAGAGCCCGCTGCAGCTGAACAACCGGCTGACCACAGAACCGATCGAGATCGGCGGCGTTGAAATTCCAGCAAACTCGTTTCTGACCCTTGGCGTTGGCGCGGCCAATCATGATCCGGCCCAGTTCGACCGGCCCGGACAGCTGGACATCGGGCGCAGCCCCAACAACCACGTCGCCTTCGGCCAGGGACACCACGCCTGCTCGGGAATGAACGTCGCGAGATTGGAGGGACGTATTGCCTTTGGCCGGATAGTGGCACGCTTCCCGCGAATTGACCTAGCTACAAGACCCGAACGTGATGAGCGGGTCCGGTTCCGTGGCTTCCGGCGGCTGCCGGCCACATTGGGCTGAGTCGCGAGATCCGCCGGCCAGCCGGATTCTGCAAAGCCAAGGCGATCGAAGATCGCCTTCAGTCCTTCCAGCTGTCAGCGTATCCCAGCCACTCAACGCCCTCACCCAGGCCATGAACACTCAGGGGATCGCGCGTGTCGATCATCACCGCGACCTCGTCGGTTTCCTGTCGCGCATGCGCCATTGCAATCCGGTAGGCCTCGGGATGAGGTCCGTGAGAGAACCCTGACGGATGGTAGGTCGACATCCCCGGCTTGATGTTGTCACGGCTGAAGAACTGGCCCTGATGATAGAAGATGAACTCATCGTAGTCCGTATTGGCGTGATAGAACGGCAGCTTCAAGGCACCCGGGTCGCTCTCGATTGGCCGCGGGCAGAACGTACAGATGACAAGCCGGTCGGCCAACCACGTGGTATGCGCAGACGGCGCCAGGTGGTAACGGGCACTCATCAGAGGCCGGATGTCCCGCCAGTTGAGCCGCTGGACGCTGAGATCGCCGTGCCAGCCCACTGCATCCAGCGGATTGAACGGGTAAGTGATCGTAGTCAGCTGGTTCTGGCGTTTGACCACGGCAGCCGTCTCGCTTTCTGAATACTGGGCCTGGAACAGCTCGTCGATCTTGGGATGATCGAGGATTGCCGGATCGTAAATGGCGTGCTGGCCGACTGGTCCTTTATCGGGCAAACCGAAAGCATCGCCGGTGGCCTCAATCATCAGCAAAGCCGCTGTGCCCTCACAGTCCAGCCGCCACTGGGTTGATCGCGGGATCAACAGGTAATCCCCTGCGCCAAAGGCCAGGTGACCGTAGTCACAATAAAGATGACCGGACCCTTCGTGTACGAACAACACCTGGTCTCCGTCGGCATTGCACGCCAGGTATTCCATCGCACCCCTTGTGACCCACATCCGGATCTGCGTGGTCGCACTGGAAAGCACCATCGGTGCGTCCCACGGGTTGCTCAACGGAGAATCCAGCCGAGTCAGATCAAAAGCCCTGGGGCGCAGCGGCCCATCGAAAACCGACCACCCTGTCGGTGGATGGGCGTGGTGCATATGTGTAGCGGGACCAAAAAACCCGGCTCGCCCGATCTCGCGCTCAAAGGTGCCTTCTGGCAGATCACAGTGCGCCTGGCGACTCGCGGTGCCTTCGATCCAGACCGGCGGGATACGGTTCTTCATCTAACCCCTCGTACGTTATGGCCTTGGCAGGTCCTGCTGTACAGTCCGGCTGATGCTGCAGCCTGGTACCTGCTCACGGCTGTCGATTTTCCTCCTGTCGGGGAACCCCTTCAACCCGGACATCCATCCGCGGCGGCCGATGGACGAGGCGAATCAGCCTTGACAAGGACAAGGTTTCAACAAACCATACGGCTATGATAGCGGCGGTTTTAGGTTTTTCCCCTGAAATACCCCGATAGCTATCATTTTTTGACCCAATACAATCATCCAAAGGAGGGTGCAGATGATCAAGCGATTGAATTTACTTGGGTTGGCTGCTGCCATAGGGTTCCTCACAACCCCGGCCACTGCTCAGGAAGTACTCAACATCAGCAGCTGGGCGCCACCGACTCACCACATCAACGCCGTGGTCTGGCCGACTTGGGGCAAGTGGGTTGAGGAGGCGACCGAAGGCCGCGTAACCACCAAGATCGAGTACAAACTCGCCTCACCGCTCAAACAGTTTGAACTGGTCCGTGATGGTGTGGCTGACGCAGCCTGGATCTTCCACGGCTACAACACACGTTACGTCGCAACCCAGGCAGTTGAAATGCCGAATCTCGGGACCAGCGCCGAGGCGGCTTCGGTGGCGTACTGGCGTGTGCACGAAAAGTACCTGGCCAAAGCCAATGAGCACCGAGGCGTCACCCTGATCGGTCTGACTTCCCATGGCCCGGCAGTCATCCAGACGAAGACACCGCTCAACAGCCTGGACGATCTCAACGGCCAGAAGATCCGGGTGCCAGGAGGCGTGGGCAGCCTGGTCGGTAAAGCACTCGGTGTGACGGCAGTCAAACTGCCCGCACCCAAGGTCTACGAGGCCCTGTCTTCGGGTGTCGCCGACGGCATCTTCATGCCGATCGAAACCCAGAAGAGTTTCCGCCTCAAAGAGGTGGTACCCCATGTCACCATCATGCCCGGCGGGCTTTACTACGGCAGTT
>CAJXBY010000073.1 GCA_913051905.1 uncultured Gammaproteobacteria bacterium | reverse complement strand
GCGGGCCTTACCCGCATCGACGAGGCGATTGATCTTCTCGCCTATGCGAATGCGGCTGTCAGCAATGACTCCGGACTCATGCACATTGCCGCCGCCTCCGGCACACCTGTGGTCGGTATTTTTGGCGCTTCCAGTGAGCGTCATACCCCTCCGCTGGGTGATCTGACATCCGCGGTCTCGCAACAGCTGTCCTGCCGTCCATGTTTTTCGAGGCAGTGTCCGCTGGAACACAAGAACTGCCTGGAAACCTTGAACCCCGATCTCGTGATCCAATCGCTGTCCTCCCTGTTGGCGAAACTTCCTAGGGAACCCGACGATATAATTGGCTTTGATCATTCCGGGTGAGACATCTTTGAGTCCCAAAGCCCAAACAGTGCTGGTTACCGGCGGCGCCGGCTATATCGGGTCTCACACTACCCATCAACTCTTGGCAGCCGGGCACAGCGTCACAGTGGTGGACACGCTCTACAGCGGTCACCGCTGGGCGATCCCAGCAGAAGCTGACTTTCACCAGATCGATGCAGGGGATCGGGTGGCCATGACAGGTCTGATGAAATCGCGCAAATTCGATGCCGTCATTCATTTTGCGGGCCATATTGTTGTCCCAGAATCGGTCGCGGACCCCGGTAAGTACTATCAGAACAACGTGGTCGGCTCGCTCAATCTTATTGAGTGCTGCCGGCAGGCGGGAATCGGTCTTTTCGTCTTTTCTTCCAGTGCTGCAGTCTACGGCAACCCAAAAAAAGTCCCCGTGACAGAAGATGCCGAGACCCGTCCGATCAACCCTTACGGAAGAACCAAACTGATCACTGAATGGACACTGAACGATTTCGCTAGGCGCTCCGCTTCGAACCGGGCCTTACGCTACGTGGCATTGCGGTATTTCAATGTCGCCGGCGCCCGCCTGGACGGGACCCTGGGACAGGCAACGCCAGAGGCCACCCACCTGATCAAGGTCGCTTGTGAAGCCGCCTGCGGTAAACGCGATGCGGTGTCAATATTCGGCACCGATTACGATACGCCCGATGGGACCTGTGTCCGGGACTATATCCACGTGGAAGATCTCGCACACACACATCTGTGCGCCCTGACGCATCTGGCAGACGGCGGGGACTCACAGGTCCTCAATTGCGGCTATGGCCGCGGTTTCAGCGTACGCGACGTGCTGGAAACCGTGCAGAAGGTCAGCGGCCGGGAGATTGCCATCATCGAAACGGGCCGCCGGTCGGGTGATCCCGCTGAACTGGTGGCTGATAATCGACTGATCGGTCAGACGCTGGGCTGGGCTCCGCAGTACGACGATCTGGGGTTGATCTGTCGCACTGCCTACCAATGGGAGTGTAAAACGCCGTGTTAAACATCAGGTAGGTTTAGCCCCGGCGGGTTCGCTGTGATAAGACGCGTACTCGATACCCAATAAGCCTCCACTGATGAGGCAACCGGACACAAGGAGCCGTGCGGTCGGAAAACGCGGCTGAAGACGGTTAAACTAGTGTCTGGAACCTCTCAAAAGAGAGGTTCATTCTTGCCATGAGAATTGCGTTCTGCTTATTCGAGTACTCACCTTACAGCGGGCTGTCGCTCGATTTCCGTCGTATTCTGCAGGAATCTCTTGAGCGGGGACACGATGCCCACGTCTTTGTCTCGGCGTGGCACGGAGAAGCGCTGGATGGTGTTCCGTTTACACTGTTACCTGCCTGGGGTGTTTTTAATCATACAGAGAACAAGCGATTTCATGACAAGCTGCAGTCGGAACTAAAAAAACATCACTTTGATATCGTCGTCGGTTTCGACAGGATGCCGGGGCTCGATGTGTATTATGGCGCCGATATCTGCTACGTAAGCCGGACTGAACAGTATCCCACCCCACTAAAATTTTCGCCGCGGTCTAGGCGCCGTAAGTCATTCGAAGTCGCAGTATTCGGCCAGCAAAGCAAGACACTTATTCTTTCGTTGTCTGAACGACAGCAAAGTGAATACCAGGAGCACTATTTCACCCCGAATGAACGGTTTCACCTGCTGCCACCGACGCTGGACAGCAGTTTTTCACCCATAACCGATCGTGACGGACAAACAGAGCAGCTCCGTCAGGAGTTGGGCCTTCCTGTCAACAACCTGTTGCTGATGTTTATTGGGTCTGGTTTTGTGACCAAAGGACTCGATCGGGCCATTGACGCCCTTGCCAGCCTGTCCCATGATCTTCAGAAACGGACCAGCCTAATTGTTGTCGGCAAAGACGACGAGAAGCGGTATCGGAAACAGGCCGAAAGGCTCCAGGTGTCAAGGCAGGTCCGTTTTCTGGGTGGTCAACCACGAGCCGACATTCCCAAGCTGCTGGCCGCAGGCGATCTTATGGTTCATCCCGCCGTTGCCGAGAATACGGGCACCGTGCTGCTTGAAGCTATCGCTGCCGGACTGCCCGTGTTAGCAACTGATGTGTGCGGCTATGCCGGTCACATCAAAGCAGCATGTGCAGGGACGGTGCTGGACTCGCCGTTCGAACAAGCTGCATTGAACACCCAGTTAGCAGCCATGCTGACCTCACCTGAACGCACCAGCTGGTCGGCAAACGGCCAACGCTACGGCAGGAATCCCGCTCTCTATCAGATGCCGAGCAAAGCAGTCGATGCCATCGAAGGCCTGCAATCTCACTTACGATCATCCGAAAGAACGACACAAGACGACCGAGACATTGAGAATGTCTACCTACGTGAGGATCTCAGTGCGTTTGATTTTGACCAACTCATGGCCATCGGCAAAAGTGAGCCCGGTGGGCAATACAGCGTTCATCTTGAACGAGATAAGCTCGCCGACGAAGGGCGCCGGACCGTTTCTTTCAGCCACCAGGGGCAGCGTTACTACCTGAAAATTCACGATGGTGTGGGCTGGAAAGAGATCGGGAAGAACCTGACCTCCCTTCGGCTACCGGTGCTGGGCGCTGAAAACGAATGGAAGGGTGTACATCACCTTCATCGCCAGACCCTGCTGCAGAATCTCGGTCTGGATACCCTGGAAATTGCCGGATACGGCACACGCAAACGTCACCTGGCAAAAGTGCTTAACGACCCCGCCAGGCGCCAGTCGCTTATCGTGACGGACGAAATACCGGAAGCCAAAAGCCTGGAAGAGCTCTGCGCAGAGTGGGGATGGGAACGCAACACCCCGAAGACAGTCCAGGACATTCGTTTCAAGCGGTGGTTGATCGAACAGCTGGCGCAAACAGCCCGAATCCTGCACAACAGCGGTGCCAACCACAGGGATTTTTACCTCAGTCATTTTCTTCTGCACCAGAGCCAGAAAACGAGACAACCCTCGCCGGATAACTGCCGGATCTTTCTGATCGACCTGCACCGCATGCGCATTCACAAGCCATCACGGACAGCCTGGATCAAGGCAGCGGTAAAGGGGTTGCTGAAACGCCAGCGACCCCGCACTCCGCAGAGCAAAACGCCTTCCCGCTGGAAGATGAGGGATGTATCCGGACTGCACTACTCCAGTCGAAAGCTGGGACTGACCCGGGGGGATCTTATCCGTTTCATGTCTACCTATGAAAACACCAGCCGGCGGCAGGTTCTTGAAGCACTTAAGAACAACCGGCCTTTCAGGAATTTTTGGCGAAAGGTACAAAATCGCGCTCTCAATCTCCACAAACTGGAACAGCGGAAAGCCAGAAAACAAAGACAAAAGGCAACCGTGCTGACAACCGCCGGAACCCAGCACTGACTTTGGCGGGGTCCGCGACCCACAATGCATGATCAGCCGGAGGAAACACAACCCGGAGTTGAACCTCCCGGCTACGTTCAGCTCTCCGATGCCGTGAACCGGTTTTCTTCCGGTCGGTTGCGTATTCATCACCACGTCCGGGATGACTCGCCGTTATTGCGCCAGACCTTCAAGCATCCTGACGCCGCACTGGACAACGCGACATGCCAGATTGTCAAAAGCGACCGTACCACCACTGTGGGCACGGTCTCCCTGGACGGAAAAAGATTTGTCATCAAGCGGTACAACACCAAGAACCTCTGGCACCGTGTTCGACGGTCTGTGCGGCGGTCTCGAGCCGAGAACTGCTGGCACTTTGGACACCTGCTCCATGGTCTCGGTGTCCCGACGGCACCGGCGGTTGCCTGGATACAGGAATCGGTGGGGCCTTTGAACGCCCGATCCTGGTTCATTTCGGACTTTATCGAGGGCCCGACATGTCAGGACTATCTCACATCAGAAATCGAGTTCACCCAGGCCAAGATTGTCCTGCATCGGATCGTCGAAGTGTGGAAAACGCTCAGGGATCACCATATCAGCCACGGTGACATGAAGGCCAGCAACATCTTGCTGCGCTGGGAACGGCCGTTACTGGTGGACCTGGATGCCATGCGTCAGCATCGAAGCCGCAGGTCCTACCAAGACGCCCTCGAAAGCGATGTCCAACGGTTCCTCAAGAACTGGCAGAAGTCGCCCCAGTTACTCGAAGCTTCGAGAAAGCTACTGGCGTCGGAAAAATTTCCCGTCTGACCCGGGTTTTCTGTCAGCCTGGATCAACCTCGCGGAGACTGAGCCGGGCGGCATAGAAAGGGTGGTCCGACGGACCTTTAGACACAGACCACGCAGCGTCGATACGCAGTCCCCGGACCAGGATCCAGTCTATCCGGTCGGAATGCGTCCCGCTCAATGCGGTGGCATCCTGGGCGTCCTTCTCAAGAAGGCGCGTCAGTGACGGATGACCTGCCATCGTATTGAAGTCACCGAGAAGAATGGCCCGGTCATACTGCCTGAAGACCGCCAGCACTCGCTCCAGCGGTTCCGCTGCCACAGCGGGTTCAGACAAATGGGTATTGATCACATGAACCCGCTCACCGTTGACCCTGACCGCATACACGGTCAGGTTTCGAAAACGCTTGCTGCGGTTGGGGCTCAGGGGCTCACTTGACCAGCATTCGACCGGCAGCCGGGTAAGAAAGGCATTGCCTCGGTTGGGCAGCAGGCAACGCTGTCGGGTGGGGGAAAAGTGGACACCAAGACTCAGCTGTTCAGCAAGTCGATCGGCCTGGTTTCGAAACCCGCGCAGGGTGGACCCTTCTACCTCCTGCAAGCCGACCATGTCGCAACCCGCGATGACCTCGCCGATCCGTTGAAGATTCCGCTTGCCGTCGATACCGCGTGATCGGTGAATGTTGTAGGTCCCCACTGTAAAGCTGCGGTTCCTAGCAGCGGCAGGCAGCGTCTTGCCACGAATACCCTTTCCATTTTTAGCCGGCAGCGGCCAGTAGCGGAACAGCAAAAGATAAACACCGAACACACCGGCCGTTGCAGCAATGATCTGCAGCCCGGTCACTTTCTGTGCCTGGGTTCCTTTGAGTTGGCCGACCGACCAGCCGCGAGAGTCACTCCAGTTCCAGACCGGCGGATTCTATTGGGGGCCCTTGGGTCTTGAACGGGTTCCGACACCCCGGTCATCCTCGTGTATAGCATGATGAAACCTTGATCGATCATAATGGGCCGAGATTTTAATGCGCTTCACCCCTGGATACCTGCCTGAATGACCACTGCTTTTCTGAGCGACGAACGGTTTACCGAGCACGACACCGGACCCGGTCACCCCGAAAGACCAGCCCGGCTGACGACCACACTGGCCCGGTTACACCGGCAGGACTGGTTCGGTCGACTGCGCGCTGTATCGACCCGGTCCTGTGAAACCCAATGGCTACGGACCATACATAACGCCGCGCTTCTGGAACGCGCTAAGCTGGCTTGCGATGAGGGGCGACCTTATCTCGACAGCCCCGATGTCGCAGTCAGCCCGCAGTCCTTTGAAATCGCGCGGCTTGCGGCAGGGGGGGTTCTCGCGTTGGTAGACGAAGTGATGGACGGTGATTCTGACAACGGCTTTGCACTGGTTCGACCGCCCGGCCACCATGCGGAGAAAGATACGGCACTCGGCTTTTGTCTCTTCAATAATATCGGTATCGCCGCACGCTACCTGCAGAACAGGTACGGTCTTGAAAAGATCATGATTCTGGACTGGGATGTGCACCATGGTAACGGGACCCAACATACTTTCGAGGAAGACCCGTCAGTCTTCTATATCAGTCTTCACCAGTATCCCCACTACCCTGGTACCGGGGCTTATTCCGAGACCGGCAGAGGCGCAGGAACCGGCACAACACTCAATTGCCCGATGTCCGCAGGCAGCGGCAATGACGATTACGAACGGGCGTTTGTCGAGAAGATCCTACCCGCAATTGACGGGTATGTTCCTGACGCGATTCTCATCTCAGCCGGTTTCGATGCACATAAAGCTGATCCGCTCGGGGCAATCAACCTCTCTACAGAGTTTTATTCCTGGATGACCGAGCGCATGCTCGAGGCCGCAGATAAACACGCTGCGGGGCGGCTGATCTCCGTGCTCGAAGGTGGTTACGATCTCGATGCTCTTGCCAGCAGTGTCAGCGCTCATCTTCGCACCCTGACAGGAGCAACGTCCCCAGATGTATAAACCATTGCGTGAAGCCGGAGTGAACTGCTCACGGTAGTTCAATCAGCCCCAGGATTAAAGGGATCGTGATCATCGACAACCCAGTGCTGAGGACCGTCGACCCCGCGGCCAGCGGTACACCGGTACGGTACTGTTCTGCGAAAAGGTAGGTGTTGATCCCCACGGGCAGTGCTGCCATTAACACCAGCACCGCCTGCCACATCGGGTCCAACGCCAGCAACCCTTCCGCCACCAGCCAGACCAGAGCTGGGAAAACCAGCGTCTTCAACACGGAGATGGTGATCGAGGAGGCGATGGATCCGGCAACCCGATATTGGCTCAGTGCAGCACCCAGAGCAAACAGTGCACACGGTGCTGCCGATTGGGAGATGAGGGCCACCACGTCCATGATCAACAGGGGTACTTGGGCCCCACTCAGATTGACCAGAACACCCAGTGCGATGCCGGCGAGATACTGGTTGGCAATCATCCCTTTCAGCACTGCCTTCAGCCGACCGAACCCGCTCTGCCCCGCTGTATCAGCAGACGCCTGGACCGCAGTCATCATCGGAAACATGACGAGTGCCTGCGTGGCGACTAAAACGAACAGGGGAACTGCCGCCTTCTGGCCAAAGGTAGCCAGAATCAGTGGTATGCCGAGTGGTATGAAACTCCCATAACTGCTACCGAAAGCAAACACCCCGGCTTTGCCCGGTGTGTAACCAAACCCAAGCCGCGCGATGTACAGTGAGACACCAAAAAACCCGAGCGCACAGACGTAATAACCGACCAGGTAACGCCAGGGGAGAGTTCCCGGCAGATCGGTAGTCGCCAACATGCGGAACAGCAGAATCGGGATCGCCAGATTGAAGACGTAAAGAGAAAGGCCGTGAACCGCTCTGCGATCCAGCACCCGGAAGCGACCCGCCAGATAACCGACAATGACCACACCGAAGATCGGCACAACGATTGCTACCACTGCACTGGACATTGTGTGTCGCTGCCTGCTGCTGGGTCTGCCCGCCCGGAACCTGGAACAATGATACTGCGCCAGGGCAGTTCGGGTCAGGTCGGAAATGTCATCCAACCAGGACGGTCTGCCTGCTGGCGCAGTAATCACAGATAGCGAGTGCGCGATCGTTTGCCATTTGGATCCGGCACAGTTAGATTTCCGCCACGTTCTGCCGCGCCGTGTCTAGACAGACCGTCCGGCAGCACAGGCCGTGACGGGGAGGAGTAAGTGAGCCATCTCGCGCACAAGAGACCCAGGGGACGCTGAAATCCCTGGCCGGGATCCACCGAAAATCACCCCCGAGCCGCTGACCCAAAGATCGATAATGATCCGGTAGGCTCAGCCGGCTGACCCCCGAAACCGGGTCACGGGCAGACCAGGCTGCCTCCAAGGCCGCTATATTTTGGCGGTGAAGCCGGGTGGTACCGCGCGCGAATCTCGACACCCCGAAAGATTCGAATCGCCCCAAAAGCCGGTTGTCACCGCATCCGTGGGGTTATGGCTATCGAGGTACCAAAGATGAGCTTCAAAACGATATCGGGTCGTTACGACGGACCGGCCCTGGAAGCCGAAATTCTCGAGTTCTGGCGAGAAAACCAGGTGTTCGATCTGACCCTGGCGCAGAGCCGGGACCGACCTCTGTTTACCTTCAACGAAGGCCCGCCCACCGCCAATGGGCGCCCTGGCATACATCACGTACTGGCCCGTACCTTCAAAGACATTTACCCCCGCTTCAAGACCATGCGCGGCTACCACGCGCCACGGAAAGGCGGCTGGGATACGCACGGTCTACCGGTAGAACACGAGATCGAAAAAGAACTCGGCATCTTCGATAAAGAGGAGATCGAGACCCAGGTCGGGATCGCTGAATTTACCCGGCGCTGCCGCGAATCGGTCATGCGATATATCGCGGACTGGGAAAAGATGACCGAGCGCATGGGTTTCTGGGTCGATCTGGACAAAGCGTATTACACCCTGGACAACCACTACATCGAATCAGTGTGGCAGCTCCTTAAAATCATCTGGGACAAGGGGCTGATCTATCAGGACTACAAAGTGGTGCCCTACGATCCCCGCATCGGTGCGACCCTGTCATCCCATGAAGTCGCGCAAGGTTATCGGGAAGTTGAAGATCCTTCTGTGACCCTACGTTTTCGTTTCACAGATGACAGCAACACGTCTTTTCTCGTCTGGACGACCACACCCTGGACATTACCCTCCAACCTGGCGCTGGCCGTTGGCCCGGACATTGATTACGTCTATGTGGATTACCATGGCGAGACACTGGTTCTAGCGAAGTCGTTGCTCGACTCCGTACTTGGCGAAGGAGACTATCGGATCATCCGTCAGGTCAAAGGACTGGATCTTGTCGGCATTCGTTATCAGCGTCTTTTTGACTACCTAGCTGCAGAGGGCGAAATCTGTCGGGTTCACGCCGGGGAATTTGTCAGCACAGAGGACGGGACCGGCATTGTTCACGTGGCACCGGCTTATGGTGTAGACGATCTTGAATTGGGACAAAGAAATCAGCTTCCGGTCGTCCACGGAGTGGGCCTTGACGGTTGTTTTAAAGCGGAGGTTACACCCCTCGCTGGACTGTTTTTCAAGGATGCTGATCCCGTCATCGTTGACCTGCTGAATAAAAATGGTCTTCTGTTCAGGAGCGAGACCCACTTACACAATTACCCGTTCGGCTGGCGGACGGGTGACCCGCTGATCTACTACGCAAAACACGCCTGGTACATCCGGACCACCGCCGTACGCGATCGCATGGTCGAGTTGAACCGAACCATCAACTGGGTCCCGGATTCTATTCGCGACGGGAGGTTCGGCAACTGGCTAGAGCACAATATAGACTGGGCGCTTTCGCGCGAACGCTTCTGGGGCACGCCCCTGCCGGTCTGGACAGACGGAGAAGGCGATTTCATCTGCGTTGGTTCCCTGGCAGAACTGGAGTCCCTCTGCGGGCATACCTTGCAAGACCTGGACCTGCACCGACCGGCTGTAGATGGGATCGTCTTCACACATCCGGACAACGGGCGCAGCTACCACCGCGTCCCCGAGGTTATTGACTGCTGGTTCGATTCCGGCGCCATGTCGTACGCACAGTGGCACTACCCGTTCGAGAATCAGGAGACTTTCGATCGGCATTTTCCTGCGGATTACATCTGCGAAGCAATAGACCAGACCCGCGGCTGGTTTTACAGCCTTCATGCGATCGCAACGCTGGTCTCCGACAGTATCGCCTACCGGAACTGTGTGTGCTTAAGCCATATCGTCGACAAGGACGGCAAGAAGATGTCCAAATCTCTGGGCAACATCGTCGACCCCTATGATGTTTTTGACCACATCGGCGCCGACCCCTTAAGGTGGTATTTCCTGGCCCGACTCGCGCCCGAAGTACAGAAAAGGATCTCAGTTGGAATCATCGCCGACGTCGCCAGTTCCTTCATCAACACCCTGTGGAACACCTATGTCTTCTTCACCCTGTATGCCAGCCTGGACAGGCTAGATGTCACCGCCAAGGTTCCTCTAGAACAACGGCCAGAGATCGACCGCTGGGCCCTCGCCCTTCTTCACCGTACCACGAACACAGTCACCACTGCGCTCGAACGTTACGATGCACGAGCTGCAGGGGAGGCACTCGAGAGTTTCGTCGATCAACTCAGCAACTGGTACGTACGCCGCAACCGGCGACGGTTCTGGAAGAGTGAAGCCGAGGAGGACAAGCTTTCAGCGTACCTTACTCTGTATCAGTGCCTGGAGATGGTGAACCGCTTGATGGCACCCTTCATGCCGTTCCTCACCGAAGCGCTATACCAGAATCTCGTCAGAAGCGTCGATCCGCAAGCGCCCATGAGTATTCATATGACCGACTGGCCTCAGGCGGACCCGCTGTGGCAGGATGAACAATTGATCGAGTCGCTTGCTGTGGTACAGAAAGTGGTCGGTCTGGGCCGCGCCGCCCGCGAAACCAGCAGGATCCGTGTTCGCCAGCCTCTTGCACAACTGTTGGTGCGTGTCCCGACTAAGGAAGATGCCGCGGCGGTTAAAAACCACGTCGACCAAATTCTGGAAGAACTCAACGTAAAAGAGCTGGAGTTCATCGCACCGGATGCTTCGCTCGTCGCCTACCGCGTGAAGCCCAATCTGCCGCGGATCGGCAAGCGTTTCGGCAAGCGGGTTCCTGCAATTCGAGAGGCGCTGGGCAAAAAGGACGCCAGCGCAGTTGCGGGCGCTCACGTGCGGGGTGAGGCGATTGAGGTCCAGGTCGAAAGCGAGACTATAGTTCTCGAGCCCGAGGATATCTTGATCGAAACCGAATCCGCCGAGGGCTACTCGAGTTCAGAGTCCGAGGGTTTCCTCGTGGCGCTGGACACCCAGCTCACACCGGCGTTAAGAGAAGAAGGCTTGGCCCGCGAGATAGTCCGTAGTGTTCAAGACGCCCGAAAGATGGCAGGACTTGAGGTCTCAGATCGAATCCAGCTGCACGTCTCGGGGTCTGCGGGTATCGAAAAAACCCTGACAGCATACCGGGACTGGATCATGAACGAGACGCTGACACTGAAATGGATCGACGACCGGGGCGGCGCACTGCACATGGCCGAACACAAGCTGGATGACAACCATTGGCATATCGAACTCTCAAAGAGCTGACCCAGTTGTTTTAGGTGGCCCGTGACATTCGGTCCCGACCAATTTGAACAGCCTTCTCACTTGGGAAATAGCCCAGCCGTGCGCGGACTGCAAGTTGGCGGCAGTTGAGGTTCTGAAGATGTACTAAAACCGCGGCCGGACCACCAGCCTGATGACCTTGGACTGGGGGGGTCTGATAAAATCGCTCGGTTTGTTTTCGGACAAGAATTGATCAGCCCCAAAGGAGGCCCCATGCCACGCCGTTTTCTGTTTACTTCTGAGTCTGTTTCGGAAGGCCATC
>CAJXBY010000072.1 GCA_913051905.1 uncultured Gammaproteobacteria bacterium | reverse complement strand
GCATTCGCCATGCAGATCGATGGCGGCCGTGTACGGCAGGCCCGGATCTCCTTCGGTGGCATGGCGGCAATCCCACGCCGGGCACACCACTGCGAGGCAGCCCTTGAAGGCCAACTACTGGACCGCCAGACGCTGACTCAGGCCCGCGACGCTCTCGAACGGGACTTCGAACCGATCTCCGACCTGCGGGCCAGCAGCGGCTACCGTCAGCGGGTGGCCGGAAATCTTCTGGAAAAAGCATGCCTGTCGATGACGGGCGCCCAGCCGTCAGAACTGTACGATGATGTTCTCGCCTCAGGTCCCGCACATGGTTGACGCGGCCCGGATCCGTGGAGCGCCGGGCGAAGCGCTTCACCACGACAGTGGCCTCAAGCACACTACTGGCGAAGCGCTGTACACCGATGACCTTCTGGAACCGGCTGGCACACTGCACCTGGCACCGGGCAGGGCGGACGCGGTCTGCGGCAGTATCCGTACACTGGACCTTTCTGCCGTTCACTCGGCACCGGGCGTCGTCGCAGTTCTGACAGCAGAAGATGTACCGGGCATCAATGACATCAGCCCGACCCACTGTGGTGACGACCCCGTTCTGGCCGAGTCCGAAATCCGCTTTTTCGGCGAGCCGGTTTTTGCAGTGATTGCCCGGAGTTACCAGGAGGCCCGCGAAGCGGCCCGGTTGGGACAGATTGATGTGAATCCAGTCGAACCGATCCTGACAGTCGATCAGGCCCTGGCCTCCGGCAGTTTGGTCAGTGAGCAAAAGCAACTCCAGCGCGGCGATTGGCAGGCTGGCCTTGAGCAGTCACCAAGGTGCATAACGGGCCGGACCGTGACCGGCAGCCAGGACCACTTTTATCTTGAAGGACAGGTCTCGCTTGCAATCCCGGATGAAGACGGGGGGGTACACATTTATTCTTCAACCCAACACCCATCCGAAATCCAGCATGCCGCTGCAAGAGTTCTGGGACTGATGGATGCAGCCGTGACCGTTGAGGTGCGGCGTATGGGTGGGGGCTTTGGCGGCAAGGAAACGCAGGCCGGGCAGTGGGCCGTACTGGCAGCCCTGGCCACGGCCACAACCGGTCAGCCCGTCAAGTGCCGGCTGGATCGTGACGACGACATGATCATGACCGGCAAGCGGCATGATTTTCTGAGCGAATGGACCGTGGGCTTTGACGATGACGGGCAGATACTCGCCGCCGACATTCATATGGCGTCGCGTTGCGGCTGTTCCCGGGATCTGTCGGATCCAGTCAACGACCGGGCGCTGTTCCACGCCGACAATGCCTACTACTATCCGGCGGTGCGAATCCGTTCGGACCGGTGCCGAACCAACACGGTCTCCAACACCGCCTTCCGGGGATTCGGCGGACCGCAGGGGATAATGATTGCCGAGCAGATGATCCAGTCGATCGCTCATCAGCTAGGCAAAGATCCACTGGACGTTCGGAAACTGAACTTCTACGGCAAAAACCGTCGGAATATCACGCCTTACCACATGTGCGTAGAGGATTTCATACTCGATGAACTGATCGAGGAACTGGAAAACTCAAGCCGTTACCGTCAACGGCGGCGCGCAGTAGACGCGTTCAATCAATCCAACACCATTCTGCGACGGGGTCTCGCTCTGACACCGGTCAAGTTCGGCATCTCTTTTACCAACACGGCACTGAATCAGGGTGGAGCCCTGTTACACGTCTATAAGGACGGCAGCGTTCACCTCAACCATGGCGGAACCGAAATGGGCCAGGGGCTTTTTACCAAGGTCGCGCAGATCGTTGCTGAAGAGCTGCAGGTCGACGTCGACACGATACAGATCACCCCGACCCAGACCGGCAAAGTCCCTAACACCTCGGCCACTGCAGCATCATCGGGTACAGATCTCAATGGAATGGCGGCGCAGGATGCGGCCCGGACCATCCGCCAGAGACTGACTGCATTCGCCGCCGCTCACCACGAAGTACCGGAAAGTGAAGTGGTGTTCGGTCCCGGACGGGTACGGGTGGGCGGGACCGAGATGCGTTTCGCTGATCTCGTAATGCTGGCCCACCTCCACCGTATTCAGCTTTCGGCGACCGGTTTCTACCGGACGCCGAAGATCTGGTGGGATCCTGAAAAAGCAAAGGGCCGCCCGTTTTTCTATTTTGCCTACGGTGCCGCCGTGACAGAGGTCGTGATCGATACGCTGACCGGCGAAAACCGCGTTCTTGCCGTAGACATTCTTCACGATGTGGGCCGTTCAATCAATCCAGCAATTGATGCGGGCCAGATCGAGGGCGCATTCATTCAGGGTATGGGCTGGCTGACGACTGAGGAGGTGGTCTGGGAAGACGATGGCCGCCTGGCAACACACGCGCCTTCGACCTACAAAATACCAACGTGCA
The DNA here is from genome assembly GCA_913051905.1 of uncultured Gammaproteobacteria bacterium. The sequence goes on along the minus strand of CAJXBY010000072.1, from coordinate 9,060 downwards.
GAGACCGCCCGGAACAGTTCCGGATACAGATCTTCAGCCGGGGTGAGAACCAGGAGGAAACCATCTACCGGTCCAAGGCCGTCGGCGAACCGCCGCTGGTGCTGGCGCTGTCGGTGCACCAGGCCATCACCGATGCGATCGCCAGTCTCAACCGCGAGGCCGGGTTGCCTCAGTTGGATGCACCGGCGACACCCGAATGCGTCCTCGCTGCGGTAGACGCCGCTCGAGCGGGGACCACCCCGTGATGCCAGCCGGGTCAAACGGGCCGGGGGCTCCAGGGCCTGTGGACTGGATTCTGCGGGCCCAAAGCCTGCTCAAGGACCAGCAGTGCGCTGTGCTCACTATGCTGAATGACGTTCGTGGCTCTACGCCGCGTGGCACCGGCACCTGGATGCTGATCAGCAGCACTGCCAGCCTGGGTACACTGGGTGGCGGTGAGCTGGAGCGGATGATCTCCGAAGCGGCACACGCGATGCTCTCGGACCAGGGTAGCTGGCAACGCTCAACCCTGCGCTGTGTACTCGGTCCCGACCTGAACCAGTGCTGCGGCGGTGCCGTTGCGGTCACCCTCGAACCACTGGACAGCACAGCCCTACCGTGGCTCGGTGAAGCCGCTGAGGCAGTCGGCAGCCACACGCGGGCTGCGGTTCTGTTCGATATCACTGACCCCGGCCGCAGACCTGAAGTCATCAAATTGCCAGATAACCTGGCCAGTATTGGAGAGGTGCATCTTCAGCCGTTGGACGACGATCGCCCCCAGTTGTTTCTGTTCGGCGCGGGCCACGTCGGGCGTTCGGTTGCTGCGATCGCAGGCCAACTGCCCCTGTGTCTGACCGTAATCGACTCCCGCGAGTCGATGCGCGCACTCATTCCGAAATCGGACAACGTCAGGGTGATCGATATGACGGACCTGCAGATGGGGATTGCCGGTATCCCAGCAGGTAGCGCGGCCCTGGTGATGACTCACAGCCATGAGCTCGACTACTCGCTGTGCCGTACTCTACTGGCAAACAATGGCCTGATTTCTGTCGGCCTGATCGGCAGCCACAGCAAGGCCAAACGTTTCCGTCGGCGTCTTGTCAGCGACGGACTGCCCGCCGATACCCTGAACAGACTGACCAGCCCGATCGGACAACCCGGTCCGGTCGGCAAAGAGCCTGGCGTGATCGCGCTGGCAGCCCTCGCCGAAGTGTTGAACACCTTGAAAGGAGCAAGAAATCAGGACGGATCCACACCGGATGATGAAGACACCCCACTGCAGCAGCACCTTTGAGCAGCCTTTGCGAATCCGGGAAGCCATCATCTCTGCGGGGAGTGCTGACGATTCGAAGGAAAAACAAGATAAGATTTCGCTCTAATCGCCCGCTGGAGCAGCCTTCGGAATCTTCGGGACACCGGACGCTCACGGCTAGAGGGCGAACCGCAAGTAGAGGACAAAACGTTTGACTGATCAGCCCCTGTTGTCATTGAAGGGAATTCGCAAAACCTTTCCCGGCTGTATCGCAAACGATGCCGTGGACCTTGAGGTAGCACCCGGCGAGATTCACGCATTGCTCGGGGAAAACGGTGCCGGTAAAAGCACTCTGGTGAAAATCATCTACGGTGTGCTGCGCCCGGACGATGGTGAGATCCGCTGGCAGGGCAACCCTGCCAGAATCCACAATCCCGCACAGGCCCGGCAGCTCGGGATCGGCATGGTGTTTCAGCATTTTTCTTTGTTTGAAGCCATGACGGTGCTCGAAAACGTCGCCCTTGCACTGCCCCCGGAAGACACCACAACCTTGAGAAAGCGTTTGAGTGACACGGCAGATGCCTATGGCCTGGACTTGAATCTGGAGCGGCACGTTTATGACCTGTCTATGGGTGAACGTCAGCGGATCGAAGTCATACGGTGCCTGCTCCAAGACCCCAAACTGCTGATCCTTGATGAACCGACATCGGTGCTGACACCGCAGGAAGTCGAAGCCCTGTTCACAACCCTGCGTTCACTGGCCTCTGAAGGCCGCTCGATTCTGTATATCAGCCACAAACTCGAAGAAGTTCGCGCACTGTGCGACAGGGCCACGATTCTCCGGGCAGGCCGCCGGGTCGATGACTGTATTCCGGCCAGCGAGACCGCTCGCTCCCTGGCTGAGAAAATGATCGGCAGGCGGGTAGACCCGGTTACCCACCAGGCGATCGCGATAAACGATTCGGTCACCGGGATTTCAGTCTCGGGTTTGCACGTGCAGTCAGACCAGCCGCACGGAGTCGATCTGAAAGATATCAATTTCCAGGTTCGTGGGGGGGAGATTCTGGGCATTGCCGGAATCGCCGGAAACGGACAGCTCGAACTCATGGCTGCGCTTTCGGGCGAGACGGGTGCACCGGACGCTGGCCACGTCCGAATCCTTGGTACCGACGCCACCCATCTGGATCCCGTCCAACGCCGCATCTTGGGCGCCGTGTTTGTGCCGGAGGAACGGATCGGTCACGCTGCGGTCGCAGACTTGACGCTGGTCGACAACAGCTACCTGACCGCGGCCGGCCGGATGAAGTTCTCCGATCGCGGCTTGATCGACTGGCCCGCGGTCAGCAAATTTACCGAATCCGTCGTTGATGAATTTGATGTCAGAACTACCAGCGTGGATGCCCTGGCGAGCAGCCTTTCCGGCGGGAACCTGCAGAAATTCATTGTGGGCCGCGAGATTCTTCAGGAGCCAAAGCTGCTGGTGGTCTCCCAACCGACCTGGGGCGTTGATGCTGGTGCCGCCGCGTCAATCCACGATCAGATTCAGCAGCTGGCCAGCCAGGGCGTCGGGGTGCTGATGATCTCACAGGATCTTGACGAGATTTTTCTACTTTCTCACTGCGTTGCGGTCATTTCCCAAGGTACCCTGTCTGAGGCGACAGCCATCACTGATGTCACGCCCGAAGACATAGGACTCCTGATGGGCGAGCGCCATACCGAAGAACCGGAGGACCGCCGTGCTTCGACTTGAACCACGAAGCACTCGTTCTTACGCCGCGGCCTGGATTTCCCCAGTACTGGCACTGGTACTGACGGCTTTGACCGGCGGCGTCATTTTTCTGGCCATGGGCAAAGACCCAAGCGCCGCTTTGTATCTGTACTTTGTGGAGCCTCTGACCACCGGTTCGGGCCTGTCCGAGGTTGCTGTCAAAGCCGGCCCCCTCGTGCTGATCGGCATCGGCTTGTCCTTCGGCTTCCGCGCCGGCATCTGGAACATTGGCGCCGAGGGTCAGTACATTGCCGGGGCCATTGCAGGAGGTGGCCTGGCTGTTTACTGGCATCAAAGCGAAAGCGCCCTTCTGCTGCCCGCTATGCTTTTGGTGGGGACCATCGGGGGAATGGTCTGGGCGGCGGTTCCGGCGCTGCTCAAGACCCGATTCAATGCCAACGAGATTCTCGTCTCGCTGATGCTGGTCTACGTCGCCGAACTACTGCTTGTTCACCTGGTACAGGGTCCCTGGCGAAATCCCCAGGGCTGGGGTTTTCCGGGTACCCGGATGTTTCCGGACGCGGGTACCCTGCCACTTCTGCTGCGCGGCCAGAGGCTCCACCTGGGCAGCATACTGGTTATCGCCGCGCCATTCATCGCCTGGTTCGTCCTGGCCCGTACCGGTTTCGGATTCAGGGTAAAAGTATTCGGCCAGGCGCCTTTGGCGGCCCGGCACGCCGGAGTCGGTAGCAGTCGGATGGTGTGGCAGACGTTGTTGATCGGTGGCGGTCTCGCGGGCCTTGCCGGTGTCGTAGAGGCCGCGGGTACGATCGGTCAACTGATGCCCAAGATTTCACCCGGATACGGATTTACCGCCATCATCGTTGCTTTTTTGGGCCGCCTGCACCCGCTCGGTGTACTGCTTGCGGGAATTGCGATCGCCGTGACCTATATCGGCGGCGAAGGCGCACAGATTTCGGCAGGGTTACCAAAAGCCGTGACCGGACTCTTCCAGGGAATCATTCTGTTCTATTTGCTGGCTTTTGATCTGTTGACACGCTACCGGATCGTCCTTCCAGTAAGAAACACGGTGCAAGAATGATCGAATTTATTTTTGCGTCGGTTCTGGTTGTGGTCCCGCCCATCATGACCATGATGACGGCTGCCACACCACTGGTCTTTGCCGCAACCGGCGAACTCATCTGTGAGAAATCTGGGGTCCTCAATCTGGGCGTCGAGGGTATGATGCTGATCGGTGCTGTCTTCGGCTTCGCTACCGCTGCTGTCACCGGAAGTGCTGCCCTCGGGTTGCTGGTTGCAGGGGTCTCCGGGATGCTGGCTTCACTGATCTTTGCCGTCCTGACGCTCACGCTGCTGTCCAACCAGGTCGCAACGGGTTTGGCCCTGACAATATTCGGCACCGGCCTCTCGGCGCTGGTGGGGTTCGACTATGTGGGCGAGACCATCGAGCGCATCGGTAACGTCTACCTGCCGGTTCTGAGCGACATCCCGATCATCGGCAGGTTATTGTTTGGCCACGACCCTCTGGTCTACCTCGGTATCCTGGTTCTTTTCGGTTCGGGCTGGTTCCTCAACCGTTCGCGTTGGGGTATGGTCTTAAGAGCCGTTGGCGACTCGGATGTCTCCGCACACGCCATCGGCTATCCGGTGGTCGCGATTCGTTTTGCCGCGGTTACATTCGGTGGGCTGATGGCGGGCCTGGGTGGCGGCTACCTGTCGCTGGTCTACACCCCGCTATGGGCCGAGCACATGACCGCCGGAAGGGGGTGGATCGCCCTGGCGCTGGTGGTTTTTGCCAGCTGGCGGCCCGCTCGGGTGCTCTTTGGCGCGATACTCTTCGGGGGGATCACGATCGCGCAGCTGAACGCCCAGGCTGCGGGACTCGGCGTCCCGGCTGCTTTTATGTCGATGCTCCCTTACATTGCGACCATAGTTGTATTAGTCTTGATTTCCAGGGACGCAATCAAAATTCGCCTCAACGCGCCGGCCTGTCTGGGAAAGTCGTTCCGGGCCGAACGCTGAGAAGCAGATTCGGTTATTCAAACTCACCTTACACGGAGGAAATCCAATATGAGGCATCTCACCAAACTGGTAACGGTGGCGCTGGCTGCGCTGTTGACCTTTGGCTCTGCCTACAGCGCGTCGGCCGACAAACTCAAGGTCGGCTTCATTTACATCGGCCCACCGGGTGATCACGGCTGGACTTATGCCCACGATCAGGGCCGTCTCATGGTCGAAAATATGCTGGGCGATCATGTGGAAACCACGTTCGTCGAAGGCGTGCCGGAAGGCCCCGACTCAGAACGCGCCATCGCGAAACTTGCCGAGACCGGTCACAAGCTGATCTTCACCACGTCTTTCGGCTACATGGAACCCACACTCAAGGTCGGCAAGCGTTTCCCTGATGTTCATTTCGAGCATGCGACCGGATACCAGCGAATCGACAACGTATCGACTTACTCGGCACGGTTTTATGAAGGCCGTTATGTCCAGGGTGTGATCGCCGGCAAGGTCTCCAAAAGCGGCGTGATCGGCTATATCGCTTCCTTTCCGATACCTGAGGTGGTTCGCGGCATCAATGCATTCATGCTCGGTGCGCAGTCCGTTAATCCGAACATGAAAGTCAAGGTGGTGTGGGTATACACCTGGTTCGACCCCCCCAAGGAAGCAGACGCCGCCAAAGTGCTGATGGACCAGGGTGCCGACATCATTACCCAGCACACTGACAGCACGGCAGCACTGCAGGCCGCCGCCGAACGCGGCATCCATGCTTTTGGCCAGGCGTCGGACATGATTCAGTTCGCGCCGGACACGCAGTTGACCGCAGTCGTCAACAACTGGGGGCCCTACTACGTCAAGCGTACCGTAGATGCACTGATGGGCACCTGGAATTCAGGCGACACCTGGGATGGAATGGCCGCCGGAATGGTCACGATGGCGCCGTTTACCAATATGCCTTCCAGCGTCGCAGGGCTGGCTCGTGAGACCATTGAGTCGATTCGAACGGGTGCGTTCCACCCGTTTACCGGCCCGATCAAGAACCAGGCCGGTGAGGAGGTTGTGGCTGCTGGCAAAGTAGCCGATGACGGTATGCTGGCCGGCATGAACTTCTACGTCCAGGGCATCGACGACAAACTGCCCGAGTGACCCCCGCCTAGCCAGCGGCTCTGACAAGCAACCCGCCCCCGATCCGGGGGCGGGTTTTTTCTGACTCCCGACCCACGAAAACGCAATCTGAACATGGCCGGTCTGTGGATTCGCGATCCGCTGTCGATCTTTGCCGATGGTGCCGAACGCGGTGTGATCGTTGACGAGGGACGGATCGTACAGTTGGTGGCAGCCGGCCAGACACCGACCGAACATGTTGCCGCCACGTTTGACGCCTCTCAGCACGTCGTGGTGCCGGGTCTGGTCAATACCCATCACCATTTCTACCAGAACCTGACCAGGGCACTGCGCCCAGCACTCGACAAAGAGCTGTTCAACTGGCTGCAGGCGCTTTACCCGGTCTGGGCGGGCCTAGAACCTGAAATGCTGGAGGTCGCGACAGAGCTCGCCCTGGCTGAACTACTGCTGTCGGGCTGCACCACGACTTCTGATCACCATTATCTCTACCCGGCGGGTCTCGAGCAGGCGATCGACATCCAGGTGGAGGCAGCCAGACGAATCGGTGTTCGGGTCACCCTGACACGCGGTTCCATGGACCTCAGCGTGGACGACGGTGGGCTGCCGCCGGCTGCTGTCGTACAGAACGCCGAGACCATACTTACCGACAGCGAACGGGTGGTCAAGACTCATCATCAGGCAGGACCCGGTGCCATGGTCCAGGTGGCTCTGGCACCATGCTCACCTTTCTCGGTGAGCCAGCCGGTCATGCTGGGCAGTGCAGAGCTGGCAGAACAACTGGACGTGCGTCTGCATACCCACCTCGGAGAGACCCGCGACGAGAACGCATACTGCGAAGATCGGCTGGGTATGAGGCCTGTGGATTACCTGGAAACCTGCGGCTGGCTGTCTTCGCGGACTTGGCTCGCACACGGAATCCATTTCTCGACCGACGAAATCAGCCGTCTGGGCAGTGCGGGAGTCGCAGTCAGTCATTGCCCTCACTCCAACATGGTCCTTGCCTCCGGGCTGTGCCCTGCCTGCAGTTTGGAAAATGCCGGTTGTCAGCTCGGGCTGGGCGTCGATGGCTCTGCCTCCAACGATGCATCAAATGCTATCGAGGAGGTCCGTTGCGCCCTGATGCTGCAGCGACTGCGTGAGGGCGCGGCGGTCGTCGGCCACCGGGATGCCCTGCGTTGGGCAACGGCGGGGGGCGCCGGCTGCCTGGGCCGAGACGATATCGGCCGGATCGCGCCGGGGGCACAGGCCGATCTGGCCCTGTTCCGGCTCGACGAACTGCGTCACTCCGGGCATCACGATCCGCTGGCGGCCTTGGTGCTGTGCGGTGCAAACCGCGCTGACCGGGTGATGATCGCCGGACGATGGCTGGTTGAGGATGGCCGGGCAGCGCACATCGACGAAGAAGAACTCACCGGACGACACGCGGCGGCCGCGCGGCGCCTCCGCCAACGTGCAGGACTCGACTAAAGTCCGGCACTGATGTTCAGGCTATGAACAGCAGCCGCCAAATCACCTTTTTATCCGGAGCACACTGATGGCTTATTTTTCCGAACAGGAAATGACCCGGCGCCTTGACCATCTCAAGCGCTGCATGGAGGAAAAAGCCGTGGATGCAGTGCTGGTCACATCCGTGCACAACACACTCTACTACAGCAATTTCTGGATGATCCCCTGGGGACGCCTTCAGGGGCTGGTGATTCCAAGAGAAGGGGAGCCTGTGCTGATCGCACCGCGAATCGAAGACGACCGTCCCGTCAGAATGATCGGCGAAGGCAGCGTTTTCAGTGACGTCCGGATCTACTCAGACAACACCAGTGCCATAGATGGCTGGGTGGGTCTTGCGGGCGAGATCCTGGGTGAGCGCGGCATCACCACCGGCCGGATCGGAATTGAAGAAGACAACGTCAGCGTCACGCTGCACAAGGCGTTGTGTGCCGCACTGACCGGTGCTGAACTGGTCGAGATGGGTTACTCAATGATGTGCGAGCAGATGCTCAAATCAGAGGAAGAGATCACTCTGATCCGGAACGGCGCCGAGATCTGTGACATCGGTGCGCAGGCATTTGTGGACGCCCTCACAGAAGGCGTCACTGAAGTTCAGATCGCAAGAGCCGCCGTCACGGCAATGGAGGAAGAGATCTGTCGCAGGTTCCCGGATGAAGAGTGTGATGGCACCTTCTGCTGGGCACAGTCAGGCGCTGAGCACACCAAGGTCGCACACGCGCTGAACACACCCCGGCCGATACAAAGGGGTGATCTGCTCAGTCTCAACGTCTTTCCGATGATCCTTGGCTACTATCATCTGCTGGAACGCAGCTTGGTGTTCGGATCCATGTCCGACGAGGTGCGTAAATATTTCGACATACAGGTCGAGGTGCACCAGGCCGGCATCGAGGCACTGAAACCAGGTGCACGGCTTGGCGACATTGACGACGCGGTCATCAACCCGATTTACGAAAAGCACGGACTGCTGGAGAACCGCACCTTCGGTACCGGCCATTCCTTCGGCATCATGGGCTACTGGTACGGCCGCGATGAACTGGGTGAAATCCGGCCCTATAACGACTACGTGCTACAACCCGGGATAGTGATGTCGATGGAGCCAATGATCGCCCTGGACGGCGTCGGCGGTTTCAAACATGCCGACATGCTACTGATCACCGCAGATGGCAACGAAAGGCTGACCTGCTTTCGCAACGACGTCATCGCCATTCCCTGATTGACCCGGCACAACGAATTGCGAAGGCCGACTGCGCGAAGAGCGGCGATTTTACATGGCCGGCGTGCTTGCTCTACAGTTCGAGTCCGGTTCAAGGGTAGCGCCGCCTGATTCCGGATCACTGGAAGCACGAGAGAAAACCTTGCCTATGGAGATCGCCTGGCAGGACTGGTTGGGAATGATAATTCGGTGGCTGCATCTGGCGACCGGCATCGCCTGGATCGGGACCTCATTTTTCTTCATCTGGCTGGATCT
>CAJXBY010000071.1 GCA_913051905.1 uncultured Gammaproteobacteria bacterium | reverse complement strand
GATGCTATCCGGCAACTGTCTCACCACCCGTCCTACAGTCGGACCCATTACGACTGGGACCTGGGTGGTCCGCTGCTCGACAACCGCGATGTCAAAGTTGTGGACTGCGGCAACGTCACTACAGACCTTGTCGACCTGCAGGAACACTACCGCCGCGCGGAACAGGCAGCACGAAAGATCTTCGACGCCGGGGCGACTCTGGTAAGCATCGGGGGGGATCATGGCATTCCCATACCCGTGATGCGGGCTCTGCAACGCGACGAGACCATCACCCTGGTGCACGTGGATGCCCACCTGGACTGGCGCCACGATGTCAACGGTGTGACCGAAGGCTACTCCAGCCCGATCCGCCGGGCGTCCGAGATGGACTGGTTCGGCCCGATCGTGCAGATCGGCATCCGGGGGATCGGCAGTGCCCGCGAGGCCGAAGTGGCCGATGCCCGCAGCTACGGCGCAGACATCATCACGGCTTACGAGATGCATGATATCGGCATGGACAAAGTGCTGGATCGCATACCTGACGGCGGGCCGTACTACCTGACGATCGACGCCGATGGACTCGATCCGACGATTATGCCGGCCGTGATGGCCCGAGTACCGGGCGGACTGAACTGGGTACAGACCTGGCAACTGATCCATGGTCTGGTCAAAAAAGGCCGGGTTCTCGGCATGGATCTGGTCGAGATCGCACCCTCGCACGACCTCGACGGGATGACCCTGGTTCATGCGGAAAGACTGATCTGCAACTTTATCGGCGCAACGATCCGCGCCGACTATTACGACTGACTGCAGCGATTCGACAGCAAAGCCGGTTTACCAGAGTACCTTCATGATGACGCCGTCACCTGATTGAATGCACCCTGTTGTAGGGTCAGTCCATGCCGGGCCGATCAATTTTCTATACCGGGCGCGGTGGCGGCCTCAATCCTGATATCGCTGTAGATAATCGGTGTAGCTTTTCTCGAACCCTGCCAACTGCTCAGCGGTGTACGCCTGGTAGTCGATATCTAACTCCAGATGCTGTTCCGACACCATGCCCCACAGTGTCTCCCGCAGGTTTGCGGCACACCGCATGGCATCGAAACGCCGCCAGTCAACCTCTGTCGCCGGGTGACCCAGGTAGGCTTCCAATAGCTGCGTCTCCTGTTGGCGATCGAAGTCGGAAATCGCCGCCATGTTGCCCACGTCGAACCAGACGTTGCCGAAAGCGCCGTATTCCCAGTCGATCAGCCAAACCTTGTGACCATCGTCGATAAAGTTGGCAGCGAGCAGATCGGAATGGCAAATACAAATGCGGGGTTCACCAGCATCCCTCTCCAGAGCGGCCGCGATGGCCATCAGATGCTCGAGATCTGGGGGTAGTGTTTCACTCTGCCTGAGCAAATGGGCGTAGTCCCGAAGGACATGCCATACCCAGAACAGGTAGCCCGGACCGCGGACTTTCTGGTGCATTTCAGTGTGCACACGTTTCACGATGTCGACACCACGCTCCAGGTTGTTCTTCAGATCGTCGGCACCGAAGGTATGTCCTTCGATGAAATCGAAGATCATCACGCCGTCGCCCGCAAAATGAAGGTGCGGTGAGATGCCAAGATCAGCCGCAGCCCGGCTGAGTTCGGCCTCGCGGGTGCGGAGAACATGATGTACCGCGATGTCATGGCCATACCGGGCGACGTACTTGCCGCGGGTATCGGTGACAATAAAACTCTCATTGCTCAACCCACCGGATAAGGGTTCCAACTTTATTCGTCCAGACCAGAATGGCAGCTCGACGATGTGTTCTTCAGCAGTATGCATTTGTATTCCCTTGTTTGTGGGTTACCGAAACGATCCTCAGTCGCGCATACGCGCCCCTGTTGGATCATAAAGGGCGCGGAGCGAAATTTCCGCGGGGATGCGAGTCCCGGCAACATCGAGTTCATAGCGACCGCTGACCAGATAGTCCGTATCGACACCCTCCTCTCGGCGAACATGACCCAATCCGACCGGGCAAACGAACGAGTGTGCAAAGCCCCCGCTCGTGATCCAACCGGCCACTTCACCATCACGATAGATCGTTTCGCCGCCGAGCAGCGGTTGATCACCGGTAATGGTAAATGTCGCCAGTTTTTTCTTTAGCGGTGCCGAACGTTGTGCGTACACCGCCTCTCGACCGACGAAATCGGTTTTGTTCTGATCCACAGCGAAGCCCAAGCCAGCTTCCAGCAGTGAATGGTCCGGCCCGATTTCTGCACCCCAAGCACAGAACTGCTTTTCGAGCCGCAGTGAGTCGATTGCCCGATAACCGGCGTTCACCAGGCCGTGCTCTGCACCCACGTCATGCAGCGCATCAAATACAGTCAAGAGATATTCGCTGGGCACATGCAGTTCATAACCAAGCTCACCGACAAAGCTGATCCGCAGAACACGAACCGGCGCACCGGCAATCATCACGTTCTGCACCGTGCCGAACGGAAACATATCCCGGCCCAGGTCTGATTCTGCCAACTGTTGCAGGAGGGCCCGGGACTGTGGGCCCATCAGGCCCAGCACGCCGTACCCCGACGTTATATCCACCACCGAGACGCGCTCCGCGGGTCGAATATGTCGAGCGATATGGTCGATGTCGTGGGTCGCCATGGCCGTACCTGAAACGAGGTAGAAGTCGGTGGGTGAGAGTCGCGCAACTGTGAGATCACACGCTACGCCCCCGTGACGATCGAGCATTGGTGCATAACGCACCGTACCGGGAGGAACGGCTACATCGGTAGCACAGAGGCGCTGCAGCAGGGACTCCGCATCCACTCCGGTGACCAGTAGTTTGACAAAACTCGACTGATCGAAAAGCGCTGCGCGCTCACGGCAGGCCATGTGTTCAGCACCGACGGCGTTATGCCAGTCGGGCTGCCCGAAGGTGTAGTTGTCCACGGCAGGTTTACCGTCTCTTGCAAACCAGTTGGCCCGTTCCCAGCCCGTCTTACTGCCGAAACACGCCCCGCTCGCCTGCAAGCGGTCGTATAACGCGCTACGGCGCAGCGGTCGGCCGGCCTGAAACTCGAAATGTGGCCAGTGCATCGCATAATGATGGCCCTGCCCTTCCAGCACTCGCGGACCAAGCTGTCGATCGGAACGGTGATACGCACTGAAGCGACGGATGTCGACCGGCCACAGATCAAAGGGTGATTCGCCGTCCCCCATCCACTGAGCTAGCGCCATGCCTGCACCCCCACCGGCCGCGATACCCATGGCATTGAAGCCGCAGGCACAAAACAAACCGCGAACTTCGGGCAACTCACCCAGAATAAAGTAGGTGTCTTCGGTGAACGATTCCAGACCCCTGAACCAGCGCTTGATACCGACCGTTTCGAACTGAGGAAAGCGTTCGACCATGCCCGGCATGAACTGGGCGAAATGATCGGTCATCTCGGGGAAGAGTCTGAATTCGGGATCGTCGGCAGACGGTTTTCCGTCATAAGGTACCGGGTTGAACTCGTAACCCCCGGCCGCCAGTCCACCGACTTCTTCCTTGAAGTACGTCAAGCGGTCGGGATCCCTGATACCCGGCATGCCGGGCACGATTCCTTTGATGGGTTCGGTCACCATGTATTGATGAAACGATGGAATCAGTGGAATGTTCGCGCCCGCCAGACGTGCGATCTCCCGGGACCAGAGACCCGCACAGATAGCCACCTGTTCGCAGTCGATCGAACCCGATGACGTCTCAATGCCACTGACCCGGTGATTGTTCAGTGTGATCCCGCGTACCGCGGTGTGTTCGATGATCTCAACACCGAGTTGGCGGGCACCGCGGGCAAGCGCCTGTGTCAGGTCCGAAGGATTTACATTTCCATCGGAAGGTATATAGACACCGCTATCGATACCCGCTGTACTCATCGTGGGACACAATTCAGCGATCTGTGGGGGCGACAGAAACTCGGCATCGACCCCATAAGAACGTGCCGTCGCCACCTGCCGCTCGATCTCGATCCGGCGATCTTTTGTACAGCACAAACGAATCGAGCCGGTCGACTTCCAGCCGGTGGACAGTCCTGTTAACGCTTCCAGCGACTGGTAGAGGTCCACCGAATACTGTAGCAGGCGGGTAATGCTGGCGCTGGCACGCAACTGGCCCACCATGCCTGCAGCGTGCCACGTGCTGCCCGCGGTCAGCTGATCCTTTTCGATCAGTACCACATCGCTGACCCCCTGCTTGGCCAGGTGATAGGCCGTCGAACAACCGGCGATTCCGCCGCCGATCACAACCACCTGTGCCTGTGCGGGTAGTGGGGTGGAATTCACAATGAGTCCTGAGTCAATGGCCGGGCAATCGCATCACCGGTTCAGCGGCGCATGTTGGGCAGTACCAGCTGCTCGATCCAGTTGCGCACCTCAAGAGTACGCACATCGGTATTCATCACGTCACTGTCGATCCCGAGCTGCCAGGCGAGATCCTTGCGTGTGGGATCGGAATGGAGCGCCTCGAGCCTTGCGATGTAGTTCGTGGCATCGGCCTCGTCTGCGAAGAACGACAGGCCGATCAGCTTCTGCGTCCGGCAGTGCATCAGCCGTGCCAGTTCATGCAGATCGTATTCCGGGTGGTACTGTACCGCCCACAGCGTTCCGCCCTGGTGCGTGATGGCCACGGCCTGTACCCGGGTGTACGCATTGGATGCCAGACACACGGCACCTGGCGGCAAGTGAGTGACTTCGTCGTCGTGGCTGATAAACGCGTCGAAGACCGCGGGCTTGCCCTGATAGAGCGGATGACCCCGGCCCTCGCCAGTGAGAAAAATCTTACGCGCTATTCCCATTTCGCGGCCCTGGGGGTGTGCAGCACAGCGTCCGCCTGCAGCCACCGCGCCGATCTGCGCGGCCCAACACGACCCGAAACTGGGGACCTGGTGCCGGTAAGCAGCTTTCATGAGTTCGATCTGCGGTATAACGTTGGGCTCGTCTGCCTTCCACACGGTGAGGCTGGAGCCGGTCCAGGCCAGCCCGTCGTACTGTTCGAGTGCAGTGCCTTCGGGCAGGCCGACCCCGGGGTCTGCGGGATACATCACATCTACGGTGCAACCCGCACACAACCTCTCGAGCATCTTTCGGTAAAGCTCGCCCGCGGTGGTGGCGCCACCGGCCGCCAGATCTTCACGGCCTGTACGGCTGTAACCGTCGACCACCAGCAAACGGGGCTCCGTACTCATTGCCCGACGAGGCTCCGAACAATGCCGGGCAACTCGCGATGATGTTCACAGATCGCATCGGCGGTGGTGATCGCCTTGTCTTTATCGCGGGTACCCGTAAACAGGATCGCCTTCATACCCAATGCCTGAGCACCCTTGATATCGTTGTGATCCCGGTCACCCACATGCACCATCTCTCCGATCGTTACCCCCATCTGCTCGGCTGCCAATGCAAACATGCTTCGGTGCGGCTTGGAGAACCCCACCTCATCGGAAAATGCAAACCCCTGGAAGTATTGCAGTATGTGATTCAGTTCGAGCCACTGCCTCAAACATCGCCCGGGCGAGACGATGGCATCGGACACCACGGCAAGAGGAAAATCCTGCGACAGGGCCACGATCGCATCTGCGGCACCTTCGATGATGTCGGGTGCCACATTGATCTCCATCTCCTCATACTGCTGAACGACGAGATCCAGTGCGGATTCCGAAAGACCATGGCCAAGACCGTCCATCACGATCTGGAGCCGCTCGCGTACACGCCAGGTAACGAACTGCGTGTGCCAGACATGGTTGAACGCGGCATCTGCGGTATTACAGGCCAGCCACACTTCTTCCTGTGTGATCGGCGAGTTTTGGTTCAGCGCTTCCCACAACAGATAACGCCGCTCTTCCTTCTTCGACCGCAGACCCTGGGCCGCGCGTTTGGGTTCATCGGAGTCATCATGGATTACCGTATCCCACAGATCGAAAGTTACCGCCTTGATCATACGTCGGTGTCTCCTGCTATTGATAGACTGGCCAACCCGGCCGTGCACAACGTTACCGCCTATCTGCGTGTCGTTCAAGATAGACGGCCTCGATTTAGTTTGGTAAGCCGCACTACACTTGGCACAATAAGAACCAGGCCATACTTTACCCGCGCAATCCATGCCCGACGATACGCCCAGAGGTTCTGCCACTGCGACGATCAGCGATGATCTCGTCAGCTTTGCCGAACACCTTGCGGACACGGCCCGCGATCTCGCCCTTCGTTATTTCCGACAGGGAGTAGACGTGGCATTCAAAAGTGATAATACGCCCGTCACTGCAGTCGATCGAGAGATCGAGCAAACCCTGCGTCAACGGGTCACCGACGTTTACCCCGCACACGGTTTTATCGGTGAAGAATTCGGCTCCAAGGACACGGAATCACCTTGGTCGTGGGTGGTCGATCCTATCGATGGCACCAAGAGCTTTATCACCGGAAAACCCACGTTCGGCTCGCTGATCGCGCTGTTGTACGAGCGCACGCCCGTACTGGGGGTGATCGAAATCCCAGCGCTGAAGGAACGCTGGGTCGGCGATGCCGACCGGGGCACGACCTGCAATCACACCCGGTGCCGAACCAGCGACACCACCACGCTGGCAGACACAACACTGTATGCCACCACACCCGACATGTTCTCAGACAGTGAACGACAACGCTTTGACGCCCTGTCGCTTGCCACCCGTTTCCGCATTTTCGGTGCCGACTGCTATGCCTACGGCTTACTGTCGGCCGGCCATGTGGAACTCGTGGCCGAATCGAATATGGCACCGCATGATTTTCTCGCCCTGGTGCCGGTGGTGGAAGGAGCCGGGGGCATGATCACCGACTGGCAGGGCAATCCACTCGATCTGCTCGCGGGCCGCCAGGTGCTGGCTACCGCGAACCCCGCACTGCATGAACAAGCACTGGCACGACTCGACCCGGCTGTGGCTCCATGATTTCTTCAACGCTCAGGCCACTGACCGGGCGAATAATCGCTGTGCTGATTTTGCTGGTGTATTCGCTCGCCAGTCCCGCAGACCAGAACGATCCCGCACTCGACGGCCTGTTCGAGCGACTGGCGATCACCACCGACGACGAAGAAGCCTCGAACATCACCCGTGAGATCTGGCAACGCTGGACCGCGAACGACGATCCAGAAGTCTCACAGCTGATGCAAATCGGAATTCGCGCATTGAACTACAGCACTTACCGCAGGGCGCTGCAAAGCTTTGATCGGGTCATCGAAATGGCCCCTGAATTCGCCGAAGGATGGAATAAAAGAGCCACCCTTTATTACCACATCAGGGAGTACCAGCGGTCCATAGACGATATCAAGGAGACACTGCAGCTCGAGCCGCGCCACTTCGGTGCGTGGTCCGGGCTCGGACTGGTATCGATTGCCCAGGAAAATTACTCTGGCGCGCTGGCGGCCTTCAAGAAAGCGCTGTCGATCAACCCGCACATTGCCAACATTCGCCGCTATGTCCAGAAACTAGAAGACTGGCAGCGGCGCGAGGACGAAGAAAACGCGATCTAGGCGGATGGCGGTTCGGTCAGAATACGGCCGAGCCAGGCGGACAGATCCGTCACTTCTTCCTGGCACAGAGAATGCGGCATCGGGTACGTATGCCAATTCACCGCATAACCTTGTTCGGACAGTAAATCACGGCTCGACTCAGCCAGTTGCAATGCGAGTACCGGGTCGTGTAACCCGTGAGCCAGAAATATTGGGGTGTGCTGATTGGCACGGTGGGATTCCGCAGCGAACAGCTGCGTTGCCGGCATATAGGTGGACAACCCGATGATGCCACCGAGTGTTTTTTCGTAGCGCAATCCCAGATACAACGAAACCGCACCGCCTTGTGAGAACCCGCCGAGCAGGATGCGTTCTGCGGCAACGCCGCGCTGTTCTTCCCGGTCGAGTAGGGTGCGTATCATGCGCGCCGAATCCTCCAGCCCGTCCGGACACAGTCCGCGATCGATATCAAATCCTATGTCGTACCAACCGCGCATAACCATACCGTTATTGATCGTGATCGGCCGCATCGGTGCATCGGGCAACACGAACCGAATCGGAATACCCACAGGCAAATCCAGCATGTGCGGCAACGACTCAAAATCGTGGCAGTCCGCACCCAACCCATGCAGAAAGATGATCGAACACACCGGATCGGGCCCGGTTTCCAGCTCCAGCACTTGGGGGTCGTTGTCGGCCATGCCCAGGATTCTAACCGCCAGGGCCCGGGCACGGCACAGACCATCGACCAGGCTCCGTTATACTTGCGCCGAATTTAGCCAGACCCCGTTGGATACTGCCTGATGAGACTGCCCACCTTCGATGACGTCAAAGACGCTGCTGACCGCCTGGCCGGTCATGCCCACCGCACGCCGGTACTCACGCAGACCCGCCTGGATGACGACGTCGCCGCAGAAATACACCTGAAATGTGAAAACTTCCAGCGTATCGGTGCCTTCAAATTTCGTGGTGCGTGGAATGCGATGTGCCGGCTCGATGACGAAGCGCGCGGCCGGGGAGTCGTCACCCACTCATCCGGCAACCATGGCCAGGCTGTGGCACTGAGCGGACAACTGCTGGGCATTAAAACCACCGTGGTGATGCCGCAGAATGCGCCGGTACGCAAACGCGCCGCGACCGAACGTTACGGCGCGACCGTCGTGGACTATGACCCGGCCGTTGCTAAACGCGAGAATATTTCAGCCGAGCTCGCCCGCGAACACGGTTACAGTTTGATTCCGCCATTCGATCATCCCCATGTTATCGCTGGACAGGGAACCGCAGCACTGGAACTGCTGGCGGACAGCGGTGCGCTCGACATGCTGCTGGTGCCCTGCGGTGGTGGCGGACTGCTCGGCGGCAACGCCATCTCCACACGCCACCTTCAACCCGATTGCCGGATCATCGGCGTTGAACCAGCACTCGCGGACGATGCCACACGGTCTTTCAGGACCGGTACGCTGCAACGCGTCGACAACCCGCAAACGATCGCCGACGGAACCCGCACTGAATCCCTGGGCCAGATCACCTTCCCGCTGATTCAGAAACTGGTCGATGATTTCTGCACGGTCACGGAAGAAGCGATTGTCGATGCCGTACGCTATCTGTTTCACGAACTGAAGATCGTGGTTGAGCCTTCCGGCGCACTGGGCGTAGCTGCACTGCTGTCCCAGGCAGTACCGGCGGCGGGCCGCATCGGTGTGATCGTGAGCGGCGGTAATATCGACGGTGAGACCATCGCCGCCATTTTGAACACCTGAGAACAGACCGGCGCCAAAGCGGATAGCAGGCCTTGGCGGACTAACCGCCGGTTGCGGTTGAGTTCAGTGGCACCGTGATCGTCTTGGACCCGGAATCGGTGCTGTTTTCCGCATCGCCGATAAAACTGGTCAACCGGATACCGCTGTACCACCAGGCACCGAGAATAACCGCAATCGCCAGCAACACCACAATGGTCGAGCGGTAGTGGGTGGACTTTTGTTTCTGGGTAAAACTGGGCCAGCTCTTGCGTTTACCGCTATCCAGCAACTCCCCGCTGCCCATCACCGGCACGACTGAACCCAGACGGGCGTGTGTCTGTGGCTTCTCGCTACCGAGCAACTTCACGTCGTCCATTTCCATCAGCCGGGCATAGGCGCGCAGGTAACCCCGTATAAAAGCCGGCTCCGGTAATCCCGCATAATCACCCGACTCCAGTGCCCGCACGACGTCGACGTCCAGATTCAGATTGGCCGCGACGTCCCCAAGAGACCAACCATAGCCTATCCTGGCTTTGCGAAGCTGCTCACCCGGACTGGGTATTTCGTCAACGGTCGGTTCGGTCGACATGGCTTTACCTAGAAAAAACAGTTATTAACGAGAACAACTGAGGGTATTATAGCAACTCCGCCTAGATCAAAAGGGGTCTAACCGATGTTCGACAACCTCAGCCTGGATATGTTCGGCCATCTGATGCCGAATAATCCACCACCCCCGAATCTGCGGGACTTTCAGCGCCAGAAACTGTACCGGTTCGAAGAAGCCAGACTGCAAAAACACCCTTTTAATCAAGACCTGACACTGCCCGAGTGCACCACACTCGCCCGTAAGTACAACCCCAGGATCAAGGTGAAAGACGGCCGCGGTCGTCGCCATGCGGGTGCCTCGTTCGGCGAGAACCTGATCACCCTGCCCCGATGGGCGCGCCAGACCGTGATCGTACTGCACGAGATCGCGCACACATTGGTTGATGATCGCAAGTATCCGCATCACGGCGCTGAATTCGTAGGCGTTTTGTTCGCACTGCTCAGTCAGGAATCGATCAGCACCATCCCGGAACTCTGTGAAGCCGCCAACCAATCAAAGCTGCGTTATGACCCCAACTGGATCTACCATCACCCCCATAAAACCCGACGAAGTGCCCGACCGTGAGTGATTGGTTCCAAACGCGGTGTTCCGCGATTATCTACAAACGCTATGGAATCATGCTTTGTCTGCTCTTCAGCAGTCTCAGCGCCGCTGCGTCTACACTTGAAACTGGCGACGGTAGCGGAGTCGCGCTGATCGACAATGCCTGGCATGCGTTGATCCAATTTCAGCGCCAAGTCAACGCAGGTGTCGCGATACACATGCGGGCCCTGGAAACCGGGCATTCGTTCGCGGCCTTCTTCCTCGGACTCGGTGTTGCTTTTCTTTATGGCATGGCCCATGCGCTGGGGCCGGGCCACGGCAAATTCGTCATCATGTCGTATTTCATGGGGCGCGAGGTGTTTGTTCTAAGGGGTCTGGTCATGGCCCTCCAGATGGCAGTCGTCCATGTTATAGCTGCCGTTGTGATTGTCTGGATCGCGGATATATTGTTAAAAACAAGTCTTGGCATCGGTCTCGCCGACGTGCCTGGAGTACGAGCCGGCAGTTTTCTGATCATCGCTGCGATAGGGGTTTACATGCTGTATCAGGCCGTACGCGGGTCCCGAGGTCATACCCATACCTACAACCATACACACGACCACGGTCATGATCACCATAGCCACAAACATCATCATCACCGTCACCACGGACACGGTCATGACCATGCGCATGGTGCCAGCCACGCCACCGAAGGGGGACTGATTGCGCTGGCGGTCGGAATGATCCCCTGCCCTGGCGCTGTACTGGTGATGTTGTACGCCATTGCCAACGACATGATCTACCCGGGAATTCTGCTGGTCGCCGCCATGTCGGCTGGTATCGGGCTGACCATCGCTATACTCGGTGTCGCCACCATCCTCCTGCGCCAATTCGCCACCCGGTTCATTGAGAACTCAGGCGGAGGCGTCGCCGTGGCCCGGTTCAGAACTCTGAGCAACACCGTTGGTGCTCTGCTGGTAACCATAATCGGTACAGTCTCGTTTTTTGCTTTTCTCGACATGCGTTGAACCATAGGATTGCCCCACAGGGGCGACGGCATTACAGGATCTCACCATGAAAGAACTTATAGAACGTTGGATCGGCTCCGGTCACATACAGATCGTCGAACGCGAAGTCGATCCCAAATTCGAATGCGCGGCTGTCATTACCCGTGCGCAGCAGGAGAGCGACCGGCC
>CAJXBY010000070.1 GCA_913051905.1 uncultured Gammaproteobacteria bacterium | reverse complement strand
CATGAGGTGGATACCGTGATCATCACCGGCGTCACCATGGCCGGTTGTGTGAGACACACTACGGAAGATGCGATTGCCGAGGGTTTTCGGCCAATCGTGGTCCGCGAAGCGGTCGGAGATCGAGTGCCGGCTGTGACCGAGTGGAATCTTTTCGATATCGACGCAAAGTTCGGAGATGTCGAGCCGTTGAGCCGGGTGCTGGAGTACCTGGGGACGGTTGAATCAGGTGTCCAGCGCGGCGTTGCCTGACCAAAGCTACGGCATTGGGAATGCCGAGGGCCAGAGATTGTGAACTGACTAATGGGTCGAGATCATGGCTAGAGTAGGCGTTGATGTCGGAGGCACGAACACCGACCTGGTGCTCGAAGCCGAACATGGGGTCTATTTCCACAAGGTTGCGAGCACCCCACACGATCAGTCCGAGGGGGTTCTCAAGGGACTATCCGAGTTGTGTGAGCAAGCCCGGATCAAGCCGGACGAGATCGAGCTGATTGTTCATGGCACCACAGTTGCGACGAACATTACCCTCGAGCATGATGGTGCCGAAGTCGGAATGATCACGACCCGGAACTTCCGGGACATCCTTCATATCGGACGGCACAAGAGGCCACACAATTTCTCTCTGCATTTTGATGTGCCCTGGCAAACTCGGGCGCTGGTTAAACGGCGGAATCGAATTGCGGTTACAGAAAGGATTATGCCGCCCACCGGAGAAGTCGAGACCCCGCTCAACGAAAACGAAGTGCTCGAAGCGGTGGCCTTGTTCAAGAAACGGGGAATAGAGTCCGTGGTGATTGGGTTTCTTTTCTCCTTTCTTAACGACAGTCATGAGCGTCAGGCCAGAGCGATCGTCGAGCAGGAAATGCCGGGGGTATTTGTCTGTACCTCTTCTGACGTCGCTAACGTGCTGCGTGAGTATGAGCGGTTCTCGACGGCGGCAATGAACGCATTTGTCGGTCCGAGAACTTCTTTCTACTTAAGCAACCTACAGGGAAAACTGAACAGCGAAGGGTTCCGGGCGAATCTGCGGGTCATGCAGTCAAACGGCAGCATTTCAACGGTCGAGGCGAGTTCACGTCGGGCGGTCAACATGCTGATGTCCGGACCCGCCGGAGGGGTGATCGGCGGAAAGTCAGAAGGCATCTGGTGTGGCAGTGAGAACATGATTACCGTTGATATTGGCGGCACTTCAGCGGATATCAGCACCATACCGGGTGGCCAGATCAAGATCATGAATGCCCGGGATTCCTACATCAGTGGTCATCCGATCCTGGTTCCGATGATCGATCTGGTGACCATCGGGGCCGGCGGTGGTTCGATAGCGTATATCGATTCTGCAGGCGGTTTCCACGTCGGGCCGCGTTCAGCAGGAGCTGATCCCGGTCCGGCCTGCTACGGTCTCGGCGGGGAGGAACCGACGGTGACCGACGCCCAGGTGGTTCTTGGCCGCCTGGATGCAGACAAGATGCTCGGTGGTGACCTTGTGCTCGATGAGGAACTCGCGCGTCGTGCGGTCGAGAGTAAAATCGCCCGGCCACTCGGTGTCTCTGTGACCGATGCCGCCCTCGGAATTATCAAGGTGATCAATTCGAACATGGCGCTGGCCATCCGTTCCAACTCGGTGGCCCGGGGTGTTGATCCACGAGAGTTCTCCCTGATGCCGTTCGGTGGGGCCGGTCCGCTGCACGGCGTTGCCCTGGCCGAGGCCGTGTCGGCGAAGAACGTCATCGTTCCGGTGGCTCCGGGTATTACGGCTGCAATGGGTCTGCTGCAGACCGACATGCAATACGAGCACGCGCGTTCTTTGATCGCTTCGCTATCGGAGGTGACCGCTAACACAATAGAGAGAATCAATACCCTCGTCAGCGAACTGGTTAGCGAGTGCGGTAGAGACCTTGAAAACGATGGTGTTCCTGTCGCCCGCCAACAGTTTCAACGCATTGCCGAGTGTCGGTATCACGGGCAGGGTTTTGAGCTCAGAGCGGACATACCGGAAGGAGAAGTGACTCAGGCCAACGTTGCCGATATCGCAGCCAGTTTCCACGCGCAGCATCGTCTGGACTATGGGTATGCGTTCGAGGACGGAGAAGTGGAGTTGATTACCATTCGGGTGATTGGAATGGAGCGCGTGACCCCACTGAAGGTTTCGAGCCTCGATGAAGCGGGTGGTGGCACCGTCGAAGAGGCTCTGCTTTACCGCCGCGAGACGGTCTTTGATGATGGACAGACGTTACAAACACCTCGATATGCCCGTGAAAACCTGAGGACCGGTCATACCCTTGCCGGTCCGTCAATTGTCATACAGCATAACTCCACGGTACTGGTCCCGCCCGGTTACGTCGCCCATACCGGTGAGTTTGGAAATCTGACAATTGAGCGCAGCAACTGAGTGTCCGTAAGGGCAGCTAAGACATGGCAGCAGACGAACTAGATCCGATTACTTTACAGGTTATCAGCGGCGCGCTGGATACGATTGCTGAAGAGATGGGTCACATCCTCTACCGGATGTCTTTCTCGTCGATTATCCGTGAGTCACAGGATCTCGGCGCCGGCCTGTTTGACACTGACTTCAATACGCTGTGTGAATCGGAATCCACCCCGCTGCATATCGGTTCCCTACCTGGGTATCTGTACGGCATTCAGGACTCGCTGCAGGGCGGTGTCTGGAACGAGGGTGACGTTGTCCTCCACAACCATCCTTACTTCGGAGCTAGCCACTCACCGGACCTAGCTATTGTGATCCCCTGTTTTTATCAGGACCAACTGGTCGGTTTTGCGGCGAATACGGCTCACCACCTTGACATCGGTGCGGCCACACCAGGATTGATCATCGATATTCCGGATGTCTATGCCGAGGGTATGCTGTTTGCCGGCACCAAGCTTTATGAAAAAGGTGTCCGCAATGTTGCGATGTGGGAGTTTCTGGGTCGAAACAGCCGCGCCGCCAAACAGTTGCAGAGTGATATCGAGGCACAGATCGCTTCTGCCAAACTGGGTGTTCGGCGTTTCATCGAACTGATGGAACGTTACGGAAAGGACACGATCCTGGCAGCGACCGGTCAACTGATGGACTATACCGAGCGGATACTGCGGCAGAAGATAGAACAGATTCCGGACGGTGAATACCGCGCTGAAGGATTTCTGGATGATGACGGCAAGAACCGTGACGTTCGGCTGCCCGTGAAGGTTTGTGTGCGGGTCCAAGGGGATTCGATCGAGATAGATCTCACCGGTTCCTCAGACCAGGTTGAAACCGGATTTAACGTGCCGTTCGAAGGTTCGACAAAAGTTGCCTGTTTCTGTGCGATTCGTTCATTGCTGCTGGATGCTGAAACCTCGGAGATTCAGGTGCCGTCCAACGAAGGCTCGTTCCGGCCCATCAAGGTGATCGCACCTAAAGGGTCGATCTACAACCCCGAGTTTCCGGCGGCTGCGGAGGCAAGATTTACCCAGGTTAACCGGGTGATAGACCTCATTTATAAGGCACTGGCGCCTGTCCTGCCGGATCAGATCATCGCCGGCAGTTCCGCGTCGCTGTCCTTTGTGTCTTATTCCGGCGTGAGGCCATCAGGTGATTACTGGGTCTTTCTGGAAGTCAACGAGGGTGCCTATGGTGGCCGGCCACGCTCCGACGGACCGGACAGCATAGACAACCTGATGGCCAATACCCGGAACAACCCGCTTGAAGATCTCGCAATGCACCTGCCCATGATCTGCGACCGTTATGAACTTCGCGACGATGTGCTGCCCGGAGCGGGACGGTTTCGTGGGGGTATCGGTGTGGTCAAGTCGCAGCGGGTGCTCACTGATAGTTTCATCACCCACGAAAACGAGCGGCACCACGACGTGCCCTGGGGTATTTTTGGGGGCTGGCCCGGAACGACCGGCAAGGTCGAGATCTACAACGCCGAGACGCCCAACGATATTCAACAGATGCCAGCCAAGTTCTCTGGTCTGAAGATCAGGTCCGGTGATGTCCACGCGTTCTACGCACCCTGCGGCGGCGGTTACGGTGATCCGCTGGAGCGTCCGGCGTCTCAGGTGCTGGAAGATGTTCTGGACGATTTCTGTACGGTAGAGCATGCTAAGGCAGCTTATGGTGTGGTCGTCGATCTCGCTGCTGAGCAGGTCGACGAAACCGCCACTGAATCGCTACGTGCCAAGATGCGCAGTCAGCCGTCCACAGCGATGAGCGAAATCCAGATGCGAAGCCCGGCAGTGCCGCCTTCCAGCGCAACACAACCACAGCCTGGGGCTGCTCTACCTGCAACCCAGATTGCACAGTCCGAGAAAACGCCGGCTGCTGCTGAAACAGCGGCGTCTGCTGCCGGTCGAACCCGTGATGCAACGATCGAATCCCTTCGCGAGGCCTTCGGTGAAGCCTGGAGCTTTGATGTCGTCTATTACACTTCGCGCCGGGGTGTCACTGAAGTACGCGGTGAGTTACGGGCCAACGGTACCTATGCTACCGAAACGGGTGTGGATGACAATCCGAGCGCATCGTCGATCGGCGCAAGCCTTCAGGCTGCTGCCGACCAGAGCCTAGTCAAATGCGCCCAGAAAGTTCTGCGAAACAGCTGACTGCTGGAATTCAGGGATTTCGGACGGCCCTGCCGGCCGTTAAACCTTGAACTTCTGAGTCGGAGCGAAACGCTTGGAAACACAATCGCTGGTGTTCATCCTTGTTATGGCCGCGATTGCGGCTATCGGTCTAGTTGCGTTCTGTGTCTACCTGGTTGTGCAGCGGATGGAACGCACTGCACGGGAGAGCGGACAGCAGTCTGTACGTGAAGGGCCCCGGTGGTTTGAATACCTGCTGGCGGTTCTAGTCCTGGTTGCAGTCATTGTTGCAGTGGTCGTCGTCATTGTATTCCTCTATCCTGGTGAAGTGGCGGCCGGTGAGTCCTGGCGGGTCAATACACGTTCACTGGTCTTTCTGGTTGCGATGCTGGCGATTGGTACGGTCGCATTGGTCGCTTTTCTGGTCGGGATGATCGTCCGAAGACGGCCCGCAAACCAGGGTATCGAGCCCGTGGCGGTTGCAAGTGAAGCGGAGCCGGTACAGACACCCGCTGGAACCCGGCTCCTCGGCTTGCTGGCGCTGGTGCTGGCGTTCCTGGTGCTCAACTGGACCTTTGTTGACAGCGTGGATCAGCACCGGCTGATGGTGTACCTGCTCTATCCAGCTGTTCTGGGTGTGTCCCTGGTACTGCTCTTCGATAAGGCGACCCGCTCCTGGTCAATCAAGGGCAAAGGTGAACCGTTCAGGGAGTGGGTGTTCTGCGATGCGGCTGTCTTTTTGCTGTTTCTGGGGTTTCTGAATCTACTCAGGCACGGCGGTGAAGAGAACTACACGGTTCTCTTCTGGGATTTACTCCATCTCGTCTTGTTCTTTTTTGTCTTTTGGATGCTTGACCGGAAAGTGACCCGCTACCGGTTTCTGGTCGCCTATGGATATTTCCTGGTGACCCCCGTGTTGCTTCAGATTTGGCGGATGCAGCGTGGTCTGGAGGTCCCGGAAGACGCTTCGTGGTGGTCCAGCGTGTGGCCGTTCGTTGTGCTTGCGCTCATATTCCTTG
Organism: uncultured Gammaproteobacteria bacterium; assembly: GCA_913051905.1. The sequence goes on along the minus strand of CAJXBY010000070.1, from coordinate 5,968 downwards.
TCATCGAGATCATCGCGCTGATTGCAACCCGGGGTACCGACCGTCAGGGCGGAGGACCGGCAAGGGACAGTCTTTTTGTGATCCTTTTTGCTGTGTTGCTGTTAGGGGCAGCTCCTTAGAACACTTGCTGTGCAGGGCAAGGGTTTGACAGCTCGGCGCCTTGCGTTCTCCTTGAATTCGTACACGATTTGGTTCAGATTACGTGGGCTGGAGCATACAGGTTTCAACTGACTTTCAGTCAGGCATGATCAAGACAGGATATCCGGTTGGGAACCAATTTAATGGTGTGGTCGAAATGACGGGATGGCAGTGGTTCTGGACGTTGGTGGGGTTCTTGCTGCTCATCCTCGTCTTGGTGTTTCTTTACTTTTTCCAACCGTTTGAGGATCTCTTTACCCTGGTCCTCAACGGGGTGAGTTACAACAATGCGATATTCTGGGCTGCGCTGATCATCGGCATCATCGGGTTCTGTACGTTTCACTGGCACGCCTACAAAGTGCATATCGTCCAGCAGCGCAGTATTGAATCGATGGTCTTGACGTCTTTGAGAGGATCGACCTTCACGGCAATCTTGCTGAGCGGTGGTGCAACGCTGCAGGCAGTGCAGAATGTCTGCACGTACTTGCTTCAGAGCAGCCCTGGCCTTGACGCGGACTTCGGAAAACGGATTGCTGCAACGATCGCCCTGGTGATCATCACCGGCATATTCTGTGTTATTTTCTGGCTGCTGAAGCTGATTCGCCCGGTGAGTAGGGCATAGAGATTGGTTTCTGAGAATCATCAACTGGAGCCTGAACTGCAAGGATGCAAAGTTTTAACTCCTGGCCTGACTGTACAACTGTCGAGCGGAGCATTCACTCGTTAAGAATAGTTTGGCGTCTAGGATGGCCGGGGACTCGTTTAACTTGGTAAACAAAGGAGGACACTGACAAATGGCAGACACCATCAACAAGCGGGGTACCGCTAAAGGGCGTACAAATGTTACCCGTCGTGAGTTCATGGGAACCACGGCAAAAGCTGTTGCGGCTGGAACCGTGGCCGCCGGTTTCCCGTATATCTCGACCGGTAATGAGCCGCTGCGCACCATTGGACTCGGTGTCAGCATCATCAACGAGATTCAGGCTCAGGCCTCCAAGGACCTGGGGTTCGAGATCCGTGGTCAGGCGCTGGGTTATGGAGCAATGTTCGGCAAGATGCTGAACCAGAATGACCAGTACGACATCGCTGAAGGCTACTACAATGATTTTGACGTCTTCATTCCAGCCAAAGTCTGGCACCCGACCGATACAACGCGAGTTACGGAATGGGACTCGATTTCCGATTTGAGTAAGAAGGGAAAACTTACGCCTGATTCCAAAGAAGGCGACGGCGATGCACCTTTCCGCAAGCTATGGCTGAACGAGAGCGGTGATCTGGTGGATGGACCGACCCGTTGGGTCTCGGCCGTTCCAACCTGGCACAACGCAGACACTCTCGGCTACAACCCCGAAGAGACTGATGGCAAACTGGAGAGTTGGGGCGAATTGTTTGACGAGAAGTACCGAGGCAGAACCGCGCTGTTGAATGTGCCGCAGATCGGAGTCATGGATGCGGCCATGGCAGCGGAAGCCATTGGCCTGGTCGACTTCAAGGACAAGGGCGATATGACCCGCCAGGAGATTGATATCCTGATCGATTTTCTCATCGAGAAAAAACAAGAAGGTCATTTCCGTGCGTTCTGGGAGACATTCGGCCAATCGGTCAACCTGATGGTGTCGGGTGAAGTTGCTGTCGAGAGCATGTGGTCGCCGGCAGTCACAGCAATACGTTCGGAAGGCGTGCCGTGTATTTATGCTGACCTCAAAGAAGGCTACCGTGGTTGGCATGGCGGACTGTCGATCTCCAACAAGGTGTCCGGCAAGAAGCTCGATCAGGCTTACGAGTACATCAACTGGTGGCTGAGCGGTTGGGCCGGTGCATTCGTAGCTCGACAGGGTTACTACATGTCCCAGACCGAGAACGTCAAGAAACACCTCGAACCTGAAGAATGGGATTACTGGTACATGGGCAAGCCAGCCGCCAAGGAACTGATGGATCCATTCGGCAACCCACTGGTGCCTAAAGGCGAGGTTCGGGACGGTGGTTCGTACTGGGATCGTTTCTCCAATATCGGTGTGTGGAATTCACTGATGAAAGAGAACGATTACCTTGTCAAGCGCTGGACCGAGTTCCTGACTGCCTGATCAGGACCCAGTCCGTCGAATAAGGACGGGCTTGAACCAAGACCGGCCAGTGAGTCAGCCTGGCCGGTAACTGAAACCCGGGTGATATCTGCGCACGGGACAGTCATCAAGCGGCGACTCTAATCAGCCCGAAGGGTGTCGGCTGTAGAGGCGCCGCTTTTCTGCATCGGCCAGCGCACAGCAGGCTCAAGTGCTGGGTCGTAACCCGCTATCGAGGACAGGCATGGACTCGCCGACCACATCGAGTCATCCAGGCTTAATCGGAGACCAGCCAGTGGTTTCTGAACACACTGGAGCTGTGACCGGTGTGAAACAACGGCGTCGGGAGGGTGGCTTCCCGGTGGGTTGGCTGATTGCCCCCAGCGCGGTCTGGCTACTTGTCTTCTTGGTGATTCCACTGGTCAGTATCGTTGTGTTCAGCCTGTGGACCTCTACAGGTCATGGGCTGGAAGCCGATCTTAACTTCGGCAACTACGCTGAATATTTTCTGGCAGAAGGATTTTTTGACCCCGAGCACCGGAATTTTTTGAAGCTCAGTGTGTTTATCAGGACCCTCGGCAGTACCTTTGCCTACACGCTTGAAGTGATGATCCTTTGCCTTCTGCTTGGATACCCGATTGCCTATTTTTTGGCCATGCGGGTCAGTAGTTTCAAGTGGCAGATGGCATTGTTCCTGGTCTGCATGGTGCCGTTTTGGACCAGCTACCTGATTCGGGCAGTCGCCTGGTTACCCATGCTCGGCCGGCGTGGATTGCTCAATTCATTGTTGGTATCACTGGGTATCATCGACAAACCGGCCCAATTTCTGCTTTATTCAGAATTCGGTTACACCACTGCCCTGGTTCAACTCTATGTGGTTCTGTGTGTTGGCCCGATATTTTTCTCGTTGGCCAAGATCGACAGTGAGATTCTGGAAGCCGCCCGGGATATGGGTGCCACCGCATTTCAGATTTTTCGGGAGATCATCCTGCCTCTATCCCTGCCCGGCGTCGCAATTGGCATGATCTTTATCTTCGTCATGCTGATGGGTGAATTTGCAACGGCTGTGGTGGTCTACGGTGGTAAGGCCAGTACCGTTGGTACGGTTATCCTGAATTATTACGCCATCGCAAATTATCCCTTTGCTGCTGTCAATGCGCTTATGCTGATGTTGGCAATGATGATCGGTGTAGTGATCATCCTGCGGTTGGTGAACATCCGTAAGGAGTTGTGAGAATGGCGCGCTGGAGCACTCAGCGGAAAAAACGGGCATGGATTACCACGCTCTTCAGTGGCTATTACGGCCTGTTTCTGATTTTTATCTACGGTCCGATGATTGCCATGTTTATTCTGTCATTTCAGGGTCGTCGTGGCGGTACCAGTTTCCCGATGCGCGGTGCGAGTTTCTACTGGTGGCAGAAGCTTATTGAGCCGTCGACCGTAGGGGACATGCAGGGAGCCCTGTTACGCTCTTTGATTCTGGCTTTAATCGTGATGGTGATCACGGCTGTTTTTTCGACTATGCTGGCGATGGCGTTCCGAAAACGATTCATAGGTTCAAATTTACTGTTCTATACGGTCATGTCTGGGCTGATGGTCCCCGGTATCCTGCTGAGTCTGGGACTGGCGACTCTTCTCAGGCAGATAGGCATGCCAGCGGCCTGGTGGTCTTCTGGTCTAGGCGTCCACGTGGTCTGGACCCTGCCATTTGGTTTCCTGGTTATGATGGCGGTCTTCAATCGATTTGATACCAGTCTGGAGGAGGCAGCCAGGGACATGGGTGCCGATGAGTGGACGGTTTTCAAAGAGGTGACGTTCCCACTGATCCTGCCCGGTGTTGTCGCCGCCGGATTATTCGGCTTCACCCTGTCCTACGATGAATTTGCCCGCACCACTTTGTTGGCGGGGGAATTCAACACCCTGCCGCTGGATATCAATGCATCGATGACGCAGCGGATTCGACCAACATTGTTTGCACTGGGTACGGCCTCGACTCTATTCTCACTGTTGATGATCGCGCTCTTCCTGGCGATCTACAGTGTGCTTTATCGCAGAACCCACTAACACCTGACCTCAAGGTCTGGCGGTAGTCCACAGCAGGTGTTTTCGAGCGCGGACGAGGCCGGAGGAGATTACCTGAGCAGTACGCCGGCGTTGGTTGGCCAGCTGATCTCGACCGGCTCCCCGACCTGATAATCTCGTTGGGTCGATTCACGATGCTGTTCTACGTGGATGAAGTGGTTAGGCGCAATTTCAAATACATCGGTTTCCAGTGAACCCAGGTATTCGGTAGCCAGGTAATTACCGGTGACGTGATTCGCCATTTCACTTTGGTGGCCGGTATGCATCTTGTCTGCACGGACCGACAGATAGGCCTCAGAACCGATCGCTATCGAATCAGACGAGTCATTGGCTGTAACGTAAAAGAGTTTCTCGTTCTGCTCGAGGATCACGATGGACCCACTGTGGGAGCGGACTACACCTGAAAACAGGTTGTTGTTGCCGATGAACTCGGCCACAAACCGGGTTTTTGGATTCTCGTAGATTTCCCGGGAGGTGCCGGTCTGCTGAATGACAGCGTCACTCATCACGATGACCTGATCTGCCATGGAGAGTGCTTCTTGCTGGGAATGCGTGACCATGATGAAAGTCATGCCGAGTTCCCCTTGAATTTTCTTCAGTTCTACCATCATCGCCTGGCGCAGGCTGTAATCCAGAGAACCCAGCGGCTCATCTAGAAGCAGTACAGTGGGACGGCTGATCAGAGCTCTGCCGAGGGCGACTCGTTGCTGTTGACCACCACTGAGGTCTCTGGGAAACCGTTGGGCCAGTTCCTCGAGGCCGATCAGCTCCAGCATTTCCCAGGTCTGGCGCTGACGGTCCTCGGGCGAAACACCGCGCATCTTCAGCGAGAACTCAACGTTCTGCAGGACGGTACGGTGCGGAAACAGCGCAAAGCTCTGGAACATCATCGACGTGTCACGCTGCGAGGGCGGCAGGTCAGTCACATCAACGCCGGAAAGAATGATCTTTCCTGACGTGACTTCCTCGAGCCCCCCGATCATGCGCAGCGTGGTGGTCTTGCCACAGCCGCTTGGTCCGAGCATCGCGACAAAGGCGCCATGCTCGATCTCGGTATTGAAATCGATTACGGCCCGTGTGTCACCGGGATAGGTTTTGCAGACGTCGCTCAGAACGACGTCGTACTCTGGCATGACGACCTAACCGCTTAGCGGGGGTTAATTTACGCTTTTCGAGGTCGCCAGCAGCAGGCTCCAGACCGTTTCGAACGGGACATCATCGAAAACCCCTGCCTGGTTGAAGTCTGTCAGCAGCGAAACCGCATCGACTTTGGACTTGTCTGATCCGGCAGCCTCTTGAAGCTGCAGCAAGGCATCCTTGAAACTGGTCTCTTCTCGGTTTTTCCTGGTTTTCAGCGTCTGCGTGAGGAGTTCCCCAATCTCGGTCACCGCATGCTGGAAGCGGCCCGTCCCTCCGGGGGCACCGAACAAGCCGCGAATGCCGTTTTCTGCAAACCGTTGCCGCAGTCCATCCGGCATTGACTGGGCCAGGCCTTCAAGAGCCTCACCTACGCCGAAGCCCGACGTGAACAGGCTGCGGATGTTGTCTATGGTGCCATCGTCACTGCCGCCGTACATGCGGATCTGGGCACCCTGCAGGGCATTCCCCATGGCTTTGGCCTGATCACTGCGCACTTCACGCTCAGCATCAATCTGCATTTTCGAAAGTTCCAGAAATGTTGCAGC
>CAJXBY010000069.1 GCA_913051905.1 uncultured Gammaproteobacteria bacterium | reverse complement strand
CGGCGCAGCGCGATCACGGTAATTGCGGGAGCGGTCGCCATCCCGGCAATCCTGCCGAGCCAATCGCTGGCCGCCATGTCTTCCCCCAATCCGGACGGGCAGCTGAAGGGGCTGCTGGAGGAGGCATATCTACGCACGATAGAGCTCAGCCCGATGCTGGGGGCGGCGGTCGGTTCGGCAGTCGGCAGGGATCGGTGGGACGATTTTTCTGCCGCCGGGGAGAAAGCGGTGCAGCGCGCCGCATTGATCAATCTCGATCGGCTGCATGCAATCGACTTCGATGCGCTGACACCCGATGCGCAGGTGCAGTATCGTGCTTTCGAAAGCGACCAGCAGATCATTGCCGAACGCTATCGCTGGCGCCGCCACGATTACCCGCTCAATCAGATTGTGGGCTTGCATATCGACGTGCCCAATGTGCTGATCAACCAGCACCCGATCCGCAGCCTTCAGGATGCTGAAGACTATATAAGCCGGCTCAACCTCGCGTCGCAGGCGTTCGATCAGATGGTCGCGCGGTTGCAGGATCACGCCGCGCATGGCTTCTACATGGCGGCATCTGTTTATCCGCTTCTCATCGCCGGGGCGCGCCAGATCGTCACTGGAGCGCCTTTCGACCAGGAGAGCGACAGCCCGGTCTGGGGCGACTTCAAGCGGAAGGTCGATGGGCTGGAGGCGGAACCCTTCGTCAGGGAGACGCTGCTGGCGCGGGCAAGATCCGCGCTCATCGGCCCTTTCAAGGGCGGCTACGAACGACTGATCGCAGAGCTTGAGGCACAGGCGAAGAAGGCGCCCGCCGATGCCGGTGTCTGGTCGCTGCCCGACGGCGACGACTATTATGCGTTTCTGATCCGCCAATTCACGACCACCGACATGACGCCGGAAGAAATCCACCAGTTGGGGCTGGCCGAAGTCGACCGCATCCACGGCGAGATGCACGGGATCATGGATCGAGTGGGTTTTTCCGGCACGCTCCAGCAGTTTATGGAGCGGCTGAAGCAAGACCCGAAATTCTATTATCCGAATACGGACCAGGGCCGGGAAGACTACCTGGAACGCGCCCGCAACCTGGTATCCGCGATGTCACAGGCGCTGCCTCAGGCCTTCCACGATGGCGCGCCATTGCCGCTGGTCATAAGACGGGCCGAAATCTATCGCGAACCCACTCTACCGGCGGCTTACTTCGATCCGGGCTCGCCCGACGGGGAACGGCCCGGCTACATCTATCTCAACCTATGCGACATGGCCAATCAGGCTACGTTCGATCTGGATGCCCTGCTGTTTCACGAGGGCATTCCCGGACACCACATGCAGATTTCGACGATCCTCACGAATGATGCGGTGCCCGAAGTGCGCAAGACCAATCAGTGGTGGCAGAATACTGCCTTCGTCGAAGGGTGGGCGCTTTATGCCGAACGTCTGATGGCAGAACTGGGCTATTTTGGTCAGCCCGAATATGAATTTGGTTTGCTTGCCAGTCAGATGATGCGGGCCTGCCGGGTCGTGATCGACATTGGTATGCACCTCGATCTCGCGATCCCACAGGATGCATCTTTTGAACCGGGAACCGAGTGGACATTTGAAACGGCAGTGCAGCTGCTGACGAGTCACGCCCTGATGGATGATGAAAATTCCCGTTCAGAAGTAACACGCTACCTGGGTTGGCCGGGTCAGGCAATCTCCTACAAGGTTGGTGAACAATTCATTCTGGACCTGCGCGAGGAAGCCACCCGCGAAGACTGGTTCACGCTGAAGGAATTTCACCGCCGGGTGCTGGGCGCGGGCCCGGTGGGGCTCGATCACCTGAAAGAGCTGATTATCGGAACAGCTTGATCGCTAGCGCTCTGATTGGCTAGGGTCTTGCGGACTGCGGCTACGGATCGGTTACACTGCCATCGTCCTGTAGCCTGGAGAATGAAGTTCCGTGTTCCAGGGAATCTGCCGGCCGGACGGGGTCGATACGTTACGGGCCCGACTGGTGTTCCGGAAATGGAGATGCGCATGGCGTTCAAGTTTCTGAAAAATTTTCTTTCTTCGTCAAGTAGCGACACGGAGAGCGTCGATCGAACTCAGGCTGTCGAACATGAAGCCTGCACGATCGTTCCCACGCCCCGCAAAGGACAAAGCGGCTGGAGCACTGAGGGTCTGATCGAGAAGACAGTTGACGGTGAAGTCGAATCCCGTCACTTCATCCGTGCCGAGACACACACGGACAAGGAACAGGCGATCAGCCACACGATTCTGAAGGGTCAGCGGATCATCGATGAGGAGATGCGTATGGCCCGGAACAAGAGTACTTGATCGGGAACGAGCCAGCTGGGTCCCCGTTCAGTCGTTGACGCGGAAGATCTCGGCCGAGTTGGTTGTCAGGCCGGGCTCAGCAGGGCGGCCATAGACTGCTGGACCTTCTGGATGCCCTTGAGTGGCCGCACCCAGACTTTGAATCCGACAATCTGGTCGTTCTCATTCCAGCGAATATGGTCCACTCCGTTGATCTCGATGCCTTCGACGGTTACCCGGAATTCAAGCATCGCCTCGTGGTCGCCGATGATTTCCCGCTGGTAGCTGAAGCTTTTGTTCAGCAGAACAAGGGCTGCAGCTGAGAGGTATTTGATAACGATCGATTTGCCCTCCTGAGGTGTGTGGACCAGCGGAGAGTGAAACACAGCGTCGTCGGCGATCAGCTTATCGAGCAGTCTGGCGTCACGGGTTCGTACGACCTCGTGCCAGGCTTTCAGTACGGGTGGCATCTTGTGGGCTTTTTCCAGGGTCACGGTAGTTTCGGGTGAGCGTATCAGCGTTTCTAGTCTATCCCTGAACGGGACGTTGAAACCGTGGTTCAATGGTAACCCGATTTCTCACGTTGGGAAATCGCGCCGGAGGAGGTCTTTCGTCAGTGGACCGCCGGATCATTCAGCCGGAAATGTCTTGGCCGGCAGCAGGGATGAACTGGACCCCGGGTTCGTTCAGAATAGGGTTCTGGATCAGTCAAAGGAAATCGTCATGTCCAAAGTCTGTGTGGTGGCCGGTGTCGGACCCGGAAATGGTGCATCGTTCTCGCGTCGGTTCGCTGCGGAAGGCTATACCGTTGTCATGCTGGCACGGAACGCCGCTTATCTTGAAGAACTGAAAAGTGAGGTCAAAGGGTCACTGGCCCTTGCCTGTGATGTGCGGGATCCTGCCGCCGTCGTTGATGTGTTTGAGCGTATTCATCGCGAAGTCGGATCGGTCGACGTGCTCATCTACAACGCGGGTTCCGGCGAGTGGAGTAGTGTAGAAAACACGACGCTGGAGGGCATGGAATCGTCGTGGCAGACCAATGCCCTTGGTCTGCTGGTCATGGGTCAGCAGGTCATTCCGTCGATGAAGGCCAACCAGGCCGGCTGGATCGTGGTCATTGGCGCGACGGCATCTTTGCGCGGCGGGGCGCAAAGCGCGGCCTTCGCCTCGGCCAAGGCGGCACAGCGCAGTCTTGCCCAGTCGATGGGGCGTAGTCTGGGCCCGGCCGGGGTGCACGTGAGTTATGTAATCGTCGACGGCATCATCGACCTCGAACGTACCCGAGCTTCCAGGCCGGACCTGCCGGACGAGCATTTCATGCTGCCGGACGACATCGCGGAAAGCGTTTACCAGTTGACCCGTCAGCAACGCTCGGCGTGGACCTTCGAGCTGGATCTGCGGCCATTTGGCGAAAAATGGTAGTCACTGAGCGAGCCGAATTTTTCGGCTCAGGTGACTCAAGCCCGGAAAACATCGAGTCACTGTAACTTTGTAAATACACGGTATACCCATGTCACGGTCAACGCTGAAATTGACGGATTCGGTCTACGATTACATGCTCGAGCATTCACTGCGCGAGTCTGAAGCGTGCCGGTTATTGCGCGAAGAGACGGCCCCGATGAAGATGGGGATGATGCAGGTCTCGCCGGAGCAGGGTCAGTTCATGGCCTTCCTGGTGCGGCTGACGGGGACCCGCAGAGCGCTGGAGATTGGAACATTCACCGGTTATAGCGCTCTTTGTGTCGCCCAGGCGCTTCCGAGTGACGGTCGCCTGGTATGTTGTGATGTCAGCGAGGAATGGACGTCCGTGGGTCAGAGATACTGGCAGTCAGCCGGCGTCAGTGACAAGATCGATCTGAAGATCGGTCCTGCTACCGAAACGCTTCAGGCGCTACGTGAAGACGGTGAAGAAGGCCGTTATGACTTCGCCTTCATTGATGCCGACAAGGAGAACTACCTGGTGTACTACGAGAACGTGCTGTCTCTTCTTCGAACGGGTGGAGTGCTTCTGATCGACAACGTTCTGTGGGGCGGCAGTGTGGCGAATCCTGGCAAGAACGACGACGATACCAATGCGATTCGTACGCTGAACCAGCACCTGCATGGCGACGACCGCGTGCTGCTGAGCATGCTTCCGGTTGGGGACGGCCTCACCTTGGTGATGAAGCAATAATCATCAAGGTGGCGCAACTGATATCGTGGTGACAACAGTGCAGCGCAGACCTCTGGAAGGGCCTTGTGCCTGGTTGGGTTCAAAGGTCAATGAGATGTCGGGCTGGGATGTGACACTCGGCCCAGAGGACCTGGCCTGCCTGGATCGTGCGCTGGAGAATGCTGTCACAGGCGGGCTGACGTGGTCATCTCTCACGCCTTCAGAATTTCCTTTGCCGGAGCTTTCCGAAAAACTGCAGACCATCGGGTCTGAGCTGGAAGACGGCAGTGGGATGGTTCGGATCAGGGGGCTGACTCCAGACCACTATACTGCCGAAGAGCAGAAGTTACTGTGGTATGGCCTTTGTCTTCATCTGGGCGTGCCTGTTTACCAGAACGCCGAAGGCCAGTTGCTGCGCAAAATCTGTGACGAAGGCGAAGTAGTTGGCACGCGGTACGGCCAGGTGGCCACAGAAGATGGTGTTTTTCTCTCCTCCCGGGCGCGCACCGCGTCAACGGCCGGGCTGAGGTTCCATACGGACCGCGCCGACATCGTCGGGTTGTTTTGCCTGGGTCGTGCAAAAAGTGGGGGGCAGACGAGAATTGCAAGTTCGGTGAACGTGCACAACCAGATGCTCCGGCAGCGTCCTGAGCTGGTGGAATTGCTGTATGCCCCGATCTACCGCTCACGCCTGGGGGAAGAAGCCGGCGGTGAACGGATGTTCTATTCACTGCCGGTGTTCGGTTGCCGTGACGGCAAGTTCACGAGCCACTATTCCAGAACGTACGTTGAGGCCGCTCAGTTGCTTCCAGAGGTTCCGCGGATGACCGATGCACAGTGGGCGGCACTGGACCTTCTGGCCGAACTGGCCGAGCAGTTTTGTTTTGAGACTGTATTCGAGCCCGGTGATATGCAGTTTCTCAACAACCACGTGATCTATCACGCCAGGCACCCCTTTAATGATGATGCGGCGGCGGGTTTTCAGCGAAGACTCATGCGCATCTGGCTGTGTCCGCCGGGTAACCGTGCCCTGCCGGAAGACCACACCGTGCTCTGGGGCTCAGTGGCGGCCGGTGAACGCCGGGGCGGTATTGCCCTGGATAAAACGCTGTAGAGCTGCAACGATGGGCGGACCGCTGGAGGGATATCGGATTATTGACCTGTCGACCATGCTGTCAGGACCCTGGTCGACGTCCATACTCGGTGATCAGGGTGCCGATGTCATCAAGGTTGAAGTACCGGGAGTAGGTGACTTTACCCGTTCACTGGGCGGGCGCAGTAACGGCCTACCGGTCAATTTTCTTAACATCAATCGCAGCAAGCGGTCCGTGACTCTCAATCTGAAGCATGCCAAGGGCAAGCGCGCGCTCAAGAAACTTGCAGCTACTGCTGATGTCTTTGTCCAGAATTTTCGACCAGGGGTAGTTGAGCGGCTGGGTATTGCCGAGCCAGACATCCGCGAGGTTTCGCCACAGGTGGTGTACCTGTCGATCTCGGGATTTGGTGAAAGTGGGCCGCTGGCAGGCAAACCGGTCTACGACCCCATCATCCAGGCATTGTCGGGCCTGACCACGATCCAGGCCGGCTCCGACAGTGAACGGCCGCGCCTGGTGCGCACAATACTGCCCGATAAGCTCACCTCAGTGGTCGCTGCCCAGGCCGTCACGGCAGCGCTTCTGGCCCGGGCCAAAACAGGTAAGGGTCAACACGTCCGGCTTTCGATGCTGGACGCCGTGCTGAATTTTCTGTGGGCATCGGACATGGGTGGACAGACTTACCTGGACCGCTCGTTAAGCAATCAGGCAGCAGCGAGTTTTATCGATCTGATCTATGAGACTAAAGACGGTTACATCACGGCCTCGACCATGGGGGACAAGGAGTGGGCGGCGTTGGCGCGGGCATTCAACCGGCCGGAGTTGCTGGAAGACCCGCGTTTCAAGACCAGTGCGCTTCGGGATCGGAATGTCAATGAGCGCCTGTCGCTGATTCAGGACGAACTCAAGTCGCGCACCACCCAGGAGTGGCTGGAGATTCTGGAGCGTGAGGAAGTTCCCTGCGCACCTGCGCTCACCCGGAACCAAGTCCTCAAACACCCCCAGATCATTGCCAGCGAGGTACTCAAGGAGTATCAGCACCCGGTCGCTGGACGCGTACGGCAGGCCCGGGTGGCGGCACGTTTCGAAGGCACACCACCGGCGGACCCACAGGGTGCGCCACGGCTCGGGGAGCACAACCGGCAGATCCTCGCTGAGTTGGGTTACTCGGAGGACGAGATCGATGACTTGCGTGACGCGGGTGCAATCGGACGCGAGGCGTATTCCGAATGATTAGCCCTGCCTTGCAAAGGTTGGAACTGCAGAATGATTGACCTTTATTACTGGCCAACGCCCAACGGGTGGAAAATCTCGATCGCGCTGGAAGAAATGGCGCTGCCGTACAAGGTCGTCGAAGTCAATATCGGACGCGGGGAACAGTTCGAGCCGGCCTTCGAGCGCATCAGCCCCAGCAACCGGATGCCGGCGATCGTCGATCATCAGCCGGCGGGCGGGGGCGGACCCTTGGCTCTGGCAGAGTCGGGCGCCATTTTGCTGTATCTCGCAGAGAAGACCGGCCGTTTTGCACCTGCTGATCTCAACAGCCGCTACCAGGCGACCCAGTGGCTGTTCTGGCAGACCAGCCAGCTGGGTCCGATGATGGGTCAGCACGGGCATTTTGCACTGTACGCCGAAGACAAGATTCCCTACGCGATAGATCGATACCGATATAACGTGCTGCGTCTATTCGACGAGCTGAACAGGCAACTGGCAGATCAAGAACACATCTGTGGCGAATACTCGATCGTCGATATGGCCTGCTGGCCCTGGGTTCTGACCTACAAGAGCCAGCAGATCGATCTTGAAGATTTTCCGAACATCCGCCGCTGGTATGACGCGCTCAAGACGCGGCCCGCACTCCGCCGGGGCTATGACTTGCTGAAGGAGACCCGTTCCCGTCGGGGCAACGAGGCGCCTGATGCCGAGGCCCGGTCGCATCTTTTTGGAAAACGTGTCGGAAGGTCCTGACTCGGCTCCCACTCAGGTTGCAGCTCACAGGTCGAGCGCAACAAGGCCCAGAAAATCCCCCGGCGATACCAGCACTTTGTGGCTGCGGCCGATCAATGTGCCGTCGATGCGGGACGTGTAGACAACGGGGTCTGTCTGCGGCTTTTGCGGGAAGTGTATCTGGCCCAGTGCCTGGCCCTTGCTGACGGGGGCATCCAGATCGGTCAGAGCTTCCCAGAGTCCGGCATCTTCTGAAATGGTAAAACAGTCGGGATCCGGCATATGCATGTGGCGTGTGGGAGCGAGCCCGCGGGCCTCCCGCGTGACCGGTGGATTCTTGGTCAGGCCGAAATGGGCGAGCAGATTCATTACCGTATCTTCTGCAACGGCAACAGTCTCCGTGGAGGTTGTTCCGCCGCCCCCGAGTTCCGTACCGACGAAGATCTTGCCGGCATTCTCTACGGCGGTATCCAGCATACCATCGGAATCGAGTTCGACCAGTTCCAGGCTGATGGGTCCGCCGGCTGCAGTTGCAGCCAGCCGAGCCTTTTCCGTCAGTTCGCGATCTTCCAGCCGGTGGTAAGCCACAAAGGGCGAGAACATCATGGTCTTTCCTCCCGAGTGGATGTCCAGCCAGCCGTCACAGAGCGGGATGATTTTCGAATATACAAAATGGGCAATCATCTCGGATACTGAACCATCCCGGCGGCCCGGAAACGCCCGGTTCATATTGACACCATCGATGGGTGAGACCCTGTCACCGGACATAACCGCAGGATAATTCAGGCACGGAATGACAATCACGCGTCCCTGAATATCGTCGGGTTGAAGTCGCTGGATCAGTTTCATCAGTGCGATGGGTCCTTCGTACTCATCGCCGTGGTTGCCGCCCGAAAACCCCAGTGTGGGTCCCTCGCCGTGGCCGATCATGCTGATGGGTACGTGCAGGGCACCCCAGCCAGAATCATTGCGTGAGTGGGGTACGCTCAGGTAGCCGTGATGCTTGCCCGCACTGTCAAATTCGATGCTGCAGCTGACTTTGGGTTCGGTTATGGCCATTGGATCGCTTCCTTGGTGAAGGGGGGTAGCTGAGTCGGGCAGGAACTCAGTGGACGATGATCAGTGGAACCGCTTCAATAGAAGGGTCGGGTTTACTGAGTAGGGAGTCTACCGTCACCAGTCGACCCCTGCCTTGGCATCGTTAAAGAAGACGCTCTAGCCCTGTGTGGCAGATCTGGCCCCGGTCAGTCGTGACTTTACCGTCTTCAGAGCTTCATCCGGAAAAAAGGAGTCACATCAACCTCGGCAGGTTTTCCGTATATCGCTGTTGATCGGTCCGCACCGTGTGTCAGAATCTCTGCTCTACAGGCAGCTAACTCAGCATCACCGGCACTCGCTGGATAAATGGAATCGAATCGCCATAAGGGCGGCTACCGAATTCGACAAAACGGCGCATCAGATGAAACCTAAGCAACTGGAATTTCTATTTCTCAACGTGGGGCATTTTTTCGATCATCTGATTATTCTGATTTTTTCTGCGGTGGCCGCCCTCGCACTCACCCGCGAGTGGGGCATGGGTTACGCCGAGCTAATTCCTTACGCTACCCCGGGGTTTGTGGCTTTTGGGGTTTTTGCGGTGCCGGCAGGCTGGTTGGCCGACAAATGGAGCCGCAAAGGTATGATGCTGGTGTTCTTCTTGGGTATGGGTGGATCCGCCATGCTCACAGCGTTGGCGGAGACTCCTCTGCAGATCGGTATCGGATTGTTCGTAATCGGCATATTCGGCGCCATCTATCATCCTGTCGGGTTGGCGATGGTCGTACAGGGACGAGCTAAAACGGGTATGCCTCTGGCAATCAATGGTGTGTTCGGAAATCTCGGGGTCGGATGTGCTGCACTGGTGACGGGTTTTCTGATCGATCAGGCGGGCTGGCGGTCGGCGTTTGTCTGGCCGGGAGCAGTATGTGTAGCCATCGGGCTCACCTACGCAGTCTTCTTATCTGTAAGCCGTCGGCTCGATGATGTCGCAGCTTACAGTGGAAAACCAAAATTCGAACAAAGGCTACAGGTACCGCGGAACGTATTGGTGAAAATATTCGCGGTCATTTTCTTCTCGACCGCAGTCGGCGGGTTGGTATTTCAAAGCACGACGTTTTCATTGCCGAAGGTCTTTGACGAGCGACTGGGTGATCTCGCTTTGACGGCCACGTCAGTGGGTGGATTCGCCTTTCTTGTTTTCGCACTGGCTTCGGTCGGGCAGTTGATTGTCGGTTTCCTGCTGGACCGGGTTTCGCTCAAAATGGTTTTTCTGGCGGTGGCTGGAATACAGGCTTTGTTTTTTGTCCTCATGGTCGGCGCTACCGGTTCGGCCGCACTGGCGGTGGGTGCGGTCTTTATGTTGGCCGTATTCGGGCAGGTTCCCATTAACGACGTACTGCTCGGCAGGGTCACGCACAGCGAGTGGCGAAGCCGGGTGTTTGGGTTGCGCTATATCGTCACGTTTTCGGTCAGTGCCAGTTCGGTCCCGCTGATTGCCTGGATTTACGGATTCTGGGGCTTTGATATGTTGTTCTGGGTGTTGACCGCTGCTGCATTGGCGATTTTGATCTCGGTGGCGTTTCTGCCATCGATGGTTGCCCGAGCCGAGACAGCTTCTTAAGACTTCGCGTTCCAGCCAATACTCTTTTGCACCCCGGAGAAATAGTGTTCTTCGGGGGCTTGACTGTAGACTAGTTTTCTTTTTAAATAAGAATCATTCTCATTAACATGTGAGAATGATTCTTACCATCAATTAAGAGACTGGAGTTTATTGTGAAAAATATTTTCGTATGGAGTTTGAGTGTTGTGATCACACTCATGAGCTGGGCTTCTGTCAGTCAAGCCGGCGAAGTGAATGTATACAGTTACCGGAAACCGGCATTAATCGACCCAATGTTCGCTCAATTTACTGAAGAGACCGGAATCAAGGTCAATTCGGTCTATGCCAAAAAAGGGATGTTGGAGAAACTGGAAAGTGAGGGTCGAAACAGTCCGGCCGATCTCGTCTTTACCGTAGATATCGGTCGTCTGTCTGATATTCAGAAGGCGGGGTTGACTCAATCTGTGAATCGGAACCGTTTTGCTGCGGACATTCCAGACAAATACATGGAACCGAAGGGTCATTGGTTCGGTCTGACGACGAGGGCAAGAATTATCGCTGCGTCCAAGGATCGAGTAGAACCAGGGGCAATCACCACGTATGAAGAGCTCACCGATCCCGAGTGGAAAGGGCGCATCTGCACACGGTCGGGTAAACATCCTTACATGGTCGCCCTGACGGCCAGCATGATCGCCCATCACGGATTAGAGGGTGCAAAAAAGTGGTTATCGGGACTGAAAGCCAACCTCGCTCGAAAACCGCAAGGCAATGATCGCGCGCAGATCAAGGCGATAAAAGAAGGGGTCTGTGACCTGGCTGTGATCAACCATTACTACATGGCCAAGATGTTCAAGGACCCGGAACAGGTGCCATGGGCCCAGTCGGTAAACGTGATTTTTCCAAACCAGGAGAACCGGGGTACGCACATGAATGTCAGTGGTGTTGCGCTGACCAAGCACGCACCCAACAAGGAAAACGCGATCAAGTTAATGGCATTCCTTGCCAGCGAGGCCGGGCAGGAGATGTATGCTCAGAAGAATGCCGAATATCCTGTAAAACCGGGTGTACTTTGGAGTGCGCTGCAATATTCCTGGGGTAGTTTCAAAGAAGATTCGCTGAGTCTTGCTGCCGTCGCCGATAATCGTGCGGCTGCTATCAAACTGGCAGACGAAGTGAAATATAACGACTGATCGTATTCCGACGGTTGACCAGTCGTTCGGGGAGTTGCACCGTTCCCTCGTTGATAACCTCTGCGTAAAACGGTGCCTTTGTCAGATTTAACTCACCGGGGCGATGTCGAAATGACTTTCAACTCCGTCTTATACAGTTCAGACAGCCCCGGTGAGTCAACCCCTACCCTGTCCAAAGAGTATCTCGAATATCAGGCCCGTCCTAGATCCTCTAAGCGGCGTAAAAAGCTCTGGGAATTGCCTACGAAGATTCTCTGTAGTGTCGTAGGAACCTGCGCAACTATAGAAGAACTCCGAACAATCGCGGAGCACGACAATAGTTCGACCTGGCAGAATTTCAACGACTATGATTTACATAAAGCGTTCGTTAATCTCGCCAGCGACAAAGATTCGAAGATCACGCGGGGATTGCAAAAACGCTTGGACCGAAAATTCTCTGGCATCATTAAGGAGATTGGTAATTTTCCGGAGCAGATTTTGAGTGGTGCCTGGGAGAAGGCAATTGATTCGGGTGATATTGCAGGCGCCTTCTGGACATTGGTTTCGCATCCCTCACTGACGACTGATCTTCTGGAAAAAATATATGGCGATGTCCACATGTTGTCCCATCTCTCGGGAGCTTCATTACGGACTGACGTCAAGAAGAACGGGATTCTGAAAGAAAAGATCGAAAAAATCAGCAAAGAACTCGACAATCTGCGTTCAGAAAGAAATCGCCAGACGATAAGTCTGGGCAAGAAAATTAACACCTTAAGTACAAAGCTGAAGCAAAGTCTGGAAGAAAACGGACGTTTACAGAATCAGTTTCGCGAATATAAAAAGAAAAC
>CAJXBY010000068.1 GCA_913051905.1 uncultured Gammaproteobacteria bacterium | reverse complement strand
CCTCCTGAGCCTTCTTGAGGTTCTCCTGCATGGCCTGGGCCTGTTTCATGATATTGCCCAACGGTCCTTTCATTGTTCTCGTCCTTTGTGATTGCCGGGCCTTACTGAATCAGGCACGACCGTTGCATCAAACACATTCATGATATCCTGAACGGCAGGATCATTGATCAGGTTCTGGTAGGCTTCCAGCCGTGCATCTTCAGCCCGGCGTTTTTCACTTATCACCGGTGTCTCCGAATTGTCACCGGGTACGGCTTCCACTCTCTTTAGCCGTAGCGTTCGGCCCAGCCCTTCAGCGATATTCTTCTCGATAACCTCAAGACGCGACGGGCTGAACAAATGACCGAGAGAATCGACCAGTGAAACCTCCAGGGTCTGCCCGCTGAACCGACAGGGAGACAGGTTCATGGCGAGTTCCCGTGTTATTCCACTAAGACCCGAACCCATGACGAGGTCAGCCCAAACCTCGGGTTGCGACAGGTCCCGTGCTTCTAGCGGGCTGGCCGTAGCTTTGAGATCTACGGCGTCATGGTGCTGTAATGCAGCAGCTGAAGTAGTCTTCGGTCGGGATCCCTTAGGATTATCAGTTCTGTCAACTGGCGCACCTGAAGGCTTTTCCGGAGTATCTGGTCGAAATGCGAGCATTCGTAGCAAAGCCATCTCGAAACCCGTCGCTGGACTCGGTGCCAGTGGCAGATCTCTTTTCGAAATCAGTCCGATCTGATAATAAAGCTGTATATCTTCAGGAGACATCAGACCGGCGAGATCCGCTACCAGTCCGGTGTCACCTCCTTTCGCAGCCAGGGCAGTGGGCATCGTCTGGTAAAGTGAGATGTCATGCAAGACAAGCAATAGGTCGTCCAGGGCCGTCATATAGTCCAGCGCACGGGAAGACATCCTGTTGCACACCTCCAGAACCGCGGGTCCATCCCCGGCAGCCAGTCCACGCAGTATCTCTTCGACGAAGCGGGTCTCAATCATGCCCAGCATATCCCGCATTTCGTCTACCGTAATACCGCCACCGCCGAAGGCGATGCCCTGATCCAGAAGGCTCAATGCGTCACGCATACTGCCGGACGCTGCCCGTGCGAGCACCCCGAGACCTGCCACATCGTAGGCGATATTCTCTGCCTTCAAAATTTTCTCCAATTGTCCGGTAATCTGATCCGGATGCAGCACGCGCAAATTCAACTGCAGGCACCGTGACAATATGGTCGCCGGAAGTTTCTGAGGATCAGTTGTCGCTAGCAGAAATTTTACGTGCCCTGGGGGCTCTTCCAGCGTCTTCAACAGTGCATTAAAGCTGTGACCGGACAGCATATGGACTTCGTCAATGAGATAGATTTTGCAGCGGCCCTGTGTCGGGGTGTACTGTACGTTGTCAAGGATCTCCCTGGTATCGTCGACCCGCGTACGCGATGCGGCATCGACCTCCAGCAGGTCGAGGAAGCGTCCCTCGTCAACGCCCTGGCAGGCGGTGCATGTCCCGCAGGGACTGGAACTCACCCCCCTTTCACAGTTCACCGCTTTGGCCAGCAGCCTGGCAAGGGTGGTCTTTCCTACACCTCGGGTCCCAGTAAACAGGAAGGCATGATGAACACGGTCGTTGTCCAGCGCACTGGCCAATACGGATACCACATGTTCCTGGCCGACGACTTCATCGAAGCTTCGGGGTCGCCATTTGCGGGCCAGTGCCAGATAACTCATCAGGGGTGATCGCTCAAACTATTCAGGCATTTTCTGGTGATAGCCTCTGGTGGCGGCGCCAGCCAGCCCAACCCCGGCACCCGATTCAACTGCTACGGCTGCTTCCTTCCGGACCTGACCGGGTTCACAATCTATCGCCACCGAGGAGACCGGCTGCCGCCGCCAGAACAGACCGAGGCTACGCTCCTGGCACGCGGGGTACGCGCACCATTCTAACACTCCGCTGTAGGCACCAGCGGACACCGTCGGGGTTTGAGCTTACAGCTTACGGACCAGGCAGTAATGGCCGTCTGCAGCGGAACCCTCATAGTACGAATCCATTTTCTGTCTCTCGAACTCCACTATGCCGTCGCCAACGAGCGACGCAAACCGTGATTCAAATCCTGCCGGTTGCCAGATCTCACGGTGTACGGTACAGGCAAATAGTCCTGAAGGCTTAAGCACCCTGAAAATTTCTTCCAAGGCGTTCGCCTGTACATGACCATGGGTAAAGGTCCCGCAGGAAATCGCTCCATCATAGATCTGGCTGGGAATTTCCAGCACTGAATTGAGATCGCCTTCCACAAGTTGTGTATAGCAGCCTTTGTCTTCGGCCCGGGTGAGCATCTCTGGAGAAAAATCCAGGCCATCAATTGCACTGAATCCGTGGCCGGCCAGATATGCACCGACCAACCCAGTACCGCATCCGACATCGAGTATCCGTGCGGCTCGGTCCGGCAGGGCCTCTGCAAGCATGTCGGCAATCAGGCCCGGTGCAATGTAATGAAGATCCTGCTCAAGGTGCTGATCGTAAGTCGATGCCCAATCGCGGTACAGCCGTCGTGCGTCCTCTCCCCCGCTCAGGGCATAGGCCCGATCCAGAAGCTGGGCGGCCTTCTCTGAATGCTGCTTATCCCCGTTATGCATTGCTTTACCCGATTGAGGTCTAGGTCCCGTTACCAGACGATCGCCACCATGGGCAGCAGTGCGTCACTGACACGCCAGACACCTTCAAGGACGGGTACACCGAGAATTGCAAGCCCGATTAGCGCAAGCAGCGTCAGATTTCCATAGCGTGCATTCAGATACCGATATCGCTGGGAAAGTCCTCGGGGCAGAAAATAAGGAAGTATATAGTGCCCATCCAGCGCACCGATCGGCAACAGGTTAAAAACCATCAGCAGAAGGTTTATCCGCGCCACAAAAATCAAACTCTGGGGAAGCGCCTCGTCCAGCCCATACCAGCCAAAGCGCAGACCTACCAGGTAGGTGTTGACGGTAATCACTGCCAGTATGAGATTCATTGCCGGACCCGCGGCTGCAACCAACAACTCCGCATAGCGGGAGTTGAATCTACTTGGATCGGTTGGTACTGGTTTTGCGTAACCGAAACCCACGATCATCACCATCAACAACCCCATGGGGTCGATATGGGCAAGTGGATTAAGGGTGAGGCGTCCGGCCCGCTGGGCGGTAGTGTCGCCACAGCGACGGGCCACCCAGGCATGACCGAACTCATGACAGGACAGGGAGACCACCAGAGCACTCAGGATGAGACTGAACAGGAACCAGTGCCCCTGATAAATAAGCTGAATCATCATTCAAAAAGCCCCGAGTGGTAGTTCCAGGTGGTACGCTGGCGTGACCCTAACCTGCGGCATTTTGGCGGGTTTTCTGCGAAGACCGATTTTACGATAGAGTATCCTGTTACCTGCTGTCGAATGACTTACTTCGCCAGGTAAACCTGGCGGCACACTATGGCCTGCACACCGGAAATATCTGTCGATGAACTCAGAGCAACAGCGGAGCGGGAGCCGGCGCTTTCAGATTGGATCAATGTGTCGCAGGACATGATTGATGATTTCGCGCAGATAACGAATGATCACCAGTTTATCCATATTGACCCTGAAAGGGCCAGGAAGGAAACTCCATTTGACGGTACCATCGCCCACGGGTTTTTGACTCTCTCCCACCTAACACAGATGGTCGAATCGACCCTGCCGCAGATCAAGGGGACGGCGATGTCGGTCAACTACGGATTTGACCGAATACGGTTTCTCTCCCCGGTCCCGTCAGGGTCAAGAATCCGGGGACATTTCAAACTCGAATCTATTGAGGAGAAGACACCGGGCGAACTGACTCTGTACCACGACGTTACTGTTGAGATCGAAGGACAGCACAAGCCGGCCATGGCGGCCCGCTGGATCATCCGCCATTATCTTGCCTGATCAGCGTAATTGCACGTCTGCCACTAGAGGCAGGTGATCCGAGGCCTGGCGGGCAAGCTTTAGCCGAGAGGGCATGAGTTTGACCAGTTCAAGGTCACCTTTGACGTAGAGCCCGTCCAAAGGTCGCGCCGGTGCATAGGCTGGAAACGTTCGTATGGTACCCCGGCTTCCCCGGAAGCCAGCAGGTTTCAGGACCATCCGACCTAGCGTGCCCCAGATGTCGTTCAAATCGCCTGCAATCACCAACGGTATACGTTCACCCATGGCAGAAACGGAAGGACTGCTCAGCAGCTTTTTCAGCTGCAGGCGCCGTTCTATGCCGGACAGCCCGAGGTGTGTATTGAACAGATGAATAGTGCGGGAGCGCGGCCGGCCCGGATTCTGGCTTCCTACGGGCACGCGAACACGTACATGCACCACGCTACGTCGTTTTTTCGGCGGGATGGTGAGATCGACATTTTCGGATGCGGTCAGGCGCCACCGACTGAGCACTGCGTTGCCATACTCGCCGCCTCCGCGTAGACGGACATTCGGGAACCATGCGCGGTGTTGGAAACCCAGCATGGTCCCGAGCAGATCGACCTGACGATCACCTCCCGAGCGCGGGGACCGATTGGCAACCTCCTGCAGAAGCACGACATCTGGCCCGTAATGTGCAACCACCGCCGCGATCCTTTCCGGCGCATAGCGCCGGTCGACTCCACCGATGCACTTGTGAATGTTGTAGGTGATGATCCGGATTTTCATAACTTGTGCCGGTTTTGAATGTGCAATGAACCTGTAGGCCGGGTGCTCTAGAATACTGTAATGAAACCGTTGCCAACGTGAGACTGCCCTTAATTATGCATCCCATCTTCAGCCGGCATTATGCCTCTCTCATAAGCTATGTACTCCGGATCTCCGTGGCCCCGGTGCTTCTATTGACAGCCCTGACACCGGCACTCAGTCTGGGGGGCGAGCTGGAACCCTACTCTGCGACCTACACAATAAGCCGATCCCCATTCAAAGCAGAACGCACTGTGGAATTGTCTCGCGATGGCGACGAGTACCTGCTGACCGCAAAGACCACACTGAAAGGACTGGCCTCACTCGCCGGCCGCGACAGTGCGGTTGAAACGTCGCGTTTCAGGTTCGAAGGTGGCAGGATCGTCCCGATCCTTTATACGGCGGATGACGGCTCAGGAAAACCGGAAGGGACTATTCACATTGAATTCAACTTCTCAGACGGTGTCAGCCGGGCCCAGGCACGCGGTGCCGAGCACCTGCTTGAACTCAGCCAAGAAGTTCTCGACCCATTGTCCTTTGAACTGATGGCTCGAATTGACCTACGCAACGGAGTGAGCGAACCACACTATTTGGTTCACGAAGGTGATCGCCTGAGACCCTACCAGTTCGTTTTGCAAGGCCCTGAAACCATCATAATCAGCCAAAGAAGACTAGAAACCTACCGCTACCTGATTGACCGCCAGTCCAGCCGGCAACTCTATTACTGGTTATGCCCGAAGCTGGATCATCTGATGGTGCAACTGCGTCAGGTCCACAATGAAAAGACCAAGGCATCCGGCATCCTGCGTTCGAGTTCGCTGCTGCTGTGAATGACTGTATTTCGGTCACGCTTTTCAATCCACACCCGCTGTACGACAGATCCTTGAGTGTGTTCAGGCGGCGCGATCCTGGCGGGTTGTCCCTACGCAAGGTACTGTCGGTTTTGATTGTCACCAACTACGGTCCTTCGACGTGACGCGAGACTCCTCCGATATGCGCTGCGTTACCAGCAATGGACGCCAGTACCGCTGGCCGGCACAGCCGGTTGTAGTCGTATGCCTCGACGGCTGCGAACCGGACTATCTCGGTTCAGACGGCGGCGGTTATCTGGAGCGAGCCATCAGTAACGGGCGCATGCCTTACCTCGAACAGATCCGACGCACCGCAACATTCGAAACCGCTGATTCGATCATTCCCAGCTTTACCAACCCCAACAATCTCTCGATCGTGACCGGTGTACCACCTTCAGTGCATGGCATTTCAGGTAATTTTTTCTACGACGTAGAACGCGATCGGGAGATCATGATGAACGATCCGGTCCTGCTGCGTACGTCGACCATTTTCCGGGCCTTCCAACAGAAGGGCGCCAACATCGCCATAGTCACCGCCAAGGACAAGCTGAGACGCCTTCTGGGGCATCAACTCGATTTTGGACAGGGCGGGGCTGTCTGTTTTTCCGCTGAACAGTGCTCCAGCACGACGCTGGAAGAAAACGGGATAGACAATGCTTTCGAGAAGGTGGCATTACCCGTGCCAGACGTCTACAGCGGCGCGCTGTCCGAATACGTCTTTGCAGCGGGACTCAAGCTGCTTCGGGACACCTACCCGGACATCATCTATCTATCAACCAGTGACTACATCCAGCACAAACACGCACCTGGAAGTTCCGTTGCTGACGACTTCTGCGCAATGATCGACGGTTACCTCCAACAGATGCATGATTCAGGTGCCGTGATTGCCTTGACTGCCGACCACGGCATGAAAGCGAAACACAATGTCGAAGGTCAGCCCAATATCGTCTATCTTGAACCCCTGCTGCAGGGCCGTTACAACGGGAGAATTATCCTGCCCATCACAGACCCGTATGTGGTGCACCATGGGGCACTGGGTGGGTTTGCAACGCTCTACCTTGACGACCCCGGGATCGCTGAGCACGTGATTGACATCCTCTCAACTACGCCAGGTATTGAACTCGCCCTCAGCCGCCGAGACGCCTGCCGCCAATTCGAGCTGCCGGCAGACCGGGTAGGCGATATTGTGGTCATCGCGTGTGATCACTGGGTGCTGGGTCACTCGGCGGATTATCATGACCTGGCAACGCTCAAGGAGCCTTTACGGTCCCATGGCGGCCTGTCTGAGCAACGGGTACCCTTTATTGTCAGCCAGCCGCTATACGGCTTATCTCTCGACAGGCTCCACAATTACGACATCTTTGACGCCGTTCTCAACCACACCGGCTGAGGACAGATCGACACCACGGCTGACGGACCGCCCCGCCTCGTCCGGTACACCGTTGAGAGCAGTTGAGTCCATCAATCGGGAGAGACCCATGAGCAACCGAGCAGATTTTGTTTACAGCCGGATTTATAGAGGCCCGGTAAAAGGCCTTGTTCTCGACTGGAGTGGCACGACGGCTGACGCCTACGTACTCGCACCGGCAGTTGTCTTTGTAGAGGTCTTCAGAAAACACGGCGTCGAAGTCAGCATGTCGGAAGCCCGCGGTCCGATGGGATTGCGCAAAGATCTGCATATCAAGGTGATGACGGAGGACCAAACAATCCGCGAGCGATGGCGAGAGTCACACGGCACCTACCCCGGCCAGGGTGACGTCGAACGCATGTATGCCGATTTCGTACCCATGCAGCTCGATTGCCTGCGACAGTACACCACTTTACTGCCGGGGGTCGCCGAAACCACCCAGGTGTTTCAGAAGCAGGGCATCAAGATCGGCTCTACGACAGGTTTTGTTCGCAGTATGGTCGATCTACTTGAGGAAGACGCCAGAAAGCAGGGCTATGTTCCGGATGCTTCAGTCGCCGGCGATGAGGTGCTCAATGGTGTCCGGCCGAAGCCCTTTATGCTCTATCGCAACTTGGATCTGATGGACGTTCATCCGATCCAGTCGGTCGTGAAAATGGATGACACAGTCTCGGGAATCGGCGAAGCGCTTGAAGCGGGCTGCTGGGGTATTGGAATCGCGCGTTACAGCAACTACATGGACATGGATTCTCTCGAAGAGGCAGATACGCTGGCCGACGGGGAAATCGCCCGGCGACTGGCCAACTCAAGGGAACGGCTGCAGAAAGCAGGCGCGCACTACGTGATCGACACCTGGGCGGAGATGCCCGATGTGATCGAGGACATCAACCTGCGACTGGGACGGGGTGAACAACCTTAAGCTTTTGCTGCCACCGCGGACTGCACCACGGTGAGGTCTACATCCTGACGCACCCTTTTGATAGCAACACCCTCCTCGCTGATCGTCTGGTCGAGCAGACTGACACAAGCATAGAGCGCTCTTAGGGTGGGCACCTCGGTTTCCGTTGCCTCGGCAAGCTCGACCACAGCCCCCAGCAGGCCCTCGATTTCAAGAGGCTTACCGGCTTCAACGTCTTGCAGCATTGACGTCTTGTGGCGTCCGACAGCTTCCGCACCAGCGATGCGTCTTTCCATATCGACTCTGAAGTGTGCGCCTAACCTCTCCCCTACTCGCCTGGCTTCCGTCATCATTGCTGTTGAAAGCTGACGGCTCAATTCGTAGCGGCAAATGTCTTCCAAAGTTGCGTGTGTCAACGCACTGATCGGGTTGAACGTCAGGTTACCCCATAGCTTAAGCCAGATCTCTGAGCGGATGTCCTCAAGGACCGGAGCTTTGAATCCTGCTTCGGCAAACAGGGCCGAGATTGCCCGCACCCGGCCAGTCTGCCGCCCGTCCAGCTCCCCCACGGGAAAGCGGCTTCCCTCGATATGGTGAATGACACCAGGCTCGGCGATGATTGCGGCGGGATAAGCGATACACCCGATCAACCGGTCCGGGTCTATCCCTGAAAAGAGCGCACCGTTCGGATCGACGGCCCGCACCACGCGATCGGCGTAAACACCTCCGAGCTTTTGGAAATACCACCAGGGAATCCCATTCTGGAGGGTGACCATGACTGTTTCAGGACCCATCAATGTGCCGAGTTGATCGACAATGGGCTCTATCTGGTGGGCCTTGAGTGCCAGGAGCACCACGTCCTGGCACTCAAAATCACTGATACAGTCGGTGGCGGTCAGCTGGCTCGCCTGTTGCGTCTCACCGTCTTCGACCAATTTCATACCGCTGGACTGGACTGCAGCCAGATGTGGGCCGCGGGCGACAATCGATACGTCGTGGCCGGCCCTGGCGATCCGAACTGCCAAGTAGCCGCCGATTGCGCCTGCCCCAACGACACACACCTTCATAGCTTCGACTCCAGTCGCTTTAATCGATCACAGACTTGATGTGCGGACCGGCAAAGACCGGCCAGATCAATCGTTCAATGCGGGACATCCAGGCGGTTGCTTTCTATCCAGCTACACGCTTCCGCGCAACGCGAACGCTAACCGCTTTTATCCGGCAACGCCAGACAAAAAGCGTTAAGGCACCGATAAGGAAAATTTATTGATCGAGACGATATTGAGACACCGGAGCCTGAGGGCACCGGCTGGAGAACTTCAGTCGTGACCCGATAAACTGGACAGCACGACGGCTTACATTCTTAGAAAGCCTGGTGGACTATTCTGTACCCAGAGCGGCACCCACCGGCAGGGACAGCTCACTGAGAAACTCCGCAGCTGTTAGCTTCTTTCCCCCTTCAAGTTTGAGCTTCTGCACCCGAATGGCACCCTCCCCGGCCGCCACCGTGATACCGTCGTCATCGGACTCGATGACCGTCCCTGGCGTGCCGCTGACCGACGAATCCGAGACGCTGTCAAGTATCGTCAGTTTTTGCCCCTGGTATTTCGTCCAAGCTCCCGGTTGCGGATTACAGCCTCGGATCAGGTCGTACACTGTTTTATGGGACTTGGACCAGTCAACATGGGCATCTTCGCTTCGGCACCAGCCCTCATAAGAACCGGCAGCGGGGTCCTGCTCGATGCGAGGGGCACTGCCTTCTCTGACCAGATCGACCGCTTCTAGCATCGCCGCAACGCCCATCGGGAAAAGGTGATTGAAATAAAGTGATCCGAGCGTGTCATCGGGCCCTATCTCAACCGCCCTCTGCAGCAGAATCGGTCCGGTGTCGAGGCCCTGGTCGGGCCAGAAAATACTGAGCCCGGTCTGGGACTCACCCATGATGATCGGCCAGTTGATCGAGCTTGGGCCCTTGTGCATCGGCAAAAGAGAAGGATGGTATTGTATGGATCCCAGCCTGGGCACGTTTAAAGCTTCCTCTGGGACCATCAATGTCACGTAGGCCATCACACACAGGTCAGCCTCCAGAGACCGCATCTGTTCCCAGACGGCTGGATCCTTGTAGGTGGTCGGCTGATAGACCGGTAAACCGTTCTCGTCTGCAAAGACCTTGAGAGGATCGCGCCGGGTCCCCTGGTCCGGTGCACAGTACACACCGCAGACCGATTCCCCTCTTTCGAGCAACCCCTCAAGCACAGCTTTTCCGAAGGCCTGCTGGCCATTGACGATCAATTGCATAATTATCTCTCCGGGTCTGGCCCTATACCGCGCCAACCTCCTGCGCTGAAATGATCTCTTCTTCGCTGAATCCGATAACCTCACGGAGAATCTCTTCGGTATGCTCACCCAGCAGCGGTGCCCGTCTGACCTCAGCTGGCGAATCCGAAAGCTTGACCGGGTTTCCCACTGTCAAATATGCACCACGCTCGGGATGATCGACCTCGACAACCGTACCGGTTTCACGCAGCGACTGCTCTTCACTCAATTCTTTCATCGAAAGAATGGGCCCTACCGGAATGTCCAGGGGGTTGCAGATTTCCATCACTTCGTACTTTGTTTTGGTTTTAGTCCAGTTTTCAATGGCTTCGAAGACCTCCCCGAGCCTTGGCAATCTCTGCGACGGCGTGGCGAAGTCCGGATCGTCTTTCCATTCGGGTCTACCGATCACGTCACAGATTCGCTTCCAGACGGCTGCCTGCGTAATAAAGTAGGTGTACGCATTGGGGTCTGTCTCCCACCCTTTACATTTTAAAATTCTTCCTGGCTGCCCACCGCCTGAGTCGTTACCCGCCCTGGGCGTACTGTCACCGAACTCCACGCCCTCACCAAACTGGGAATATTCCTTCAAGGCCCCATGCTGCAGTCGCTGTTGATCTCGCAATTTGACCCGGCAGAGATTGAGTACACCATCCTGCATGGCGGCAAGCACCCTCTGACCCTTACCGGATCTTTCTCTGTGGAAGAGTGCAGTGACAATGCCCAGCGCGAGATTCAGTCCGGTTCCTGAATCGCCGATCTGAGCCCCGGTCACCAACGGCGGACCATCGAGAAACCCGGTTGTGGATGCGCTGCCGCCAGCACATTGGGCGACATTCTCATAGACCTTGCAGTCGGCGTAGGGGCCCGGGCCAAACCCCTTGACCGAAGCATAGATCATCCGGGGATTAATCTGCTGGATACGATCCCAGGAGAAGCCCATTCTGTCCAGGGCTCCGGGAGCGAAGTTCTCGACCAGTACGTCACATTCCTCGATCAACCGAGTGAAAATTTCTCTGCCTTTGTCATCCTTGGTGTTGAGTGTGATGCTGCGCTTGTTGTGATTCAGCATCGTAAAGTAAAGGCTATCCGCATCCGGAATATCTCTTAACTGGCCACGGGTTGCGTCACCGACCCCCGGCCGCTCGACCTTGATCACATCCGCTCCGAACCAGGCCAGTAACTGGGTGCATGTTGGCCCGGATTGGACATGTGTCATATCCAGAATTCGAACGCCTTCAAGAGCTTTCATTACCGTCTCCGAATCGACTATGTGCAGCTAAGATCATTATTTGTACATCGTCTGGGCTTTGGTCCCTGGTGCATATTCGTTGGGATCCACCCAGATGTTGACAACCGCCGATTTACCGGAGGTTCTCACAGCTTCCCGGGCCCGCCCAAGTGCCGGCGCGATCTGGCCCGCTTCCGTGACTTCTTCGCCATATCCACCCAGCATCTCACCAAACTTCGAGAACGGAATATCGCCCAGCAGATTCCCGGTATCGCCCCTCTCTTCCCCATATTTATTGATCTGACCGAATCGGATTTGGTTCATAGCCGAGTTGTTCCCGATCACCGCAATATAGGGCGCACCGAAACGGTTGGCTGTTTCCATATCGAAGGCAGTCATCCCGAAAGAACCGTCGCCGTAATAACACAAGACTTCTTTTTGCGGGTGAACCAGTTTGCTCGCCAGAGCGAACCCGGTACCCACGCCCAGGGATCCCAGCGCACCCGGGTCCATCCAGTTTCCTGGCGCCCGGGGCTGAACGGCCTGCGCACTGATGGTGACGACATCTCCTCCGTCTCCGATATAGACCGTATCCTCTGTCAGAAACTCGTTCAGCTCCCAGGCCACACGATATGGAGAGATGGGACTCTTGTCCGTCAGAAATTGAGCCATCAGCTTGTCGGTTTTCTGTGCCTCCAGGGTACGCAGCTCAGTCAGCCAGTCTTCCCGTACACTCGCACCGGTATTGCTACTGGCTGTCGTTGCAGCCAGAACAGCCGTCAGTATCGCATGAGGATCTCCGGTCAGCCCGAGCGAAACATCTCGGTTTTTTCCCACTGTGCGGTAGTCCATATCGATCTGCACAACAGTGGCATCCTGGCGAAGCCGCTTGCCATAGCCCATCCGGAAGTCGAACGGCGTTCCAACGATGACGATCACGTCGGCCTTGTTGAAGGCATCTCGACGGGTACGGTGGAAATGATGCGGATCCCCCGGAGACAGGGTTCCGCGGGCTGCGCCGTTGAAGTAGGCCGGAATATTCAGTGCCCGCACCAGGTCTATTGCAGCCTGATGGGCTCGGGCTGCCCAGACCTGGCTACCGAACAGTATCGCCGGACGTTCGGAGCGGATTAGCAAGGCTGCAAGGCGTTCAATATCGTCCGGATCCCCGACGCTTCGGGTCGACGCACGATACCGACCAGTCTCTGGAATCGTTGCCTTTTCAATCTGGACCTCCCGGTCC
>CAJXBY010000067.1 GCA_913051905.1 uncultured Gammaproteobacteria bacterium | reverse complement strand
CATGTTGATCATGGTAAGACGACGTTGACGGCGGCGATGACGCGGGTATTGAGTGCCAAGTTTGGTGGTGAGGTGAAGGCGTTTGATGATATTGATAATGCGCCGGAGGAGCGTGAGCGTGGGATTACGATTGCGACGGCGCATGTGGAGTATGAGACGGAGGCTCGTCATTATGCGCATGTGGATTGTCCGGGTCATGCGGATTATGTGAAGAACATGATTACGGGTGCGGCGCAGATGGATGGTGCGATTTTGGTGGTATCGGCGGCGGATGGTCCGATGCCTCAGACGCGGGAGCATATTTTGTTAGCGCGTCAGGTGGGTGTACCGTACATGGTGGTGTATTTGAATAAGGCAGACATGGTTGATGATGAGGAGCTGCTTGAGTTAGTTGAGATGGAGGTACGGGAGTTACTGGACAAGTATGAGTTTCCTGGAGATGACACGCCGATTGTGACGGGCAGTGCGTTGAAGGCGCTGGAAGGTGAGGCATCGGAGTTGGGTGAGGAGTCGATTGTTAAGCTGGCGGAGGCGCTGGATTCATACATACCGGAGCCTGAGCGGGCCGTAGACGGGACGTTTTTGATGCCGATTGAGGATGTATTTTCGATATCGGGACGTGGCACGGTGGTGACGGGCCGGATAGAGCGTGGACTGGTGAAGGTTGGTGATGATGTAGAGATTGTGGGTATTAACGATACTGACAAGACGGTGTGTACGGGTGTTGAGATGTTTCGCAAGCTTCTGGATGAGGGGCAGGCGGGAGACAATGTTGGGGTGTTGTTGCGTGGTACCAAGCGTGATGAGGTTGAGCGTGGTCAGGTATTGGCGCAGCCTGGTTCGATCATGCCGCACACGCATTTTGAGGCTGAGGTTTATGTGTTGTCGAAGGAAGAGGGTGGACGACACACGCCGTTTTTTCAGGGTTACCGGCCGCAGTTTTATTTTCGGACGACGGATGTGACTGGGCAGTGTGAGTTACCGGAGAGTGTTGAGATGGTGATGCCTGGTGACAATGTGAATTTGAAGGGCAAGTTGATTGTGCCTATTGCGATGGAGGAAGGGCTTCGGTTTGCGATCCGTGAAGGTGGTCGCACTGTTGGTGCCGGTGTGGTCACCAAAATCTTTGAGTAGTGGTACGGGAGCAGACTCTCAGTCAACGGGAAATTCTATATGGCGGCCAGTGTCAATAACCAGAAAATCAGGATACGCTTGAAGGCGTTCGATCATAAGATCATCGACCGTTCGGCGAGCGAGATCATTGACACGGCACGCCGCACCGGCGCGATTGTCCGTGGACCCATTCCGTTGCCTACCAGAAAGGAACGCTATGATCTCCTTCGCTCTCCGCACAAATACAAGACTTCACGGGACCAGCTTGAGATTCGTGTACACAAACGTATTCTGGATATTGTAGAACCAACCGACAAGACGGTAGACGCGCTCATGAAACTAGATCTTGCAGCTGGAGTGGACGTTGAAATCAAGTTGAGCTGAATACGATCGATTTATCAGGATAGAGAAAACATATGTCACTTGGTATGGTTGGGCAAAAAGTCGGTATGACGAGGGTCTTTGATGACCAGGGTGTTTCTACGCCGGTCACGGTCGTACTCGTCCAAGCCAACCGGATCACCCAGATCAAGACCGAAGAGACAGATGGCTACAGTGCGCTTCAGGTTACCGTCGGGACCCGCCGGGCGGGTAGGGTGAGCGCGCCTCAGAAAGGACACTTTGCCAGGGCTGGAACAGAGCCCGGCCGGGGGTTGTGGGAATTTGCGGTTGACGCCGACACGGCATCCCGTTACGAGCCAGGCACCGCAGTGTCTCTGGACCTGTTCGAGGCCGGACAAAAGGTCGATGTTTCCGGCACCACCATCGGCCGCGGTTTTGCCGGCGTTATGCGCCGGTACGGTTTTGGTGGCGGCCGTGCGACACACGGTAATTCAAAAGCCCACCGAAAACCGGGCTCAATCGGACAGAATCAGGACCCTGGCAGGGTCTTCAAAGGCAAGAAGATGGCCGGGCATATGGGTCACGCAAGCAGTACGCAGCAGAACCTCGAAATTGTTCGAATCGATACGGAAAAGAACCTGATCCTGATTCGAGGCGCTATCCCCGGACCCAAGGGTTTTGACGTTGTTATCAGGCCGTCTGTCAAATCGCGGTCAAACGCAAACAGCTGAACTCAGGGCATCACCAGTGGAAATTCCAGTGTTCAAACTCGATGGGAGCCGTGAACAGCTTGAGGTGTCTGATTCTGTGTTCGGTGCTGATTTCAGAGAACCGCTCGTTCATCAGGTCGTCACTGCTTACCTGTCCGCAGCACGATCCGGGACCAGTTCGCAGAAGAACCGGTCTGCAGTACAAGGTGGCGGTGCCAAACCATGGCGTCAGAAAGGCACGGGCCGGGCACGGGCCGGCACCAGCCGCAGCCCGATCTGGCGGGGTGGTGGGCGTGCTTTTCCTGCTTCTGCCCGAAGTTATGCACAGAAAGTTAACCGAAAAATGTACCGGGCGGCGCTGCGGTCAATTCTCTCGGAGCTGGTTCGCCAGGATCGCCTACGGGTTTGTAATGACATACAGGTCACCGAACCCAAATCCCGAGGTATGAAAGCGGTTCTTGGTCAGCTTGGTATCGACGGCAGGGCTCTTCTGGTCACTGCGGATTACGACCAGAACGTGGCACTCGCTGCCCGGAACTTAGTTGACGTTGAGGTACTGGAAGCCGGAAGAATCGACCCGGTGAGCTTGGTGGACAACGAAGCGGTGTATTTTACAACCGACGCACTGCGTAAAGTCGAGGCGGGCCTACAGTGAATCAGGAACGTTTGCATCAGGTAATACGGCGGCCCGTGATCTCCGAGAAGAGCACGATTGCTGCCGATTCCATGCATCAGGTTATTTTTGAGGTTCTGGATGATGCGACCAAGAGCGAGATTAAGCAGGCCATAGAAGCCCTGTTCGACGTGACCGTACAGAGAGTCCGGGTGGTGAATGTTCGCGGTAAGATTAAACGTTTTGGGCGTACACCTGGTAAGCGGAAAAACTGGAAGAAAGCCTATGTTCGCCTGGCCGAGGGTGACGACATCGACTTTCTGGGCAGTGGCGCCTAACGCCAGACACGAACAGGATATCGAACATGGCAGTGGTCAAGCAAAAACCCACCTCACCTGGCCGAAGGGGAATGGTCAAGGTCGTCACTCCTGGGTTGCACAAGGGGCGTCCTCACGGTGCGTTGGTGGAATCAAAGAATTCGATTAGTGGTCGAAATAACGCCGGTCGGATCACGGTCCGACACCGTGGTGGCGGCCACAAACGACATTACCGGATCATTGATTTCAAGAGGGACAAGGACAACGTGCCGGCCAAGATCGAGCGGATTGAATACGACCCCAACCGAAGTGCGCACATTGCACTGTTGCTTTATGCCGACGGTGAGCGTCGCTATATTGTTGCACCTCGAAACTGTGGGGTTGGCGACCGGATTGAATCGGGACAGGAAGCACCCATCCGCCCCGGCAATACCCTGCCTTTGCGGGCCATTCCGGTAGGCACAGTCGTCCATTGCGTGGAACTGAAACCGGGTAAGGGCGCACAACTGGCGCGCTCGGCAGGGTCCTCAATCCAGTATCTGGGCCGCGAAGGTAGCTATGGACTGATGCGACTTCGCTCCGGGGAAATGCGCCGAGTCCACCTGGACTGCCGGGCGACAATTGGGGAAGTCGGCAACACGGAGAATTCGCTGCGCAAACTCGGTAAGGCGGGGGCCAAGCGGTGGCGAGGCATACGGCCGACGGTCCGCGGTGTTGCAATGAACCCTGTCGACCATCCGCATGGCGGTGGCGAGGGCCGAACATCCGGCGGCCGAGACCCTGTCACACCTTGGGGTGTGCCAACCAAAGGTTATCGGACCCGCAACAACAAGCGCACTGTATCGATGATTATTCGCAGACGGAAGAAATAGCCATGCCCCGTTCAGTCAGAAAAGGGCCTTTTGTAGACCATCACCTATGGGCCAAAGTTCTCCGGGCCAAAGAAGAGGGGTCGAGGAGACCGGTCAAGACATGGTCCAGGCGATCCGTCATCACACCTGAATTTGTTGGTCTGACGATCGCGATCCACAACGGAAGGCAGCATGTACCGCTGTTGATTACCGAGAACATGGTCGGCCATAAGTTGGGCGAGTTTGCTGCAACGCGGACGTTTCGTGGTCATGCTGCTGACCGGAAAGTGAAGTAAGCAGGGGAGGAAGTGTCGATGGAAGTTAGGGCTATTGCCAAGTACGTACGGGTCTCCCCCCAGAAGTGCCGCCTAGTTGCAGATCAGGTCCGGCGGTTGCCGGTTGGACAGGCACTCGAGCTGCTTCAATTCAGTCCCAAAAAAGCCGCGGTTCCGATTCGCAAAACGCTCGAATCGGCCATCGCGAATGCCGAGCATAACCAGGGTCTGGATATCGATGAGTTGCGGGTCGATACGATCACCATCGATGAAGGTCCGGTCATGAAGCGGTGGCGGCCACGGGCCAAGGGCCGTGCGACGCCGATCATCAAAAGAACCAGCCATATCACCGTCAGCGTCAGCGACGAACAGGGAGGAAGAGGCTGATGGGCCAGAAAATTCATCCAAACGGTTTCCGGCTCGGTGTCATCCGGGATTGGGACGGAAAATGGTTTGCCAATCGGCGAAACTACGCAAAAAATCTCGTAGCGGACCAGAAGATCCGCGGATTCTTGCGCGGCCGGCTGGTCAACGCAGCCGTCAGTAGGATCGAGCTGGTCCGGGCCGGTGAGAATCTCAACATCACCATCCACACCGGGCGCCCAGGCATCGTGATTGGCAAGAAGGGCGAAGACATCGAAAAGCTCCGGCGGCAGATTCTGGAAATGAATAACCAGGTGCCTGTCCAGATCGCAGTTGAGGAGATCCGCAAACCGGAACTGGACGCCAGGCTGGTCGCGGAAAATGTGTGCCAGCAGTTGGAAAAACGGATCATGTTTCGGCGGGCTATGAGGCGTGCTGTACAGAGTGCCATGCGGCTGGGTGCCAAAGGCGTGAAAGTCATGATTGCCGGTCGTTTAAACGGAGCGGAGATCGCACGCACGGAATGGTATCGGGAAGGTAGGGTTCCTCTACACACCCTACGGGCAGACGTGGATTACGGATTTGCTGAAGCGCATACCACTTATGGCGTGATCGGCGTGAAGGTGTGGGTGTTCAAAGGGGAAATTATGCCGGGCGAGGCAGAAAACGAAGTTGCCGCGACCGCACAACCGGGTGTCTCCGTCTGAGAGGTCGACAGATATGTTGCAGCCGAAACGAACCAAATTCAGAAAACAGCAGAAAGGCCGCAACCGAGGCCTGGCCGAGCGCGGCAACAGGGTTAATTTCGGGGACTACGGCCTTAAGTCTGCAGGCCGTGGCCGTCTGACTGCAAGGCAGATCGAGGCCGCACGGCGCGCAATCAACCGTTACGTGAAACGCGGCGGCCGGGTATGGATCAGGGTGTTTCCTGATAAGCCAGTTTCAAAAAAACCGTTGGAAGTACGCATGGGAAAAGGAAAAGGCAATCCCGAGTACTGGGTTGCGCTTGTCCAGCCCGGGACGGTGCTCTATGAAATACAAGGCGTCGACGAAACGGCTGCACGCGAGGCATTTCGCCTGGCTAGTGCCAAACTGCCTGTCGCAACGACATTTGTAAGAAGACAGGCCGCTTGATATGGCGAGCCGAAAGTTTAACGAAATGGGCGTGACCGAACTTAATAGTGAGTTGCTGGACTTGCGTAAGGAACAGTTCAACCTGAGGATGCAAAACGCAACGGGTCAGATGACCAACCCGGCCCGCTTCAAAGAAGTTCGCAGGGAAATCGCCAGAATCAAAACCCGAATGAATGAGATCGAAAGGACGGGGGCATGAGCGACGAGAATTCGAATCAGGCGGTAAAGCGGCGTTCCCTTCAGGGCAGCGTCCTTAGTGTCCGCATGGATAAGACCATCACGGTTCAAGTTGTGCGGCAGCTGAAGCACCCGCTTTACAAGAAATACATTCGTCGCTCGACGAAATTACACGCTCATGACGAGCAGAACGAATGTAACGAAGGTGATAAAGTGATTATCGAAGAGTGCCGCCCGCTGTCCAAAAACAAGTCCTGGCGTCTGGTCAGGGTGCTGGATCGGGCAGAGTAGGGAGGCCGCAAGATGATTCAGGCTGAGACGATGCTGGATGTCGCCGATAACAGCGGCGCTCGCAGGGTTCAGTGCATCAAGGTGCTTGGGGGCTCCAAGCGGCGGTATGCAGGGGTGG
This sequence comes from uncultured Gammaproteobacteria bacterium, assembly GCA_913051905.1. Next base: position 6,329 of record CAJXBY010000067.1, on the reverse strand, counting down.
GCGACATCATAAAAATCAGCATCAAAGAGGCCATACCGAACAGCCGCGTAAGGAAGGGTGAACTGTTCAACGCAGTGGTGGTGCGCACCCGGCACGGGGTACGCAGGTCGGATGGGTCTCTGATCCGATTTGACCGTAACGCTGCGGTACTGCTCAATCCTCAGAACCAGCCCATCGGAACCCGAATATTCGGTCCGGTTACCCGTGAACTTCGGTCTGAACGGTTTATGAGAATCATTTCCCTGGCACCCGAGGTGCTTTGAGTACGCAATATGAGAAGAATAAGGAAGGGAGATGATGTGATCGTTCTTGCTGGACGGGACAAGGGCAAGCGCGGGACAGTGCTGCAGGTAATCAAAGGACAGCGTGTACTGGTCGACAATGTGAATGTGATCAAAAAGCATGTCAGGCCAAATCCGAACAAGGGCGAGACGGGTGGAATCATCGAGCGTGAAGCACCTGTGCGGATTTCCAATGTAGGCCTGTACAACCCCAATACCAAAAAGGCAGACCGCAGTGGGATAAAGGTTTTGGAAGACGGACAGAAAGTCCGCGTCTTCATGTCAGACGGAGAGGTTGTTGACGTCACCTGATCTTAAGGCGGAATTCCCTATGACCAGACTTGAAGAGATCTATAAAAAGGAACTGGTGCCGTCTTTGATGGCACAGTTCTCCTATAAAAGCGTGATGCAGGTTCCCCGGATTACCAAGATAACGCTAAATATGGGAGTGGGCGAGGCGTTGGTTAACAAGAATGTACTTGAGTCGGCCGTAGCAGACCTGACCCGGATATCCGGGCAGAAGCCGGTGGTGACCAAGGCTCGCAAGTCGGTCGCAAACTTCAAGGTTCGCGAAGGCTGGGCTATCGGTTGCAAGGTGACTCTGCGGCGGGACCGGATGTACGAGTTTCTGGACCGGCTGATTTCGGTTGCGTTTCCCCGTTCCCGTGATTTTCGAGGTCTTTCGCCTCGTTCATTTGACGGACGTGGTAACTACAGCTTGGGGTTCAAGGAGCAGATTGTTTTCCCTGAGATCGACTACGACAAAGTAGATGCGATCAGGGGGCTCGATGTGACTATTACAACCTCTGCCCGCACAGACGAAGAGAGCGAGGCGTTATTGCGGGGATTTAATTTCCCGCTACGGAATTAAGGACCGGTAATCAGATGGCAAAGAAATCGATGGTGGCGCGCGAGGTCAAACGGCAGCAGCTGGTGGAGCAGTTTAAGGATCAGCGGGAACAACTGAGACGGCAGTTGCTAGACCAGGATCTCTCTTACGATGAACGGTGGCAGGCGATGCTTGATCTTCAGAAGCTGCCAAGGGACTCCTCACGGAGCCGTCGGCGAAACAGATGTGCGCTGACAGGTAGGCCCAGGGGATATTTTCGTCGCTTTGGACTTGCCAGAAATGCGCTGCGCGAGGTGGTTATGCGAGGTGAAGCACCCGGCGTCGTCAAGTCAAGCTGGTAGCTGGTAGATAAAAAAAGGAACCCCGATCCCATGAGTATGTCAGACCCCATCTCAGATATGTTGACTCGCATACGCAACGGACTGGCCAGAGACAAGGTCAGCGTGAATATGCCCTCGTCCGGAGTCAAGGAAGCCATCGCCTCGGTCCTGAAAGAAGAAGGATTCATCGATGGGTTTCAGGTCACTGCAGATGGCCGGAAGAAAGAGCTGTCGATCGTGCTTCGTTACCATCAGGGGGAACCCGTGATCGAAGAGATGTCTCGGATCAGTCGGCCCGGGAGAAGGCAGTATTGCAGTGCCGCAAATATGCCCATTGTCAATGGCGGACTGGGCGTGGTTATGATCTCCACTTCCAAAGGTATCATGAGCGATCGCCAGGCAAAGCGTCAGGGGATCGGCGGTGAAGTGATCTGTTCGGTATTCTGAGTGTGTCCTTAACCACCCGGAGCAAAGCATGTCCCGTGTAGCGAAAAACCCGATCAGCGTGCCCAAAGGCGTAGAAGTTACCCTTGAAGGACGGTCCGTGAAGGTAAAGGGTCCAAACGGGGATCTTGATCTGACCCTTTACCCAAACCTCGACATCCGTCACGAAGACGACACCTTGCGGGTTGAGTACTCTAGGGATGTCGACCAGGCGATGGCAGGTACCACGCGATCACTGCTGGGCAATATGATCACGGGTGTCACCCAGGGTTTCCAGAAGTCCCTGACCATTGTCGGTGTCGGTTATCGGGCTCAGGCTGAAGGGGCGAAGCTCAACTTGAGCCTCGGGTTCTCCCATCCTGTCGTGTATAAGGTTCCAGGCGGCGTGAATGTGGAAACACCAAGCCAGACTGAAGTCCTGGTCAAAGGCGCCGATAAACAGAAAGTCGGTCAGGTTGCGGCGGAGATTCGTAGTTTCAGACCGCCTGAACCTTATAAGGGAAAGGGTATCAGGTACAGTGACGAACATGTCAGACGCAAACAGGCGAAGAAAATCTAGGAACCGGGCGGCAACTCCATGAGTAACAAGAAAGTCATGCGCCTGCGGCGGGCATCTAGAACCCGGAACCGGATTCGGCGCCAACTCGGAATGAGGCTGACAGTCTACAAGTCTCCACGGCATTTTTATGCCCAGATAATCGACCAGGAACAAGGCCGGGTTGTGGTCAGCGCATCTACCACTCAGAGCGAGTTCCGCAAGCTACACGGCTACGGCGGGAATATTGGGGCAGCTGGTGCGCTCGGCAAGCATCTGGCTGAAAAGGCGCTCGGGGCGGGTGTTGAGAAAGTCGCTTTTGACAGGTCTGGTTTCAAGTATCACGGCCGAGTCAAGGCAATGGCCGATGCCGCACGGGAAGCCGGGTTGAAATTCTAAAAAAGGCTGGAGGGAACGGGATTATGGCGAGAAATTCGAACCAGATTACATCGGAAGGCGAGGGCTTTACCGAACAGCTGATCAACGTACGGCGGGTTTCCAAGGTGGTAAAAGGTGGCCGGATTTTCGGTTTCTCGGCGTTGACCGTGGTTGGTGATGGCAACGGGCGGGTCGGCATGGGGCGTGGCAAGGCTAGGGAGGTACCGGTCGCTGTCCAGAAAGCCATGGAGGACGCACGGCGGAACATGATCAAGATCAATCTCAATGGCCAGACTGTCCAGTATCTGACCGTAGGACGCCACGGCGCGGCCCGGGTCGTTATTCGGCCGGCTTCCGAGGGTACGGGGATCATCGCGGGTGGGACCATGCGCGCAATTTTTGAGGCTGCCGGTGTTCGGGACGTATTGGCGAAAGTCATTGGCACCACCAATCCGGTAAACGTAAGTCGCGCCACCCTGAATGGACTAGGTCGGATTCGCAGCCCCGAACAGATGGCGGCCAAACGGGGTAAGACGGTCGATCAGATTGTGGGCTAGGAATTGTCAGAGATGTCCAGCAAAAAATTGAAGGTGACACTGGTTCGGAGTAAGCACGGCCGTGGCCGTATTCAGCGGACCTGCGTCGACGGACTAGGGCTGCGCCGCATTAACCACGCAGTAGAACTGGAAGACACTGCTGCCGTGCGTGGAATGATTAACAAGGTGATACACCTCGTTGAAGTCGAGGAGGTTATTCATGAGGCTTAATGACTTGAAGCCTGAGACGGGCTCCCGTCCGGAACGTAAGCGCGTCGGTCGAGGACCGGGGTCCGGGTTGGGAACAACCGCGGGACGCGGCGTCAAGGGACAGAAATCCCGCTCTGGCGGTTCGTTGAAGCGGGGGTTCGAAGGCGGTCAGATGCCACTGCAGCGCCGCCTGCCGAAAAGAGGCTTCCGTTCACTGACCCGCCGGAGGGTGGCTGAAGTCCGGCTACACGAACTGAAGCTGATCGAAAGTGGCGAAATCGACCTTGCCTCCCTTAAAGCCGCGGGTGTGGTCAACCGGAACGCCCTGCGTGCCAAGGTCATCGCGTCAGGAACGATCGACCGCGCGGTAGTCGTGCGGGGCGTGAGCACTTCGGCAGGCGCCCGTGTGGCGATCGAACAGGCCGGTGGCCGGGTAGAAGGCTAACAACCATGGCGGCTTCGACACTCGCAGGGATTGGCAAGATGACAGAGCTGCGACAGCGGATTCTGTTCGTGCTCGGGGCAATGGTCGTCTTCAGGCTCGGAACGCACATTCCGATACCGGGCGTTGATCCGAGTGCTGTTGCAGCGATGTTTGAGCAGACCCGAGGCTCGATCGTAGATATCTTCAACATGTTCTCCGGCGGGGCACTGTCGCGATTGTCCATTTTTGCACTCGGCGTCATGCCATACATCTCGGCGTCGATCATCATCCAAATGATGAGTTCCATCGTGCCGCAGCTTGAACAGTTGAAAAAAGAAGGTGAGTCGGGGCGCCGCAAGATCACTCAATATACGCGCTATGGAACGGTTGCGCTGGCTACCTTTCAAGCCCTAGGGATAGCGATTGCGGTGGAAGGTCAACAGGCGGCCGGTGGGCCGGTTGTACTGATTCCGGGTCTTGGTTTCAAGATCATCACGGTCGCTACCCTGGTGACGGGCACCATGTTCCTGGTCTGGCTTGGTGAACAGATCACGGAAAGAGGTATCGGAAATGGCGTGTCTCTGATTATTTTCGGCAGTATCGTCGCCGGTCTGCCGTCTGCAGTAGCCGGCACACTGGAGTTGGCCCGCACAGGCACTTTCACCCCGATTGGTGTGCTCACTCTATTTATCGGTGCAATAGCCATAACCGCAGTGGTGGTCTTTATCGAACGGGGTCAACGCCGCATTACCGTGAATTACGCCAAGCGCCAGCAGGGTCGGCGAATGTTGGCGGGGCAGACCAGTCACCTGCCCCTGAAGCTGAACATGGCCGGCGTAATCCCTCCGATCTTCGCCTCCAGTATCATCTTGTTTCCGGCCAGTCTAGGCAGTTGGTTCGGTCAGTCGGAAGGACTGGGGTGGTTGCGGGATATATCGACGACTCTCTCGCCCGGTCAGCCGATCTATGCTCTGGTCTACGCCGGGATGATCGTCTTCTTCTGTTTCTTCTATACGGCGTTGGTGTTTAATCCGAATGAGATCGCGGACAATCTAAAAAAATCCGGTGCTTTTATTCCGGGCGTGAGACCGGGTCTCCAGACCGCAAGCTACATTGATCGGGTGGTATCTCGGCTCACTCTTGGTGGTGCCGTCTACCTCACCGTTGTCTGCTTGATTCCAGAATTTCTGATCGTCAAGTGGGGGGTCCCGTTTTACTTTGGAGGCACGTCCCTTCTTATAATTGTCGTAGTAATGATGGACATGATGTCGCAGATTCAGTCGCATCTGATGTCCAGGCAGTACGAGAGCTTGATGAAGAAATCATCCCTGGTTGGTGGCGGCATGGGTCTGACCAGGTAAGCAATGAGGGACCTGAATCATGAAAGTACGCACTTCGGTCAAGAAAATGTGCAGGAACTGTAAGGTCATCCGCCGCAAAGGCGTTGTCCGGGTGATCTGTAGTAATCCCCGCCACAAGCAGCGGCAGGGATGAACCGAACCGTAACCACTGTGCGTTAAACAAGAGTTAACTAAACAGGAATTTACTGTGGCAAGAATAGCAGGGATTAACCTATCCCCAAACAAGCATGTTGAGATCGCTCTGACCTCGATCTACGGTATCGGGAAAAACTCGGCTCAGAAGATCTGTGACGGAGCCGGTGTAAACAGGAATACTCTGGTACGCGAGTTGTCAGAACAGGATGCAGAACAGCTACGCGCGCAGGTCGGCGGTTATATGGTCGAGGGTGATCTGCGACGCGAAGTTTCAATGAATATCAAACGACTGATGGACCTTGGGTGTTACCGCGGCATGCGCCACAGACGAGGTTTGCCCGTGCGTGGTCAGCGAAGTTCCACTAATGCCCGGACCCGCAAGGGACCGAAGCGTCCGATCAGGAAATAGGGGGAAATCAATCCTATGGCCAAAGCGAAAGGAAAAAAGAAGACCAAGGCGAGAACCAAGAAGAATGTGATAGAGGGGATTGCCCATATCCACGCCTCGTTCAATAACACCATCATCACGATTACGGATCGACACGGAAACGCGATCTCGTGGGCGACGGCAGGCGGTGCGGGTTTTCGAGGAAGCCGTAAAAGCACACCCTTCGCAGCACAAGTCGCGGCAGAAACTGCGGGGCGGGCAGCCCAGGAAGTCGGTATGAGACAGTTGGATGTCAAAATCAAGGGCCCCGGGCCAGGGCGTGATTCATCAGTGCGGGCTCTGAATGCATTGGGTTTCGAGATCAGTTCGATCAGCGATGTAACGCCTATCCCACATAATGGTTGTCGGCCGCCTAAACGACGCCGCGTCTGAACGGAGAGTTATCCCATGGCCAGATACAGAGGACC
>CAJXBY010000066.1 GCA_913051905.1 uncultured Gammaproteobacteria bacterium | reverse complement strand
CGGGATATACGTAGATGGATGGCTGGCCCGGGTAGTTCTAAAAGCGCCCTGGGAGTTAAAAAAACGTCACGAGATAACCGATGACACAGGCTGGCAGCTCTACGATACACGTGCCGACTTCAGCCTGAGTAATGATCTCGCCGATCAGGAGCCGGAACGGCTGGCGGCAATGAAGCAGCAGTTTCTCGAGGAAGCCATAGCAAATCATGTCCTGCCTCTGGATGACCGGTTGCTCGAACGACTGCTCCCCCAAATTGCGGGCCGCAAGTCGTTAATGGCCGATCGGACGTCGATTAAGCTCTACCCCGGCACCTTTGGTATCAATGAAAATGCGTTTATTGATGTAAAGAACCGGTCCAGTCGGACCACTGCCGAGGTTTCTGTCACCGACCGATACAACAACCAAGGTGTGCTGATCGCCCAAGGTGGGCGCTTTGGTGGCTGGGCGATGTTTATTGAAGACGGCAGACCCGGATACGTGTACAACAATCTCGGTGAACTCACGGTACTGCAAAGCAATCAAATGCTGGCCGAGGGCTCACATCAGATATCCGTGGATATTGATTACGACGGGAACGGGCTTGGGAAAGGCGCCAGCATTTCACTTGAGATCAACGGAAAATCAGTCGCCAGTGCGCGCCTGGAGACCACTGTCCTTTCCCGGTTTTCATTTGATGAAGGTGCGGATATTGCCAAGGATCGCGCGACGCCCGTGCTCATGCGGGATGTGGGCCCTCAGAGGCATAGTGCCTACACCGGCCATCTGCAGCATGTGACTATCGTGGTTAGATAACGAATTGACTAAGGGCCCCAGCACACAGGGGCCCTTAGTCTGATGGCTCCCCAAACGATCTTTTAGAGCGACAGAGGCCAGGGATCTCAGGTACCCTTTATGGCTGTGTCAAAGGATTAAATGTGGAGCCCGCAAGTGGATTCGAACCACCGACCTGCTGATTACAAACCATCTTAAAACGCTATACAGTCGAAAATCATAGGCGTTTTTGTGGGTCTGTGGGCTATGATGTCTAGTCGATCAACGTCATCAAGCCTGTTATATCGCTCTTTCTCCTACCTCGCATCCCACCATCTAGCAAAACCACCCGATTCCCACCACAAAATAAAAAAACATATCCCAAACACAATCAGCAGCACCAAGAAAAATTGTCCCCAGCTGCCTGGTTCTCTCTTATTCCCAAACTGATCGACACTCCACCACCACAGCATAAACGATTTAAATCTTGACCAAATCGATTTTATTGTTGTTTTCAGTTTCGGTTTGTGCTTCTCGACAACCATAGCAGTCTCCTACCCAAACAAATTGAGGCAATGCTTCGCCATGACTACAACTGATCAGCCATGACTACAACTATGACTACAGCAAGGATGATCAAGATCATGCGGCTGATTTTAGCCCTCTTTCATCGAATCCGTGATGATTGCCGTATTGGCGGAGGTGCTTGAGGCTGACACATCCATAGTTGGCCTGCATGACCTGGGTCACCAATTCAATCGGTGACTGATACTTCAAGTGTTGACAAATTTCTTCAGGCTGATACCAGGCTTAAATCTCACCATGGAGACTGGATCACTGATTTTCCACCCGACTGTAGGCACATGGTGCCTCCTGGCTGGCTTATCCAATATCCTGAACAGACCAAACCCATAAATCAGCACACTACGGCGTTCTTTTAACCCAATCATCAAGTGACATTGTGGGTCACCTGTGGGCTCAGATAACCCCATCCTACACGCTGTGGGTTGAAGATACAGCATGTAACAGCGTGGAAATGGAGCCCGCAAGTGGATTCGAACCACCGACCTGCTGATTACAAATCAGCTGCTCTGCCAACTGAGCTATGCGGGCTCAGGTTCTGGAAAAAAGTCCTGCCGACTACTGCACGGCGCACAAAGTTTAGGGAATGACCTGCCTCAGAGCAAACTAAAACCGGTACGGTACTGCTCTCATAGGCGTACTCCGCACGGCACCGCAGCCAGCCGGACTAGGGCATCGGCCCAATCCAGTGCAGTCAGTGCCTGTCGGCGCTCTTCCGTCACTACGTCGGAGACTTCGAGCCAGCGCAAAGGACCTAGAACTCTGGATTCCGGCCGGGCTTTGGCATCCAGCCCCTGCGCCATCAATTCTGCGGCGAACCGCTCGGCCTTCTCGGCGTGGGCAAAACTACGGATCGACAGAATCTTTCCATCCTTGTCCGGCTGGGCATGGTACTCCCATCCAAGCTTCTGGAGTTTCCGGTCCGCGGTGTCCATCTCGACCGGGGTTTTGAACGGTCCGATGAAGACCCTGAAGCTTCTGTGCTCCCGAGCACTGACCACGTTCCGGGTAAATCCAAAACCCCTGTTCACCAGCAACTGGGAACCCTGCGCGTAGGTTTCCTCGGTCGCGAAGGGGCCGATTCGCATACAGTCCGCGGATACCTGACTGCTGCGTCGGGCCTCGCTTTCATGAAGCAGCGCCATGCTGTCTTCATTGACGGAGGGTGCCGGAGGAGCGTAAGCCACCGAGCTCTGAGTCGAATGGTCCGTCACCCAGAGATATAAGGCAGCGTTCAACAGCAGCAAAGCTACACACACCCATCTCATTGGTCTTTCGCCTCGGCGGTTACCGCGGGCTGCCGGAGGACCCGGATCAACCGTGCCCGCAATCTGCAGAATCTGCCGCAACCGGAATTATCTCACCGGTCAGCAGCGATTCAACGGAACCGTCCGCCGACCCAATTCGATAAGCACCCTGGTTGTCGGCTCCTAGTGCCTGCCCTGTGATCATCGAGTCTGCGACACGTGCGCAGACCACCCGGCCCCCGTAAGCATCAAAGCGGTTCCAGTCTGCGACCTGTCCCTTGAATCCGTTCAGGTCGAATTCCGCCAGCGCGCCACTCAGATCGATCAACAGCCTAGCGGCAAGATCCGTGCGACCAGGGAGAACCTCGGCTACTTCGGAAAGGTTGGCTACCTGACGGCCCGCTTGATCCTCTATCGAAACCGGATTCAGCAGGTTGATGCCGAGCCCAACCACGACGCGACAGGTATTTCCAGGACCATCCACAACATCGACTAGAATGCCCGCCAGTTTTCCATCCTGGCAGAGCACATCGTTAGGCCATTTGAGCTGTATGCCCTGTGCACCCAACGCTTTTAGGCGGCGGGCCACAGCCAACCCCAGCGAAAGGCTCAAACCCTGAATCCGACTTGGGCCACGTGTCAGCTGCCAGGCAAGCGACAACATAATGTTCCGGCAAGGCACACCGTACCACACCCGTCCCTGTCGCCCACGCCCCTGACTCTGGTACTCAGCCACACAGGCCCGGCCGTGCAGGTCATCGTCACTTGGCCAGCGCAGCAGCCGGGTGCTGGTGGACCCGACCGTGTCCATGACTTCCAGCCGGTTTGCTGTCACGAGCCCCGCTGCAGCCAGAGTGTCCCGCAATCGCTGATGATCCAGAAACTCAAGTGATTCAGGCAGCCTGTAGCCCGCCCCAGGACAGCCTTGAATTTCGAACCCAAGGGTACGGAGCGCTCTGATCCGGCTTCTGACCATAGCCGTGGACACACCGACCCGGCCCGCGATGACTTGACTGCTCAACCAGGTCGACTTATCCAGGGCCCGAAGGACATCAATGCACTCTTTCACGTTTCGTCCGGTGCCATCTCGGCCCGCAAACGGGCAAGCTTCTCCCGGATCCGTGACTCAAGGCCACTGTCGACCGGCGCATAGTAACGCCGGCCGTTCAGTGCGTCCGGCAGATAGGTCTGGCCCGGGCTGTAAGCCCCGGGTTCATCGTGGGCGTAGCGGTAGCCTTGTCCGTGGCCAAGCTGCTGTGCCAGTCGAGTCGGCGCATTACGCAGGTGAACCGGTACCTCCAGACTGCCTGATTCGGCAGCATCGGACATCGCTTTACCAAAAGCCTTGTAGACCGCATTGCTCTTGGGCGCACAGGCGAGGTAAGCAGCCACCTGGGCCAGTGCCAGTTCGCCCTCGGGCGATCCCAGACGTTCATAGGCCTGCGCACCGTCCAAGGTCAGCGCCAGAGCCCGCGGGTCTGCATTACCGATGTCCTCGCTGGCCATCCGAATCATCCGGCGGGCAACATACCGCGGGTCGCAGCCGGCTTCGAGCATTCGGCTAAGCCAGTACAACGCACCATCGGGATCAGTACCGCGGATCGACTTGTGCAGGGCCGATATCTGGTCATAGAAATAATCACCGCCCTTGTCGAAGCGACGCAGCGGTACGCCAGTAATGTCATCGAGCATCGACTCTGTGATGTTTACAGAATCATCTGCTGCAGCACCGAACTGCACAGCGACTTCCAGAAAATTGAGCAACCGCCTGGCATCTCCATCGGCTGCTGTGATCAGGGCATCACGCACTTCGTCGCTGATCCGAATCTCCAGCCTCCCCAGGCCGTTCTCCCTTTCAGTCAGCGCCCGGTTGAACACCTGCAACAGGTCTTCCTCTGCGAGCGGCTTCAGAACGTAGACACGAAGCCGTGACAGCAGCGCATTGTTCAGTTCAAAAGCGGGATTTTCAGTGGTCGCGCCGATCAGTATCAGGGTGCCCCTCTCAACATGTGGCAGAAAAGCATCCTGCTGTGCCTTGTTGAAGCGATGTACCTCGTCAAGGAAAAGAACAGTCAGCCCTTCATACGACGCAGCACCGGCCACGACCTCTCGGACGTCTTTGACACCGGAGGTGACCGCGGAAAGCATTACGAAACGCGCACCGCAGTGCGAAGCCACCAGCCTCGCCAGCGTCGTCTTGCCGGTACCCGGCGGCCCCCACAGCACCATGGAATGCACTTGACCACTTTTAAGGCACTCGTAAAGACTGCGTCCTGGTGACAGTAGGTGCGACTGCCCAGACAGATCTTCAAGTCGAGCGGGCCGCAAAGCTTCGGCCAGAGGACGAAAACTCTCAGTGGTCATAACACCCGGGGGCATTGTTCGGGCTGTGACATTCTGTGGACAGTTTAGCACCCGCGGTCGAGGACAATGGTTCGGTGTGACGCACGGCCTATCTACATGCCCGGAGCAGAGTATTTCCCGTTGTCGTCTTTATCCATTAAAGTTCATTAACAGTTATCGGACCCGGAGAAACACCGTGCTGTTGCTCATTGATGTTGGCAACACCAATATCACTCTAGGCATTTCCGCCGAAGGGCAGCTGATCCATGATTGGCGTCTGAGCAGCCAGACGGGTCTGACGAGTGACGAGTTCTGGGTGATGCTGTCTACCCTTCTCACACCGAAGGGCATCTCAGCGTCTGATATCGACGGAGTCGCCATGAGCTCGGTGGTACCGGATCTTTCTCCGATCATCGAGACCGCGATCTTTCAGCAACTCGATGCGTCGTTTGTGAACGTCACCTCGAAACTCGATCTTGGCATTACTATTAATTACGAGAAGCCGGAAGACGTTGGCGCTGACCGACTGTGTAACGCCGTAGCCGGATTTCAGCGTTACGGCGGCCCGCTTGTGATCGTCGACTTTGGCACCGCAACGACGTTCGATATTCTCTCTGCAGCCGGGCAGTACCTCGGCGGCATCATCGCACCGGGACCTGAGACGACCGCAAAAGTACTGCATGCTGCTGCAGCTATGCTGCCGGCAGTCAAAACAGAGTTTCCGCCCTCCCTGATCGGGCGTACCACCGAAGCCAGCATTCAGTCCGGCCTGATGTTTGGCGGTGTCGCTATGATCGACGGGCTAAATCGGCAGCTGACCGCAGAACTCGGCAGCGATACCCGGATCATCGCCACCGGGGGTTTGGCCAACCTGTTCCTGCCCCATTTTGAAACAGTCGAAGCAATCGATCCGAATCTGACGCTGATCGGACTACAGCTGATTTTCGAGCGCTGCGCTGCAGCTTGATTTTTGGACTCAACCTCTTAACGATCAGCGTCCACATGGCGAAAGGTCAGATTCATCCGCTGGCCTACCTCTCGCCTAGTCCGGGGCACGGCGTGCCGCCAGCACTGCTGCGTTGTACCACGCATCAGAAGCATCGATCCGTGCTCCAGCGCAAGCGACTGAACCGCCAGTGCTTTACGTTTCTTGTGACGCAGCACGAAACGCCGAACCGTCCCCAGACTGATCGAAGCAATGACGGGGCAACTGCCCAGCTCTTTTTCACTGTCGCTATGCCATCCCATGCTGTCCTGTCCGTTACGGTAGAGATTCAGCAGCACACTGTTAAAACGGCAGCCGGTCTGATCTTCAACTCGGCGTCGCAACTCGGCGAGTTCATCCAGCCACGGCAACGGCTCGTTGATCATGCCTGAGTATCTGTAGACTGTTCCAGGGTCTCCATACCAAGCAGCAAGCCGGGGTGAATCGATAAACCTGCCGGCGATCCTGATTCTAGGCTGTGTCCAGCGGACAGCGGCAAGAAGCGTTTTGAAAAGAAAATCGGCCGACTCGGGGTGGAGAAACTGCGATAAGTAATGAATATCGGCATCGGGCAGGTCCAGTGGACCGGCCTCGGGCAGGCGCCTGACCCGCGCTGGTCTGCGCCGGTTCCTGCTCCGGGAATCCACGCCCGCGTGCCCCTATATCCGCGAATACAGCCGGACCCGGCAGTCAGCTTTCTGCCACAGCTGCAGCCACCGGTGACATGACGAATGCTCCGCCGCAACTGCCCCCGGTCGAAGGATCGTGTTGGGCAATGCCGGGACAGGCAAACATGCTTGGGTAAACGCCATGGGGAATGCGGGACAACGGGTACTCGCTTGCTAGATGACGGATGATGCTTTCATCGAGCTTGGCATCCGTCGTCACGTCTTCCCCGCCACTGACATCGATCCGCGGCTGGTGCATAGCCTGCTCTACTGACATCCGGTAGTCGACTATAAAAGACAAAAGCTGCAGGACCGCCGCCATGATTCGCCTTCCGCCAGATGCCCCCAATGCGGTCCTCGCACCGGAAGCCTGGTGTACGATTACGGGGCACATGTTGGATAACGGTCTTTTACCCGGTGCGATCGAGTTTGAACGGCCGGGTCTGGGGTCGAACCACATGACACCGTTGTTCATCAAGATGCCCGTATTCGGCAGCACGACTTTGGAGCCGAAAAGAGACAGCAGAGTCTGAGTTAGAGCCACTACATTGCCGTGCCGGTCCACCACGTTGAGATGGGTGGTGCAGGAGGGCACGGTCCCTTCCGGAGAATCGCCGAGTTCTCGCAGCCGCTGATCGTAGGCCTTCATCATCGATGCCGCATAGGCGTGGTAGGCGGTGCTGTCAGGTGTTCCGGACGGATCGGTGAGCTGTTGCTCAAGCAACTGCAAAGTGTGCTGCAGGGTGGGACCTGCACTCAGGCCGGTGGCACCATAAACGTGGGCGTCGCGATATCCAAATCCTTCTGTCTCACGGAGAACTGGCCGATAACCAGCCAGATCATCCGGCCCCAGCGTGATACCGACCTCTCGCGCATCGGTCACGATATCCTCAGCCAGCGATCCACGGTAAAAATCATCAGCGCCGTGTTCGGCTAGACGCTGCAGTGTGTCGCGCAGCGCACCTAAAGAGATCACCGGCGGTGCCGCACCCCACTGGCCGACCGGGGCATGACCGTCCGGAAGGTACACGGCCCGGCTGGATGGAAAGCGTGCCAGTTCCACACCGGCCGAGGCAATCTTCAGGCTTGAATACCAGTCTACTGACAGACCCTCAGCTGCCAACTCTATCGCAGGTGCCAGCAACTGATTCCAGGGCATGCTGGCAAAACGCTCGGCCACTTCACCCATTCCTGCAACCAGCCCGGGAACTGCAACCGACCAGGGACCCAGCACGTTGCGGTTATCGAGCACGCCCGGCCAGTTGAAAAGATCAGAATCAAAACCCGCGCTCAGTGGATAATCAGCCGGATCAAGTGCTTGTGAGGCACGCACGCCGCTTTCAAGAGCATAGGTCTTGCCCTGGTCGGCCCGGTAGATAAGCATGAAGCAGCAACCACCCACGCCGCTCATCCATGGCTCAACCACACCCAGGGCAAAAGATGTTGCAATGGCCGCATCAACGGCGTTTCCACCTTGCTCAAGCACCCGGGCGCCGGCCTGGGAGGCCAGCACGTGCTGGCTGGTGACCACCCCACCATCGCTGTGAACCGCCGGCTTGCGGACGTCCCACTGCTCATTCAATATGTCGTTCACAGTTTCAGTTGATAGGTCAACACAAAGGATTGTCAGCGAACGCCTGCACCGAAATCCTTTCCGGTACAGGCGCAGTCGATCTTCAGACCCGCAGAATCTTACCGGGGTTCATGATGTTGTCCGGGTCAAGCGCCAGCTTCAGGGTGCGCATGACACTCACCGCTTCACCATGTTCGGCAAGCAGAAATTCGATCTTGCCATAGCCGATACCGTGCTCACCGGTGCAGGTGCCTCCCAAGGCAAGCGCCCGCATTACCATGCGTTCGTGGAGCGCTTCCGCCCGCGCCTGCTCTTTGGCATCATCGTGATCGACGATCAGGCAAAGGTGAAAGTTTCCGTCACCCACGTGGCCGGCGATCGGAGCAAGCAGTCCAGATGCCTTGATGTCGGCCTGGGTCTCAGTGATGCATTCAGCCAATCGCGATATCGGTACGCAAACATCCGTCGCCCAGATCTGCGCCTGTGGACGCATTGCCTTACAGGCATAGGCGACATCGTGACGCGCCTGCCAGAGACGGTTCCGCTCCTCAGTATTTGCGGTCCACTTGAAGTCGCCACCGCCGAACTCCGCCGCGATCTCGCCCAGGCTCTCGGCCTGTTCTACGGCGTGCTGCTCGGTGCCGTGGAACTCGAGAAACAGGGTCGGCGCGACTTCGAAATCGGTTTTTGAATAATTGTTTATTGCCTCGATCTGGGTTTCGTCTAGCAGTTCGATACGGGCGATCGGAATACCATATTGAATGGTCGTGATCACGGTATTGACCGCTGATTCCACGTCCGGAAATGTACACACCGCCGAGGTTATTGCTTCGGGAATGCCATAAAGCCGTAACGTGATTTCGGTGATCACACCCAGAGTACCCTCCGAACCGACGAACAATCGGGTCAGGTCGTACCCGGCTGCTGACTTTCTAGAGCGGCGGGAGGTTTTGATCACACGTCCATCGGCCATGACAACCGTCAGAGCCAGGACGTTTTCCCGCATCGTGCCGTAACGCACCGCATTGGTGCCGGATGCGCGGCAGGCGGTCATACCTCCAATTGACGCATCGGCGCCCGGATCAATGGGAAAGAACAGGCCGCTGTCCTTGAGATAATCGTTCAGCTGTTTGCGGGTGATGCCGGGCTGCACGACAACATCCAGATCCTCGGCGTGCACTTCGAGAACCTGGTTCATCTCCATCATGTTGATACACACACCGCCGTACAGCGCCCCCACGTGGCCCTCAAGTGCGGTGCCGGTCCCGTAAGGAATCACCGGCACACGGTGACGCGCACAGATAGTTACAATTTCACTAACTTCTTCAGTACTGTTGGGGGTGACGACTGCGTCGGGGGGCATTGACGGATGGAACGATTCATCCTTCCCAAACCGTTCCCGTACGCTACCCGACAGCGAGACCTGGTCGCCGAACCTGGCGACAAGCTGATCGATAGCGGCCTGGCTCGGACCATATTCGTACGCCTGCTGAGCCATGTGCTGTCTCCTTTCTTCGTTGTTGCCCGATCCGAGTATAGCGGTGTGCAGCACGGCCGTGTGGTGGTTTTCTGGTACCATGCAAAGGGAACGCGATCTTCGGAGTAATGAACATGGCAACGACCGGCGCACAAGCTCTCAAGGGCGCGACCCTATTCGGGCAGGCCGAATGGGATGCGCGGGTAGAACTCGCTGCATGCTACCGGATATTCGACTACCTGGGCTGGACCGAGCTGATCTACAACCACATTACACTGCGCATTCCGGGTCCGGAAAAACATTTTCTGATCAATCCATTCGGCCTGCACTACAGCGAGGTGACGGCGTCGAACCTGGTCAAGATCGACTTGGATGGAAACAGCGTGGGCGACAGCGACTACCCGGTGAACCGCGCGGGCTACGTGATCCACAGTGCGATACACCGGCACCGGCATGATGCCCACTGCATCATGCACACGCACACGACAGCCGGAATGGCGGTGGCCTGCCTGACCGACGGTCTTGCCCGCGATAATTTCTACGGCGCGTTTCTGCCCAAGGTCGCCTACCACGATTTCCAGGGTGTGACGACAGATACCGCCGAACAGGCCGACCTAGTCAACAGCCTCGGGCAAGCCAATGCACTGATCCTGCGCAGCCATGGCCTGCTGTCGTGTGGCGAAACGCCGGCAAAAGCATTCAGTACGCTCTGGACACTGGAACGGGCCTGCCAGGTCCAGCTCGCCAGTCACTCGATGAATCAGCCCGTCCTGCCACTGCCTACCAAGGCGTTCGAACGCTCGTCGAACCTCGACAAGAGACCCAATTACGAGCCGGAACAGCTGGTTCTCGACTGGCTGCGACGGGAGATCGACAAACACGATCCAAGTTACGCCAGCTGAACGGGCTTTTGCCATGACCATGTACTGGCGCGAGATTTCGGTCCCCTGGGGAGAGTCCGATCCGTTCGGTCTGGTGTACTACCCCAGAATTGTCGCTTGGTTCAATGACACCGAGCACGAACTGTTTCGAACCATAGGCTACCCCATCGACCAGATGATCAGAGACGATCGTACGACTTTCGTGATGGGTGAGATTCACTTCCGCTTTATCGGACCCGCCGCCTATGGTGACCGGGTGATGACCAAAGTGAGTCTGGAGAAAATGGGTGTGCGCACGCTCCATTGGAACTGCATTGCGACCAATGCCACTTCGGGCGACCTGATCTGTGAAGGTCGTGCGGTGCGGGTCTACGCCAGGATAAAGGAAGACGGGAACCTCGAATCCCAACCGATTCCTGACTTCATGCGCAAAACCCTCGAAGAACTGGGTGCCGTAAAACAACTGGACAGCGGCTTGATCGCAGATTCCGAACTCGACGCGGATAGTCGCTAGGTCCGGGGCTTCGGACCCACGCTCAGGATTCGAATCCCTCCGGCGGCCGATCACCCTCCCGTGTCCGTTGCCGCTATATCTCCAGGACAGGCGAGCGTTGGTATCATAGCCAACCCCCGAGCAGCCCGGGATGTACGCCGGCTGGTATCCGGTGCCTCAAGCGTTCCTGTTTCCGAACGCTGCGCCATTATCCAGCGCGTCATGTCCGGCCTTGGAACCTTGGG
Source organism: uncultured Gammaproteobacteria bacterium (assembly GCA_913051905.1). Next base: position 1,654 of record CAJXBY010000066.1, on the reverse strand, counting down.
CATCGGTCAGGTGGTGATGATGTACGATCGGGACGGTATCGCGGCCAGACTGGAGCGGGCGATTGAGCGACAGACGTCCGGTTCCGAAAACTCTTGGCCGAAGCTCAGCTTTCTCGACATGTCCGTTCGCGGCACACCCAGCGACACGCTGACCGCCACACGATTGATGTACGAATCAGATGTGGGCGCACTGGTTGTTCTCGGTGGTGATGGCACTCACCGCCTGGTGGCCCACGAATGCGGGCAGACCCCTCTAGTCTGCCTGTCCACGGGGACGAACAATGCGTTTCCTCAGTTTCCAGAGGCCACCCTAGCGGGGCTTGCCAGCGGTGCCGTGGCTGGTGGACTGGTCATTCCCGACGACGTCTGCCTGACCAACAAACGGCTTTGCGTCGGTGTGAACGGGAGAGCTGAAATTCCCGCTCTGGTGGATGTGTGCGTGACCACGGAAACTCACACGGGGACTCGGGCGCTGTGGCGGCCTGAAGCACTGCGGGAGCTCTACCTTGCATTTGCTGAACCGGGAAGCATCGGACTTTCCTCAATTGGCAGTCTGCTTTCTCCGACCTCACGCAACGAAGACGCAGGTCTTGCCATTCAGCTTGGAGAGCCTACGGTGACGGCGCGCTACCTGAGTGCACCAATCGCACCGGGCCTCATCAAGCCGGTCGGCATAGTGCACTGCCGAAAAATCAATGTGGGTGAGCAATGCACACGGACCACACCGGCCGGTACGCTGGCCTTCGACGGCGAGCGAGAAGTCGAACTCTTCGAAGGTGACCGGGTAGACATCACCTTAGACCGCCTGGGCCCACGAAGCGTAGATGTTAACCGTACCGTGGAAATGCTCGGGCGCCTGGGCGTTCTGGAGCGGTCCCGGACCATAGATTAGAATTCGGCGCTCCACCGGGGCTTCATTTGGGCAGGCCTGCCCGGCCAGGAGCTGGATTCTGCATCCGAACCCGCAGTCGATACTCTTCACCCGAGGCAAACACCATGGTAGAGCCGATCACGATATTCCAGAGCCGGAAAATCCGGACGATGAACACCTATCAACCGGTTGCCAGCCACGTCGCGGTCCGAGACGGACGGATACTAGGTGTCGGGTCATTGGAAGATCTTGCCGGCTGGGGCGATTATGTTGTTGACAAGCGCTTTGCAGACAAGGTCATCCTGCCGGGTTTCGTGGAAGCCCATTGTCATGCCATGGCCGGCTCTGCCTGGAATTACACTTACGTCGGGTTTTTTGACCGGCGAGACCCTGACGGCCGGATGTGGCCCGGAATCAAGACCCTCGATGGCGTTCTGGCACGACTCAAAGAAATAGAAAGCGCACTGGAAGACTCCGAAGAGACCCTGGTTGCCTGGGGATTCGACCCGATCTATTTCGACGGTGGAATCCGCATGACAGTCGCCCATCTGGACCAGGTCTCCCGTGACCGTCGTATCATGGTCCAGCACTCCAATGGGCACCTCCTGAATGTCAGTCGCAAGGTGCTCGAGCTTGCGGGCATCGACGAGAACACCGATGTTGAAGGTGTCATGAAGGATACCGATGGCCATCCGTCCGGCGAACTGGGTGAAATGGCAGCCCAGTACATGGCCTATCGGGTTACGGAAGTTCGACGCTACGATGGAATTAATGCAAAAGACC
>CAJXBY010000065.1 GCA_913051905.1 uncultured Gammaproteobacteria bacterium | reverse complement strand
TACCGCACCGATTCTAGACTGATCAAGGACCCTGATATCGGGATCACAGACATCAAGCCCCTCGACTAGCGTCTTGTCCCAATGATAGATATCACCGTTATTGTGAAATGCACCACCGCCCTCGTGAAGCCAGCTGCCTGTCACTGCGGCGATGGAGAGAACCGCGTGCATATTGAATGCACCGTTTCTTTGGCGAGCAAAGCCGTAGCCCAGGCGAAAATACGATCTCGGTGTGCGTCCTATCATTCCGGCTAAACGCTCGATCGTGTCGACTGGAACACCGCAGACTCCCGACGCCCACTCTGGCGTCTTGGACTGCAGGTGTCTCTCTAAACCGACCGGATCATCGGTATGGCTCACCAGGTAGTCACGGTCTGCATGCCCGTCCCGAAACAGTACATGCATGATTCCGCAGGCCAACGCCCCATCGGTGCCGGGCCTGACACAAACGAACAGGTCTGCCTGTCGCGCCGTGGCATTTCTATACGTATCAACTACGACCAGGGTAGCGCCACGGTCCCGCCTGGCCCGGGCTACGTGAGTCATGACATTGACCTGCGTGCTGGCTGCGTTGGTCCCCCACAGCACGACTACATCTGATTTCGCCATCTCCCGAGGATCGACACCGGCGAGCCGTCCGGTACCAGCCACAAAGCCTGTAAAGGAAGGCGTTGTGCAGATCGTACGGTGCTCCCCCGAGTAACGTTTTGCATGACGCAGGCGATTGATGCCGTCGCGCATCACAAGACCCATGGTGCCGGCAAAAAAGTAGGGCCACACGGCTTCTGATCCATGGCACTGCTCTGCCAACAACAGGTTCTCGGCGACCTCGTCGAGTGCGCTCTCCCAACTCAGCGGTTCGAATTCTCCGCTGTTCTTACCGCCTTTTCGACGCAGCGGTTGCGTCAGACGGTCGGGGTGATGGATACGCTCGCTGTAGCGGGCCACTTTGCTGCAGATGACACCGGCTGTATACGAATTCTCTGACGACCCTCTAACTCGCCCGACGCGCTGATCATCGGTCAGTTCGATTTCAAGTGCGCAGGTTGACGGGCAATCGTGCGGACAGGCGCTGGTATAGATTTTGTCGTTCACGGTGCCTCGCTTTGTTTCCGGGCTTCGGCCACTGGCCCCAGTTACCCCATTACAACAGACCCCAATCTATCGCAAAACGCCCGGTCGTAACAGTCGCAAATACAAAACCCATATAATTATTGACTTGACCTCTCACTCAACCCAATAGAACAACCGGTCTTTCCATCACACCGTGACTGATCTCATCAGACAGCTGAGCGAAATCGTCGGACAGCGGTATGTGCTTGCTGATGATTCAGAAAAAGCAGAGTTTCTTGAAGAACGTCGCGGAAACTTTACCGGCCACGGTAAAGCGGTCGTTCTTCCGGGGAACGTCGAGGAAGTCCAGCGGGTGGTCCGCTGCTGCGCAGGTCGCCGACAACCCATAGTACCTCAAGGTGGTAATACTGGACTGTGCGGGGGTGCCGTGTCAGGCACTGACGACGTCCTGGTCAACCTCAGGCGGCTCAACCGGATCCTCGACATCGATCCAGTCAACGACACCATGACCGTTGAGGCGGGCTGTGTTCTGGCAGACATCCAACAGGCCGCCGCAGAAGCGGATCGGCATTTTCCGCTCAGTCTGGGTGCGGAAGGGTCGTGTCAGATCGGCGGGAACCTGGCAACCAATGCGGGCGGCATCAACGTACTGCGTTACGGCAATGCCCGTGAACAAGTACTTGGACTTCAAGCCGTGTTACCCGACGGGCGTCTCTGGAATGATCTGGGCGAGTTGAGAAAGGACAATACCGGCTATGATTTGAAGAACCTGCTGATCGGCGCCGAAGGTACGTTAGGGATCATCACAGCGGCTGTTCTGAAACTGCACCCGGCTCTCCAGCAGACCGAAACCGCTTTCGTGGCCTTGCGTGACCTAGAGGCCAGTCTCGAACTGCTCACTGCCGCACGTGCCGACAGCGGTGGCGCACTATCGAGTTTTGAACTGGTTCCCTCGATGGGTATCGAGCTTGCTGAACAGTACACGCCGAACTGTTCCAATCCAATACAAGGTGAACACTCGTGGTATATCATCCTGGTCTACAGCGGCGCCGGGCAAGAACTCAGAACAAAACTCGAAAACACGCTGGCTTCGGCCTTTGAAAACGGCACGGTGGTCGATGCTGTGGTGTCTAGCAGTGAGGCACAAACCGCACAGATCTGGAGAATTCGCGAAGGGTTGGTTGAAGCACAACGCCATGGCGGCGAAAGATATACCTATGATGTATCCGTCAAGGTTTCCTCGGTGCCCAGTTTCATCCAACAGGCTGGCGCTCTAGCCCAAGAGCGGATGCCGGGTATCCGTCCCTATCCGTTCGGTCACGTCGGCGACGGTAATATTCACCTCAGTCTGTTCCAGCCACCGGGGTCAGACGCGGCCCAGTTCCGCTCAAGGCTGCCAGAATTTGATGCCCTGATCTTTGATCTGGTGCATGGACTGGAAGGGTCTTTCAGTGCAGAACACGGGATCGGTCTTCTCAAGCTTGGTGAAATGACTGATTACAAAGACCCGGTAGGACTGTCGATGATGCGGGCGATCAAGAAGGCGCTGGATCCACTTAACATCATGAACCCCGGAAAAGTCGTTCCTCAGGAAATCACAGCAGACACCGAAAGCCCTGTGTCAGCATCCTAATAACCCAACTTGGGGTTGACGATGTTCTGCAACGGTTCATTGCGTAAGGTTCGATCCAGATTTTTAAAGATCAGGTCCAGCGTCATCTCGACGTAACTGTCACCATCGTCAGCAGAGATGTGGGGCGTCACCAGCAGGTTGGGTGTCCGCCATAGCACCGATTCCCTGGGTAAAGGTTCCGGATCAAACACGTCCAGAACAGCGCCGCGAAATCGACCCGAGGATATATTGGCTGCCAGCGCGTCGTAGTCCATGGTTCCCGACCTGCCCAGATTGATGACCCCCGCGTTGTTTCGCATCAGCGCCTGGCGCCTGCAGTCGAGGAGGTTCCGTGTCTCAGTTGTCAGTGGAACTGCCATGAGAACGAAATCCGCTTCCGGCAACACATCGTCGAGGCTCGCCGTCGTCACGATCTGGTCAATACCGTCTACGGGCCTGCCATGCCGGCTGACCCCGATTACCCGCATACCCAGTTGTTGGCAGTGACGGCCTGCTGCCCCTCCGATATGACCCACCCCGACCACAACCAGGGTTTTCCCGCCCACCGGCGTCGAGAACAAAGATTCCCATTTGGCCGATTTCTGGTTTTCCAGAATTTCCGGCATATGATTGTTCAACATCAGCACTGCCATTAAGCCGAATTCACCGCCTTTGGCCGCATGGGTGCCGCGGTTATTGACGACCGTCACCTGCTCCGGGAGCCAGGTCATCGGACACAAATGCTCTACCCCAGCACCGATGATGTGAATCCAGCGCAGCTGGGGTGCAACATTCGCAAGATCAGCGGTCGGAAGGTCCCACGTTACCAATACATCCGCCGTTTGCATTGACGTCTTGAAATGATCCAGATCCCAGTCGATAAAGACTTCTATCTTCTCGGCAATCGACGGATATTTCTGGCAGGCGAGCTGAAACTTTTCCGCTGTGATCGTAAAGACCTCTTCCCCCTCAATCGTGGATGGAAAAGTCTTGGCCGAAGCATGATTGTTTTTGACGTGGACGCGTAGTTTCTCTGGCACCTTCAGCTCTCCTGATCTCGCCCGGTGCCCCCTTCTCCTTCGGCGGCTTCGGCCTGAAGCGTCGCTATTCCAACGGCTTCAAGGTCCTTGAGAGAACGGGTCACGGAAGCAACTCTGTCGGGTTCCGTCAGATCATCTGCCTGATATTGAGCCTCCATGAAACGAGTTGCCAGGACACCCAGTTGTTCAAACTCGCTGCCCTTGGATTCACGCGGTATTCTGAGGACCGTATCCCCTCCATAAGTCGGAATCCTACCGAAGGAATTCGGAACGGACCGGACCGGTGGATTCCCTTCGGCGACCGAGCGAATCTGCTCGCGCAAACGCCTGCGCATCAAGGCGACGCCCTTGTCGCTGATTACCAGGTTTTCGTTTCCATGTATGGTGATTCTGCCCATACCCTCTACCGCTTCAGCGTCGGCCGGTGAGCGCTGTCTTTCTTCATAACTGCGATCAAAGACTTCGCCCTGCTCAATCAATTCCGGTCCTTCCGGAATGTTCCATTCTCCGGGGTCACCCCGGTCACCGAAATTCGCCCATGCAAGACAGACGGTGTTCTCATCGTCCAGCGGCACGACCCAGCGGGTGAACGAACTGCGGCCGTAATAACGCACTTCCGTCCCGTCCGCAGCAAAAGCGCTGCCGGCCTGGGTGAAGTTCGGCATCACCAACTCATTGACCCGCAGCCAGAGGTTGGCACCGATCCTCCGGGTATTGACCCCGAGGAGCGTGCTGGAGCGTTCAAAGAAATCCATTCGTCCAATCTCTCCGAACCCCTCGGAAAACTGCACTCGATTCATTCGGGAATGAAGAAAGCTCGTGTGTAACGGATCCAGGATCGCATCCAGTACCTGCAGCCAGTTACACCGGAATGGCGCCTTGTAGGGCACCGTTGTCATCTCCTCCAACGCCATTGCGTCGAAAACAGGAAACTGTGGAACGGATTTGGGCGGCCCTAAGTAGGCGAATATCAGCCCGTTGTATTCGATCACGGGATAGGCTCCGAGCCGGACTCTGTGCTTGAGGCGTTCATTCAGCTCTGCCGGCTGACCGGGCGCATCGAGCAACGTCCCATCAACGTCGAAGTGCCAGCCATGGTAACAACAGCGGATTCCCCGCTCCTCACAGATACCGTATTCAAGAGAAGCACCCCGGTGTGGGCATTGGCGATGAACCAGGCCCAGCTGACCTGACTGATCTCTGAAGAGAACGAGATCTTCACCAAGAATCCTCACTGTCAGGGGGCGTTCCCCCAGGTCGCGGGTCAAAGACACCGGGTGCCAGAAGCGGCGAAGGTATTCCCCGCAGGGGGTCCCGGGGCCAACCCGGGTCAGTTCATCGTCGGCCGCGGCCGATGGGCGAATGTCATAGCCGGAATAGCTGCCGGACCGAAATCGAATCGAATCCATGGCGCGTCAGAAAATGGCTGGATCTGTCAAATCAGTTAAAACCGTCGCTTGCGGCCGCATCGTCATGTTCCAGTTCAATATTGCACCTTTATCAGCGCGAAATCAGCAACGGATGAGAGTATCTGATTCCATCAGGCAGGACTACAATTCATCAACCTATTGCCGGACCGGTACCCAGGTCAATCCATGTGGACAAATCCCAAGGTATGGTCCCTGGCCGTCGCTGAAACGATCACCTGGGCAGGGATATTTTATCTGTTTCCAGCCATGCTGATCCGATGGGAGACCCACTTCGGCTGGAGCCGGCTGGACCTTGTCATCGGATTTACCGCGGCGCTTGTGATGTCCGCTGCCTCCGGAATCTTCGCCGGGCGACTGATTGATCAGGGCCATGGCCGGATACTGATCACCGGAAGTGCAGTTGCCGGGGCAGTGTTGATTGCCCTGCTACCGTTTATTGCAGCCCTCTGGCAGTTCTACCTGATCTGGCTTTTGATTGGTGTAGCAATGGCCGGATGCCTTTATGAGCCTTGTTTTGCGTTTCTCACCCGGGTGTTCCATCCGGACGCCAAAAAACCGATCATCATGGTCACGCTGGTGGCAGGGTTTGCCGGGACTTTGTGCTTTCCGCTTTCCCACTATGTTGCGAACGCGTCCAGCTGGCAGGTGAGTACCTGGCTGTTCTCGTTGCTGATACTGGGGATCGCTGTTCCCCTGTTCTGGTACGGCACTTCCCTTAATGACCGTAGAACGGAAACCGCACACGCGCTGGCCAAGGTGCCGCTTGGTGCGATCATTGGCCCCGTTCTCCAGAACCCTGTTTTCTGGTGCCTCGCCATAGCTTTTGCAGCCTTCTCGCTCAACCACAGTATGATCGTCAGTCATATTCTGCCGCTGCTGGAAAGCCGCGGCGTGTCTACCGGCCACGCGATCATCGCGGCATCGACGATCGGTGCTGCTCAGGTCTTCGGGCGACTGGTGCTGATCCCGCTCGAACAGAGGGTATCGATGTTGTTGATCTGCAGCTGTGCCTTGGCCGGGCTTTCCTTCGCGAGCGTCAACCTGGCCTGGGCAGGGGCCAGCGCGCTGATACTCTGCTTTTTCGTCGTTTTTCAGGGGGGATCTGCAGGAATAAGCAGTATTGCCAAACCGACGGTGACCGCCGATCTGCTGGGGCGATCCAATTTCGGTGCCATCTCAGCCGTGGTTTCAGTTGCCTATATCCTGGGATTCGCTTCCGGGCCGACCCTGTCCGGCTATATCTGGAGCATGGCCGGTTATTCGGGTGTACTGAAGACCACTTTTTCACTTGGACTCATCGGACTGATCTGCCTGGTAACCGCAGGACGACTGACTCGATCCTGACACGCTTGCCGGGCCAGAAGAGAATCGTTCAGTCCAAAGAGAGCCAGATGTAATCTTTGTCCGTCCGGCAGGGAAAGATCTGCAACGCGGTTCTGTTTTTCGAGATATCGCCCAGGTACTCCATTCCGGGAGATGTCCCATCCTCTTGTAAATTATCGCACCAGCTTTTGATCTCACCGCTCTGCAGATCAAAACAACTCTGGTGCCAGCGGCACCGTATCCCACTGTCTTCAGTGAACGTACTGGCCGGGGGAATGGGCGACTCGTCTCCCGCAGATCTCTCCTTGGGTTCAAAGAGCGGTAACCTGAGATGCGGACAGGCATTGTTGAACGCGATCACCTGTCCGTTCTGCCGGGTGATCACCACATCGCAGTCACGAAAAGCCATCACCCTGTGCTCTCCTTCTTCGAGTCCGCTGGCCTCGAAAAGCCGTATCCAGTTGCGTCCGCCAAGCCGAACGGTCTCCCGTATCTCGGTCTTGTTGACCTCAGCGTCTGCCGCCTCGTTCAATCTCTCGATCTCATACAGGGTGATTCGCTCACTGGTTCCCCGCAGTTTGACGCGCACAAAATCAGCCACTTCGACACTGTCCTTAACTTTCTCATACAGGTTTTCAGAAACCAGAAACCGGGTGTCAGCGTCTTTGTTCGCGCTCTCGACCCGGCTAGCCACATTGACTGCGTCACCTACAGCCGTCAGCCGCTCGTGCCCGATTGCGCCAATCGAGCCGATAAGAGCTTCACCCCAGTGCAGACCTATGCGTATGTCAAATTCAATGTCATACATCGAGGCAAAAAACGGCTTCATTCGGTCGACCAGCTCCAGGGTCTTGAGTGCCGCATTCACCGCCCGTATGGGTGCATCCTCCTGCCCGTCCATCCCAAACACAGCCATCAGGCCATCGCCGATGAACTTATCCAGATACCCCTCGTTGGCCTCAATCACCTCACCGGTCTGGGCAAAGTAGCGATTGAGCAGGTACATCACATCATAAGGTGAGAGACTTTCAGATATCGAAGTAAACCCTGCGATGTCACTGAAAAATACTGCTACCTCACGCGTTTCTCCAGTGCGGGTGGTTGCTGAACGTTCCAGCTGGCTGGTCATGAACAGGTCCGTCTCGTCCAGGACCAGTCGGCGAATAGTCAGGTCCCCTTCGGGCCGAATTTGACAGGCGAGCCTGACCTCTTCACCCAGTCCGATGGACTCAGACAGTTCCGCTTCGGCCGGATTCCGGTCCGGGCAGCTCTCAAGACCGCTGAGGACCCAAAACCGGCAGGTCGAGCACTTGGCGCGACCGCCACAAGCATGGGCAATCGGGATACTGGCTTTCAGTGCCCCCTCCAGCAGGGTCTCCCCGGCCGCCAGTTCGAACTCAACATCATCGGGTAATGACTTCACCTTGGGCAAAACGGATCCTCCGATACTTGGGCTCAGGGCACCGCTTGGCGCCGACGCGAATCCTCGGGATAGTAACCCAGCTCGCCGCCCGCGAACCGGGTTTGACTACGGAACAACCAGAAAAGTGAGCCGGTCCGGACGCCCCAGCATGTACTTGCGACCCGTTGCTGAGATAATACCCGTCTTTTCGTCTTGAGTAATACACTAGCGAAGGACCAAAGATCGATGGCACCACAAGTAGATCCTGTCACCTCCGACACCGCTTTACCGGAATCCACCGAAATTGTTGTCATCGGTGGGGGCATAATCGGTGTGGCCGCTACGCTGACCCTGGCTGAGCGTGGTCTGCCCGTAGTGCTCTGTGAAAAAGGTCATATCGCCGGGGAACAATCCTCCCGAAATTGGGGCTGGTGTCGTCAGCAGGGTCGCGACCCCCGTGAACTCCCACTTATCATCGAGTCCCTTCGCCTCTGGCATGGGATGCACCAACGAACCGGATCTGACGTCGGATTCAGACAATGCGGCATCCTGTATCTTTCGAATACCGCCAAAGGTCTCGCCGACCGGGAAGCCTGGCTCGAGCATGGGCGGGCACACGGCGTAGACTCCCGTATGGTTTCATCAAAAGAGGTCGCTGAGTTACTGCCAGGCTCAAGTCAGACATGGCCAGGCGGTCTCTACACCCGGACCGATGGACGAGCCGAACCCACCATCGCGGCTCCGGCAATGGCACGCGCCGCGCAAAGACGGGGTGCAATAATATTGACGCAAACCGCGGTACGGGGAATCGAGACAACAGCCGGCGCGGTGTCAGCCGTAGTCACGGAAAACGGTCCCATCCGCTGCAACACCGTCATTCTGGCCGGTGGCGCCTGGTCGAGCACCTTCTGTAGAAACCTCGGCGTTCGGATTCCAATGCTGATGACTATCGGATCTGTGTTCAGAACGACACCTGTACCCGATGCCCCGGAACGTTCGGTCAGCGGTGCGGGATTTGCGATGCGTAAACGCCTGGATGGTGGGTACTCGGTATCACACGGGAGTATCTCAAATTTCGACATTGTCCCCGATTCGTTCCGATTTTTTACCGATTTTCTGCAAGTGGCCTGGATGGCAAGAAAAATATTAAGACCCACCCTAACAGACAGATTCATCACCGAATGGCAGCGGAAATCTTCGTGGTCCCTGGACGAGACTTCACCTTTCGAATCGATTCGGACACTTGATCCTAAACCGATTCAAAGCACCCTCGACAAAGCCAAACGTAATCTGACCGCTGCATTTCCGGCCTTTGCCGGCGCCGAGATTGTGGAGAGCTGGGGTGGATTGATCGACGCCACACCAGACGCTGTACCCGTGATCTCTCCGGTAGAGAACGTGCCCGGATTTTTCCTTGCGACCGGTCTTTCAGGTCATGGTTTTGGCATTGGACCGGCTGCCGGCCAACTCGCGGCAGACGTTGCAACCAGCGCAGAACCCCTGGTGGATCCTGCGCCTTTTCGCTACTCCCGGTTCACCGACGGGTCCAGGATAGAACCTATCGTTGGCATCTAGCGGCGTTCATTCCAGATGCTCCTTTCGAGAGAACGCGGATTAGTGGCCCAGCGCCTTGTTCACCTCCGGCCCGTGGAAGCGGGCGACCTTGCCGGTCGGTGCCAGTGGTTCAGAATAGAAAAACTCCGGTAGCTCATCATCAGCGACAGTAAACCCTGCATCCAAATTGAACTGATGTTCCAGCGCCAGCGTCTCGACTCCAAGCTCCTTATAAAATTCTTCACTTAGGTCAGTGCCGTGGGCATCATTAATGGCATTGATTACAAATGCCACGTTGGTATCTGTCACTCCCCGCCCAAAGATACAAAGCCCCAGAGCATCGGAACTGGCCATGACCTGCTGGGCCTCCACGCTGGCAGCGACCACCTCATCGACACTCATGTTGGTGCAGTCCAGCTTCGGTACATTACCCGCGGTGTGATCAGCACCCTGGGCACTGACCATCATTGTGATTCCGGTCGCTTCAACCACGCGAGGGTCGTACGCGCTAATCGCCTGTTGTTTGATTACTGGGACCCGGGTGACCTTGTAGTGCTCACCGACCCGGGCTGTGCCCTGCGCCCACAATCGACCTTTTTCCGACCCACTGCGGATCTCCTCCAACACCTCCTGCATGAAGGAGACATCGCCGAACGCTCCCAGGCCGGCCTCCATCAGCACTGCGATCATGGCTCCGGTCTCAATGGTGTCTATGCCGAGGTCATTCGCGACACTATTGACCTCGGCCAGTTCGTCGGGCTCAGTGAGGCCGCAGTTGGTCCCCATTAACCCAAGTGTCTCGTATTCAACCGGTGAGGTAATTTCAGTACCATCTTTGTCTACATAGACATTGCTGCACTCGATGGTACAACCGGGCATGCACGCATGCGCCGTCTGCCCGCCCCGTTCGAGCTGCATTTCTCTGATGTGCTGCCCCCCCATCTTCATGGTTTCGTCGTCGCTGGTGGTGATCCTGCCGTCGCTGAAATTACGTACGGGTAACCCGCCGAGATAGTTCTGGACATCGCCCATCAGCGCTGTGCCGTAGGTCTTCTGGTTCTGAGCGATCTCATCTTCATTCAGCTTTGCGTTGTAGGTCTTGACGGCGGAAATCACTTTTTTTCGATCATGAAGCTGCGGCATGCGGTTGAGTTCGGCAACGATCGCCTTGACCTTCTTACCGCCCATGACAGCACCGACTCCGCCGCGGGCCGCCAGCCTTGATGGCCGCTGATCGGTATCACTGAAGGAAATCCCTGCGATCAGCCCCTGGTATTCCCCGACTGCACTGCACAGCGCAAGGCTGACTTTCTTGCCGTACTTCTCGTGCAGCAGAGCCGCGGCTTCGAAATTGCCGAGTCCGAGGTAGGGTTCCGCCGTGTCGAAGCTGATCTGGCCATCTTTAGCAATGTGGATCACGGTCCAGTCTGTCGAGGCACCATTCAAGGTTAAACCGGCCAATCCGAGCTGGCCGAGTGCAAATCCGAACGTCCCTCCGGCGTTGGCTTCCTTGATACCCCCGGTCAGCGGACTTTTGCAGCCGACACTGAGGCGGTTGGCATTGGAAAAGTTGGTTCCGGCAAACGGACCCGCAGAAAATATCAACGGATTGTCCGCTGACAAGGGATCCACCACGGCAGCACCGCTGTCCAACAAGCTCTTGGCAATCAGATACCGCCCGGCTCGGGCAATGGCTTCGCCATGGAGTTCTTCCCGTTGAACCGACTGCTTCTGAAGGTTGATGTGAAGATATTCCCGCATGATAGATTACCCCTGTTAAATCGTAGTTTTATACCTTAGATTTTATCACCCTAGCGTCTCCTTCAGTCATCAGAAGGTCGCTGTCCGTCACCATTTCGTCTCTGTATTTCCGTCAACACCGATGGCCTGACCCGATATAAACCGCCCCTGCTTCGAGCACAGGAAAAGAGCAAGAGCCGCAACGTCTTCTGCGTCGATCATCGTTCTCATCGAATTACTCCGGACGAACTCCGTACGCACCGCGTCTTCAGGGAGGTCACGAAGGCTGGATTCAGCACTGATGACCCGGTCGATACGATCCCCCGAGACCGACCCGGGGCAGATCGCGTTGACCCTTATACCAGCGCTGCCGAGTTCTGCCGCCAGTGATTTTGTTAGCCCGATCAATCCCCATTTAGACGCCACGTAGGGTGTGCGGTTGGGCACACCGTAGAACCCCGCGGTTGACGCAAGATTGACGATGGATCCCCCACCTGCCTCTTTCAACAGAGGAATCGCCCTGCGGCAGCAGTAATAAGCGCCATACAGATTAGTCTCGATGGTGTGCTGCCACTCCGGCACATCGAGGCTTTCCAGCGGCCCCATAGGCCCACCAATACCCGCATTATTGACCAGAATATCCAGCCCACCGAGAAGCGCCCGTACTTGATCGAACAAACGATCGACATCGGACTGACTGGACACGTCACAGATACTGGTTTCAAGATCATCGAGCGCTCCGATGCCGGTGGGGTCGATGTCACAGATCATCACGCGGGCACCGGCTGAACTGAACTGTCTGGCGATTGTTAACCCGATTCCTGAAGCGGCCGCGGTCACCAGTACCCGCCGATCCTCAAAAGCGCTTACCAGAGTCACGACACCCGACTAGACAGAACGCCTGAAGGTGTAGCCGTCTTCACCCGCAGCATCGGTCAGCCAACTCACCAGGTACTCGGCGAAACTACGGCGCACGACAATATCAAACACCATTCCTTCCGGGTCTTGAATTGCCGGGATGATCACTACACCCGTGTGAGCCAGTTGGGTCTGGACACAGCATCCATCAGGGAACCTTGTGGGGTGCAGGTCCAGCGTACAGGCCGATGCTAGAACATCTCTTGCAGTACGACCGCCGATCCGGAGTACTTCGTGACCCCCCGTAAGATCGCACACTGAGGCGTGCAGTCCAGTAAGCGCCCGCTGCAGACCATCTTCTACGCTCCCCCCGGACATCGGCTTAATGACCAGCCACCAGTCTGGCCCCAGCCAGCAGAGTGTTGTCCCGCCCTCTCGGGACACTGTATTCGGGCTGACCGGCAAAGACACATGCAGCTGATCGCGCACCCGGTCGCAGTAAATTCGATCGTCTGGGTCACCACGCAGATTAACCAACTGCAGGGACTGAGGTGCCTCGAACCAGCAGCCATGATCGCCGGACACTCCGCTGACCCCTGTCAGGGTCTCGACCCGACCCAGAGCTGATTCCCGCCTCGGTTCCTGCATTTCCGCCGTTCGAGTTTCCGCCATCTGCTACCTCGACGCTGCGTTTTCAATCCAGTCCGCTACAACCATAAGCAGTGTTTCTTTGCCGTCTGAGAAGTGATCGATATCCATCAGCTTTTCTGTATGCTATTTTCCGGATCGTAAAAGACAGGCTCGGCGATCGTTGCCGGGATTACCCGGCCGTCCATAAGCTGAGCGTAAACGATACCTCCTTTGCGGCTGCGACCCCCTTTTACCAGCGCCAGTGCGATCGAATGGTCAAGGCTGGCACTCTGATAGCTGGAGGTCACATGACCTACCATCGG
>CAJXBY010000064.1 GCA_913051905.1 uncultured Gammaproteobacteria bacterium | reverse complement strand
GAAAGCGAGGAAAACACTATGACAGCTGTCATTTCTGCCATTAAGACGACGCCGGTACTGGTGCCCTTCAGGAGACCGCCGGTCACCGCCAGTGGTTCTGTTAATGAACTGCCTCTCGTACTGCTTGACGTGGAGACCGATGCCGGCATCACCGGGCACGCGTACCTGTTTGTGTTTCTGCCATCCATGCTGAAGCCGACCGTGGACTGTGTGGCTGCGGTGGAGGAACTGGTGCAGGGTATGACTGCCGATCCCGAGCAGGCCGATCCAATGCTTCGAAAGCGCCTTAGACTGCTGGATATTCACGGCATACTCGGCCAGGTGCTGGCAGGACTGGATATGGCCCTCTGGGATATTCAGGCCAAAACCCGGGAACTTCCCCTGGCTCAAGTGCTGGGCCAAAAGCGTGATGCCATGCAGACCTACAACAGCTGTGGGCTCTGGCTGGACAAAGGTGATCCGGAGAAGCTTGCGGAGCAGGCGCAGGAACTGCTCGCCGAAGGCGGGTTCAACGCGGTCAAGCTGCGGTTGGGGTATGAGTCTTTTGACGAAGACCTTGCTGCAGTCCGCGCTGTCAAGCGCAGATGCGGCGATTCAGTTGATCTGATGAGTGACTTTAATCAGGGGCTCGACCAGGATGAGGCGCTTCGCCGCTGCCAGGGACTGGACGGGGAAGGGCTGTACTGGATGGAGGAGCCCGTCCGTTACGATGATTACCACGGTTCGGCCGCGATCGCGGTGGCCGTTGATACACCCATCCAGACCGGTGAGAACCTGCTCAACCCGCTGGAGTTTCAGAAGGCCATGCAAGCTGGTGCTGCTGACTATTACATGTTTGATGTGCAGCGCATCGCCGGTGTCTCAGGTTGGCTCAGAACCGCCGAACTGCCGGGTGCTGCCGATACGCCGGTGTCCACTCACCTTTTCCCGGAGATCAGCATTCACATCATGGCCGCGACCGACAACGCACACTGGCTTGAATATGTCGACTGGGCGAGCCCCGTGATCCGTGATCCTGTGGTCCCTTCAAACGGGGAAGTGCAGGTGCCGACGACCGTTGGCAATGGCATCGCGTGGAACGACGAAGCGGTCGAACGTTATCGGGTGGATTAGTACAGCGTCTTTCAGGGCGCGAGTGATATGTGCTTCAGCCACTGCCCATTATATTGTGTTTAAGGGCAGCACAAATGATGTTGTTGGCGGGCGTGGGGACGTTCAGTTCCCGGCCCATACGCACCACAGCCCCGGAGAGCCACGGCAGCTCCAGTCGGTTGCCGCGTTCGAGGTCCAGAGCCATTGAGACTTTGGCCTGGCCGGGCAGGCTGTCGACGTAGTCCAGTCGCGCCTCGATGTTCGCGTCGGTCAGCGGAATCCCTTTGGCGTTTGCCACCGCCATGACCTCTTCCATGAGCTGTCTGAACAGGGCCCGTGTATCCGGGTCTTCCCGGACAGGACCGAACGGCTGACGGGTGACGCAGCTCGTGGCACTGGCGCCAACCAGCCACATGAACTTGTCCCATATGATCAGGTTGATGTTGTCGACGTGTTCGGCACCGAGGCCGGCAGCGGTAATCGCTTCAGAGAACCTAATAGAACGTTCAGAGCGCGTCCGATCAGTCTCGCCGAACCGGATCGTTGCAAAAGGCGTAAATCGGCGGATGAACCCAGGCTCGATGATGTTGGCGCCGATTTCTGATGTCGCGCCCATGACGTGTTCAGGCCCGAGGATACTGCTGAGCACAGGCTCTGGGTCGACGCCGTTCTGCATGGACAACACCGCCGTATTCGGCGCCACTAAAACCCGGCACATCTTGCCTGCAGTTTCTGTATCCCAGAGCTTGACGCAGAAAAGAATAAAGTCGACGGGCCCGATGTCTGCGGGATCGTTCGTCACCTGCGCCGAGTCGATCACAAAAGCCTCTTCCGGCCCCTCGATCTTCAACCCGTTGGCCTTAATCGCCTCTAGGTGTGCGCCCCGGGCAATAAAGAACACCGGGTAACCCGCCTGGTTGAGTTTGGCACCAATGTATCCCCCCATACCGCCGCTGCCCATAATCGCAAACGTTGGACGACCGCTGTCAGCCATGTCTGTCTCCTTGAAAAACGGTTGCCGGCGCTGCCTGAATGAATATCCGCCGGAATGCACCTGTGCGGGGAAATCCTATAGATACCGGGCATCGGATTCCAGTGCTATCAGACTAGGGGGGAATATGACAACGTTTCTGACTAAGCCCCAGGATCGGATAGCTGGCCGGGTGCATCTTCAAATACGGCAACAAATCACCTAGACTGAAAACCAGCGATTGTTCGAACGATCGATCCTGGCTCACCGGAGAAGAAGTCTTATCACGGCGACTTGGTCCTGCAGAAGACTCAGGGTGAACCACGACCAATCGGAGGATAACGGAACCGGTTCGGCTTGACGGAGGAGGCTGGAATCTCATGAATGAAAACGAGCGCGATCTGTTGGCTGAATATGCGAAGGTGTGGCCGCAACCCATCAACCGCGGCGCCGACGTATCGACGAAGACAATAACACTGGAGATTCGGGGATTTGATCCCTTCTGTATCCGATTGCTGGACCGGGCCGCGCCGCAGATCAGCCAAGCGCTGCTCGATCAGCTGCCCTTTGAGGGACGGCTCATTCATTCGTCATGGTCCGGCAGCGGTGTCCGGGCCCTTGAAGCGATGGACTTTCCCGAGGTGACCTCACACGAGAACAGCACCTTCTTTCCGACACCGGGGGATCTTTGCTATACGGTCGGTCATGCTGAATTCACTATGTTTTATGGTGATGCCAGCCCGGCCATGGCCAGCGGCCGGGTGCGTGAATCGGTCTTCGGCGTGATCGCGGATGATCTTGAGTCGTTCCAGAAGGCCTGCATGCTGACCCGTCTGAGTGGTCTGCGCGAGTTCACTCTCCGGGCCGGCTGAGTCACTGCTCATGATACCTGTACAGCCCATTCAACCTTTCTGATGTCGAGTGCACCGAAACTCGCTCTGCGGTTATCCAGCGCCATGTCTGCAGTCGACTGCATGCAGCTCGCGAGTGTTGCTGAAGAGTCAGGTTTCAGCACATTGTGGTTTGCAGAGAATCCGTACCAACGCGGTGTGTTACCGGCGGTTGTGGCATGTGCCGGGGTGACGAACCGCATTGAGCTTGGGATCGGAGTATTCAATCCTTACAACCGTCATCCGACCTTGATGGCGATGGAGATCGGTGCGCTGGATGAGTATTCCGGGGGGCGTGCGATTTTAGGTATTGGTTCGGGGGTTCCTGCGTGGGTCGAACGAATTACGCCGTTCCGGCGGCCATTGCACGCAGTTCGCGATGCGGTGTCCATTGCCCGCGGCCTGCTTTCTGGTGAAACCGTGCACTACAGTGGAAAGATGTATTCCGCGAATGGCGTGCGGCTGGAATTTGAACGGGTACGAAATCACGTGCCGGTGCATGTTGCGGCCATGGGTGAGCGCATGCTTGTGCTCTGTGGAGAGATCGCCGATGGTTTGCTGATCGGTAATATGTGTCCGCCGGTGTTTACCCACCGGGCAAAAGACCGTCTCAGGGAGGGTGCCGGTGACACGGCCCCTGACCGGAACTTCGAGGTGACCAAGTATGTGCCGTGTGCCGTGGATGAGGACGGTGACCAGGCCAGAAAGACCGCCCGCAACGCGATCGGCAAGACGCTCAGTGCGTTCTGGCAGGCTTATCAGCCGGCGCCGGCTGCGTTGGCCGCCATTCGGGAGGGCAACGGCATCGAAGCCGGGCGCTTCGAGCAGGCGCTGGCGCAGCTGGCAAAGGGTGAGCAAGGGGAAGATGTGTTGGATGATGCGTTCATTGAAGCCTACGGCATCGCCGGTACGGCCGAACAGTGCGTAGATCAGATCGTCTCGCTGGGGGACTCCGGGGTAACGCAGCTCACCGTCACGGTGTTGGGGGATGCCCCTGAAACAGCTATCCGGCAGCTGGGAGCTGTCCTGCGCGAGATCTGAAACGTGCGTGCCGTCACCGAATTTGAAATGGGTCTTCTCAGTCGTGGACAGGGACTGGATCGGACAACCACGACGGACGCTGTTCTTTGTGACCGGTTTACGGGAGCTGGCGAATGACGTCTCTTGTCACCGGAGGCAATGGCTTTATCGGGCAGGCGCTGGTGCGCGAACTGGTCGAGCGGGGTGAAGAGGTCGTTGTTTTTGATGCCCAGGACCGGGCGGAGCAGCTCGACTCTCTGGACAAAAAGGTCATGTTTGTTCAGGGAGACCTGGCCGAGCTTTCAGATGTCAGCTCGGTTGTGAAGCAGTATCGGCCGCAAACCATTTTTCATCTGGGGGCGATGATTTCACTCGCTGCCGAGGTGGCGCCACAGCGTGCTTTTCGGGTCAATCTGGGGGGAACATTCAACCTGCTCGAAGCGGTGAGACTGTTTGATGTTGAGACCCTGGTCTATGCGAGCACGGTCGCGGTCTACGGTGAAGGTGTCGAGTCACCCGTGGCTGATGATGCGCCGCAGTTCCCGTCAAGCGTCTATGGGGCGACTAAAGTGGCGAGCGAACGCTGGGCCGAGCAGCACCACCGGCTCTACGGCACCAACGTTCGCGGCATCCGTCTTCCTACCGTCACCGGGCCGACCCGGCAAGGGGTAGGCGCCGGGGCCTTCGGTACCCTGATCTTCAAGGAGAGCGCGTTCGGCCGGCCCTATTCGATTCCTGTGCAGGCCGAGACCCGTGCCGCCATCATGTATGTACCCGATGCTGTTCGGGCGCTGATGTCGATCAGCGAAATACCCAACGACCAGCTGACTAGGCGCTTTTACAACGTGGCGGGTATTGCAGTAACGGTTGAAGAGATGGTCACGGCAGTTCGTCAGGTGATTCCCGATGCAGCGCTCAGTTATGCGCTGGATGACAAGATTCAGAAAATTGTTGAGAGCTGGCCCATCCTGAACCAGGACGGGGCCACAAAGGACTGGGGTTGGCAGGACGGATTTACTCTCGATGAACTCGCCAGCGATTTTATCGAGACGGCCCGGCGGCCGGGTAGATGACCCGCCGCCGTCGTTAGAAAAGACTAACCGGCTTGGCGAAGGAAGGGTTTCTTGGATGCCCTTTTACTTGTCACCGTCCTTGGATGTGGTCACCGACAGGCCCGGCGTATCGAGTTCCGGGCTGATCGGATTGACATCGTCCAGGCGGATATCGGGCGAGATGAATCGTGAGCTGCAGACCCGTTCATAGGCCGCCGCGGCACTGATGACGCTGTCATCGCGGTGACGGTGACCGACAATCTGCATGCCAACCGGGAGGCCATCGGCAGTCAGGCCGCAGGGAACCGCCGTAATGGGTAGACCGGTCACACTGAACGCATAGGCCGAAAGGTAAACATCGTAATAGCGTTCGACTGTTTCACCGTTGACCTTGTCGGGTAAAGGCTCATCCAGCCGAAACGGTGGCGCACCCACGGCGGGCGCGATCAGGTAATCATAGTCCTCCATAAACCGCCGGATTCGATGCCAGTATTCGGTTCGCAGTTTTTCGGCCTTAAGAATCGTGCGCAGGTCAAGAGACAGGGCGTTGGTCACCTGGTTGACCAGTTGCAGCGTCATGTCTTCTTTGTGTTCGTCAAAGAGGTCGGCATAACGTCCAACCATTCCGAACCCGCGGGTACCGGTGACAATCTCCCGAATGCCGGTCACGTCAAAGGTGGCCTCTTCGACAACACAACCCAGTTGTTCGAATTGCTGCGCGGCTGCTCTTGTCAGTTGCTCGACTTCCCGGTCAAGCGGGAAGAGGCCGTTCAGATTGCCCACATACGCGATTCGCTGGCCTTCAAGGGACCACTCTCCTGAGGCTGCTTCACAATAATCACACATCGCTGCCGGTAGTGAACTTGGATCTCTCGGGTCCGGCCCGGCCAGCACGGCAAGGGCAAGGCCAAGATCGGTAACCGTCCGCGTCATAGGTCCCTGCACGTGTTCAACCAGCGTGTCCCAGCCGAAGTCTGTGGGGTAGAACGGCACCCGGCCTGGACTCGGTCTGATGCCGACGAGGTTGTTATACGAACACGGAATCCGTATCGACCCACCAAGATCGGTGCCGAGCGCAATCGGGGCCATACCGGATGCCACGGCAGATCCTGATCCGCCGCTGGAGCCCCCGGCGGTGACATTCACATCAAACGGATTGCGCGTTGTTCCGAAGACCCTGTTGTTGGTGTTGACATCATGCGCAAATTCGGGCGTGTTTGTTTTGCCAAGAAGAATTCCACCCGCTTCCTTGAGACGTTCGACGGACAGGGCATCCTCCTGTGGAATAAAGTTCTGCCGAATCAGGGAGCCGAACGTCGTGCGGATGCCTTTGGTCTGCAGGATATCCTTGACCAGGAACGGCACGCCTTCGAGCGGTCGGGTGGGTTCGCCCCGGGCCAGTCGCTGATCGGCCTGAGCGGCCTGATCCCGTGCACCTTCATTCAGGGTGCAGACCGCGTTTAACACTGGGTTCAGGTCACTGATGCGATCAAGAAAAGCATCGGTCACTTCAACACAGCTGATCGATCCGCCGCAGATTTTCCGAGCGATAGCGGCAGCCGACAGGGCCGTGAGTTCCGTTTTGTTCATGGTTTCCATGACCTCAGTTCTTTCCCCAGCTCGACGCATCCATGGTTAGAGAACGCCGGGAAAATTTCCACTGACCGTTATCCCTAATCACGGTGTCTTCATATACGCCGCAGTCTGCCAGTTCCGGAAGCTGGCCCGGCAAACCGTTGTAGGCAATCAGGTAACAGCGCCCCAGGACTGAGCCGTCGGGTTTCATCACCAGATGCAGGCTGCCATTCCAGTGCCGTCGGTATTTGTTGCCACGATTGGCTTTATCCCGTTCCTTGTGAGCAATCAGGGCATCCCGGCCGGAAACACTGATACCTATATCGGGCGCCTCGAGCACCCCGTTGTCGGTGAAACACGAGGCATAGGTCTCGGAGTCCGCGGCATCACTGCTGAGGTTGTACAGTGCATACAAGTTCTGAATGTCCTGGTAGTCTTTGGCCGACAGTTCGTTGGGTTGGCTCATGCGGTCTCTCCGGTTGGGGGGTGTTGCAAGGGCTTCTGGAAACCCCCAGTTGAATTGTATTCCGGATTTTTAGAATCGGTGCCCGGAAGTAAACGTACTCATACAGTTTGGTCGAGTTTGGCTCTTAAATGCTCACCGGTTTCAGGCCAGGTGATTTTTCTGGGGTGCAATATGCTCCAGAAATGCTGGTCTTTCTCTCAACCTGGCCTGCCATGCCTCGACGTGGGACATCGACGGAGAGCGGGCACCCAGTAAATGGCCGCGGTATACGGCAGCACCAAGGCTGATGTCTCCCATGGTGAACTGGCTGCCACAGACAAAAGGCCGGTTTTGAAGGTGTTGTTCGAGCACTTCAAGCTCCCGGATGATCTTCTCCTGTGCGGGTTTTATCGCCTCGGGCGACCGCAGCTCCTCGGCCAGCCGGACCTTTTCCATCACCAGTGTGTGCAGGCCAGAATCGAGATGTTCGTTGGTCCAGGCCATCCATTGGCTGGCTTGGGCAAAGACCTGTATGTCGTCCCGGTAGAGTTCGGCGGGTCCGTAGCGAAGTGCGAGGTAGGCCACAATCGAATTGGATTCCCACAGCGTGTAATCGCCGTCCTTGATAACGGGCACCGTGCTGTTGGGGTTCATTTCCTTATAGTTGGTCGTATCGACGATACCATAGGGTGTATGTCCGCTCGAGATATGACCCTGTTCGCCCATGGTGGCACTGGCCAGGGTCAGGTCATATTCGAGATTGAGCTCTGCACAGGCCCACAGCACCCGTTGCGTGCAGATGGAAGTCGGTCTACCCCATATTCTCAGCATTGTTCCCCCGTCAGTCCTCAGTCTGGTGTGAGTCTACACAGACTAAACCAGTCAGGCGTTGTTTTCACTCTTGACAACATTTCACCCAATTCTACGATCCTGACTTGCGCTGGAATGTACTGTGGAATTCATTCATAAAGAGCTCACCGGGCCTTTCTTCACGGACAAAGATAAGTGGTAGAGGATAAGATACCCGATATGAAACAACTTTTGGCGAGCTCCGGTTGCTGGGATGAACTGCAATAAGGAGGCTCGCTTCCTGAAGGACCTATGAATACTTATCACGGGAGTTGTCACTGCAGAACCGTTCGATTCGAGATTAAGGCGGATCTTTCACGGCTGGAGCACTGCAACTGCTCGATCTGCATCAAGAAGGGGGCGCTTTTCACCTATGCGGCGCCTTCGGATTTCCGCCTTTTACAGGGCGAGAGTGCTCTGAGTCTTTATCAGTTCAACACCAAGGTATCATCGCATTTTTTCTGCAGGCATTGCGGCATACATACGTTTGGACATCCCCGATCGTCTCCGGACAACTATATTGTCAATGTCCGTTGCCTTGATGATTTTGATCTGGATGAGGCGGACTACGAGTTGGGCCTTTTTGACGGGCGGAACTGGGAAGAGTACATGGCGAATCGCAAGGGTAATGAAAGTACATCGGTTTAAATCAGAAAGACAACCCAAAACCCCGGGTCTCCGCATTTAGGCGCACTCTCTTCCCTCTACCTATGATTCCTCCCGACGTAACTTGGGATCAAGGAGAACAGTCATGGACCGCAGTACTGAACTCGAGCTGATCCGCCGTTGCCAGTTATTGAGTGAGGACAGGACAACGACTCTGGGTGACGCCGAGGCCCTGTCGGATACCGACCGCTACCGCAGTCAGCGGCAGTTTGATGAAGAAGTTCGGCTGCTGCACAGCGTAAAGCCGGTGCCCCTGGTCCATTGTTCCGAGCTGCCCACACCGGACAGTTTCGTTGCCACGGAAACGTCGCTCGGCAGTCTGCTCGTCAGTCGTGATGCTGAGGGTCACGCCCGTGTGTTCCACAATATGTGCCGTCACCGTGGCACGCCACTTGCCGGTGGTGAGGTGACTTTCAATAAACGCATCACCTGCCCGTACCATGCCTGGTCGTACAACACCAATGGGCAGTTGCAGTCGGTGTCGGATGAGCACCACTGTTTTCCAAACATCGATAAGGGCAATAATGGCCTGCTGCAACTGCCGGGCATCGAGAAATACGGGTTTGTATGGGCGTGTCCTGCCGCGGATGGCGACGCCGAACAGCACTTGGAAACCGACCTGGCGGGGGTCGTGTCCGATCTGGACTGGCTTGGGATGGACCAATTGACCGTCTTTGAGAAAAATGTCAAAAGGTGGCGTGCAAACTGGAAGTTACTCTCAGAAGGCGGGGTGGAGACTTATCATTTCTCCTTTGCCCACAAAGAGACTATTGGCCCTTTGTTTCTGAACAATACCGCGGTGATCGAAGCATTGGGCAGGCATCTGCGCCTGGTGCTGCCCACCAAGGCATTGACCGAAGTCGCATCGCTTCCCGAAGATCAGCAACGCATTCGCGATTGCAGCCATGTGTTGTACTCGTTGTTCCCCACAACGGCCTTATTGGTCCAACACCATCATGTGGACTGGATTGACTTCCGGCCTGTATCCCCGGATGAGACCGAAATCAGGATCACTACGCTGGTGCCTGCTGAATTGAAAGAAAGCAAGAATGACCACTGGCAGCACAATCACGACATTACGGTAGAAGTGCTGGATGAAGATTTTCTGTTGGGAGAATCGATTCAGCGTTCAATGAATAGCGGTGCCATGTCGCATATTCAGTACGGGCGCAACGAATGGGCTTTACGTCGGTTCAACGATCTGATAGATCAGGCGCTCTCAGATTCTGTATGAGGTGTATGACTGACTCCAACTCTAGGTAAACACAATGATGAAACTTTATTTTGCCCCGAGCACACGGGCCGAACGAACGGCGTGGCTGCTGAACGAACTTGGCCTTGACTACGATATTGAACGCTACCGGCTAGGAGACAAGGCGATGCGCTCGCCGGAATACCTCGCCGTTAACCCGAATGGGCGGGTCCCGGTACTGGATGACGGCGACGTGCGGATTACCGAGAGTACGGCCATCGCCCAGTACCTTCTCGCCCGCTATGGAGAGGGACGTTTCGCACCGCCGGCTGACTCTCCGGATTTTCCGGTCTACCTGCAGTGGCTGCACTATGCCGAGGGCATGCTGATGGGGCCGATTGGCAACTACGTGGTTGAGGCGATCCTGCTGCCGCCGGACCGGCGCTCTGAGGTACACGCTAAGCGGGCACTCAAGCTCTTGGGTAATTTGTTGAGACCCGTCGACATTCAACTCGAAGGCAACGACTACCTGGTGGGTGAATTTACCGCGGCAGACACCGTGACCGGGCACGCCTGCCTGATTTCCCAGCAGATCGGCACCGATCTATCGGAATTGCATAACGTCACCGCCTATATCGACAGGTTGAGGGCACGCCCTGCACTTGAGAAGGTGCTTAGACTTCGTGACGATACTTAGCGCTTGCACAGCCTATCGCTGACGCAATAGACGAAAACTGCAGGGGCTCGAAACCACGGTTTTTACTTAGTCGAAATGCTGTTTGTGCCAAACGTGACCGGGTTTTCCTGGCAAAGATGAGTCCATTACTATGTCGATTGCAGAATCCAGCTATGACTATATTGTTGTCGGGGCGGGTTCTGCAGGCTGTGTACTGGCAAATCGTTTGTCTGAAGATCCTGATGTGTCTGTACTGCTTCTGGAAGCAGGTCCGCAAGACAACAGCATGCTGCTCAAGATGCCAACAGCGTTTGCGCATGCAATCAACAGCTCGAAATATGATTGGAATTACATGGGGGATCCCGAACCCTACCTGAATAATCGACAGCTCTATTGCCCTCGGGGGAAAGTCTTGGGGGGTTCATCTTCAATTAACGCGATGTGTTTTGTGAGAGGGCATCGACTTGATTATGACGAATGGGCGAAGGTCACAGGATTTGACAGCTGGTCTTTCAAGCACTGCTTGCCCTACTTTCGAAAGCTTGAATCGTTTTCCGGTGGCGCCAGTCAATTCAGGGGTGGAAATGGACCTCTGGCGGTAACCGTGCCGCAATTTTCTAACGCTTTATGCGAGGTGTTTTCTCAGGCGGCTATAGAAGCCGGTCACCCGTGGAATCACGATCCCAATGGTGAGCGGCAGGAAGGGTTCGGATTAGTGGACCAGGCAATTCGTCGCGGCACAAGGGAGAGCGGATCCAGCGCTTATCTGGATCCGGTCCGCGGGCGAAAGAATTTAACCGTAGTCTCTGACATAACCGTGACCAAGCTCTCAATGAAGGGTAATTGTGCCCAGGGTGTGGAACTTAAATCCGGTGGAAAAAATCAGCTGATTCGATCGTCCAGGGAAACCATACTGAGCGCAGGGTCAATCAATTCTCCAAAACTGTTGATGCTTTCCGGTATCGGACCGGTGCAAGACTTCAATCGGTTTGGAATCCTGCCGGTTCTGGATCTCCCTGGTGTAGGTCGCAATCTTCAGGACCACGTAAACGTCAATATTAAATATGAGTCACTGCAACCTATCACCACGACAAGCTCGCTTAAGTTCTATAGAAAAGCCCTCATCGCAATTCGTTGGCTGGCAACAAGAAAAGGGTTGGGTGCTACAAATCATTTCGAGACAGCGGGTTACATTAAGTCCAGTCAGAATCTCAGTCGCCCGGATCTGCAGATGATGTTTATTCCTCTTCTCGTCGATGAAGATGGAATGCCGCCCAGGCAGAAGCACGGGTTTCAGGTCGCATTGAGTTATCTGCGTTCAAACAGTCGGGGTCGTATCCAGTTGAAAAGCAGTGATCCAGCCGTCCAACCATCCATCGTTTTCAATTACCTTCAACATCAAGAGGATTACGCAGCGCTTCGTGCCGGCATCGAAAATACCCGAGAGATATTTCGTACAGATTCTTTCAGGCCCTATACCGGAAAAGAAATCTCACCCGGCGGCTTGGTTAAAGGGCAGGATGATCTCAATCAATTTATCCAGGACACTTTGCGCTCCACCAAGCACCCTTGTGGCACCTGCAAAATGGGATCAGATCCTGAGTCTGTTGTTGACGAGCAGGGAAGGGTGCATGGAATTGATCGGCTCCGGGTGGTCGATGCATCCATCATGCCGCAGATCACGTCCGGTAACACCAACGCGCCAACCGTCATGTTGGCTGAAAAGATCGCCGATGCAATACGCGGCAGATCACCGCTCTGCCCTGAAGATGCCGACTGCAAGATAGGTTATGAGCAGTAAAGCGGATGTCGTGGTGATCGGGGCGGGCCACAACGGCCTGACCTGTGCGGCCTACCTAGCCCGATCGGGTCTTAACACGCTCGTTTTGGAGCGCCGTGATCGTGTCGGAGGAGTTTGTACGGAATACGAATTCATGCCGGGCTTCAAGGCTTCAATGCCTAATTCTCCCGGTTCGCTTGAGCCGAAAGTGGTGCGTGATCTTGATCTGAAACAGTACGGTCTGGAGTTTAGATCACCGGACCCCTCTCTGGTTGTGCCGTTTCCGGGTGGCCGCGCCCTGGTGGCGTGGAGAGATCCGCAGAAAACGGCCGAGGAGATCAGAAAATTTTCTGAAAATGACGTCAATTCCTATCGCGAATTTTTTTCATACCTGAACGATTTTGCACTAAGACTGGGCGTGTCTCTTTTTGATCCTCCGCCCACGATTAAGGCGCTTGCACAGAAACTGAGAACGCCCGAAGACGAGCATACCTTTTCAAAAGTTGTCCTCGGCAGCCTGAAAGACCTACTGGACGAATGGTTCGAATCCGAAGAACTCAAATCGGTCATTGGTGCCATCAGCGCGACTTCTAATTTAGTCGGACCCTATACCCCCGGTACGGCCTACATGCTGTTGATGCGTCCTTTGTCATTGGCGTCTTCGAGTGTCGGGGAAGTCCATGATCCACGCAAACAATACTTGAGAGGCTCCACAGGGTTGCCCGTGGGGGGTATGGGGGCTATCACCCGGGCTATGCAGAAGAGTATCGAAGCAGCGGGTGGCAGCATCCGCGTCGGCGTGGGCGTAAAGCA
>CAJXBY010000063.1 GCA_913051905.1 uncultured Gammaproteobacteria bacterium | reverse complement strand
CGAACACCCTCAGGCAGGACCTCCCGTCCGATCCCGTCACCCGGAATCAATGCGACAGAGAAATTTTTTTCCATCAAACTCGTCCCAGCTTACCGAATCGTTGTCAATGCACACCTCACTACGGTGACCGACGGGTCTATCCGTGGATCGATGAACGCTCTGTCAGGAAAAGAATTCTACTCCGACAGAAGCGGGGCGAATGCCCTAACCGAGCGCTGCCGGATGGGCCAGCCTTGCAGTGCATTATAGAAGCAAAAACGCCCGCATCGCGCACCACCGTCAAGATGAACCGACAGACGACCGGGACGGCCAGCAGCAGCACACTTCCCAGACAAAGGCTGAGAAAAAGCCCTGCAAGCAACCCAGCCACTTCGCCACTCATCAAGATCAAAGCCTCCAACTGGGAGCCGACCATCAATGCGGCAAACAATGTGGTCGCCACCCAACACAGAAATACCCTTAATTCGTCCACGCTGCTCTCCTTCTATTTCAAACAGTGGGAGAGTGTGGCGCAGGCAGTGGCTCAGCAGGTGAGCCTGCATCGGTCATATTGTACTGATAAAAACAGATCCGACAGTCGGTCCGGATGCACCGCAGAAGTGCATCCAGACAGCATCGTCAAATACCGAGAACTTTCCGGAAATAATCGATGGTATTAGGTAGGCCTTTGTCCAGCGGTATTTCCGGCTGCCAGTCCAGAACCTTTGCTGCCAGACGGATATCCGGCCGGCGCTGCTTTGGGTCATCCACAGGAAGCGTTTCGTAAGAGATGGTCGAGTCCGACCCGGTCAGAGAGATTACCTGCTGCGCCAGGTCCCCGATAGTGAACTCTGACGGATTCCCCAGGTTAACCGGTCCGGTAAATCCCGACTCCGATTTCATCAACGCGACCAGAGCATTGACAAGATCGTCCACATAGCAGAACGAGCGGGTCTGACTGCCGTCACCGTAAACCGGCAAAGGCTCTCCGAGCAGTGCTTGCACAATAAAGTTGGACACCACCCGGCCATCATCCGGGCGCATTCTCGGGCCGTAGGTATTGAATATTCGGGCAACCTTGATCTCAAGCTGGTGTTGACGGTGATAATCAAAAAAAAGCGTTTCGGCACACCGCTTGCCCTCGTCATAACAGGCCCGTGGCCCAATCGGGTTGACCCGACCCCAGTACGATTCGGACTGAGGATGAATTTCGGGATCTCCGTACACTTCACTGGTGGATGCCTGCAGAATTCTGGCACCCGTGCGTCGAGCCAGACCAAGCATGTTGATTGCTCCATGGACACTGGTTTTGGTGGTCTGTACGGGATCAAACTGATAATGCACCGGTGACGCTGGACAGGCCAAGTTGTAGATCTCGTCGATCTCGACATACAACGGAATGGTGACATCATGACGCATCAGTTCAAATCCCGGTTCATCCACCAGGTGCGCAATATTCGCTTTTGAACCAGTGAAAAAATTATCTACGCAGAGCACATCGGCACCCGTCTGCAGAAGGCG
The DNA here is from genome assembly GCA_913051905.1 of uncultured Gammaproteobacteria bacterium. The sequence goes on along the minus strand of CAJXBY010000063.1, from coordinate 11,529 downwards.
TTCACAAAGGTGCGACCCTACAAATCCCGCCCCGCCGGTAACCAGAACCCGAGGGCTTGTTTGGTTGATGCTCATTGTCAATATAGAGTTTGCTCGACCTTCAGACCGGTTTTTTGTACAGGAAGTGGTGCCGGCGAGAGGATTTGAACCTCCGACCTGAGCATTACGAATGCCCTGCTCTGCCATCTGAGCTACACCGGCGTTGCTGGACGTTTTCTTTCCAGATACGGATGCCTGAAGCACCGCCGTGCAGATTATATTCGGACTGAAATTCTCCCGTCTAACCGCTTAAGAGCGGTTCATCCCGGCGCAGGCCAGGCGGTAGGGAAAAAGACACCCCTTCGACAATTTTATTCTCCTCGCTGTGGATGTGCGCGCCCATATACTTCATCATTTCCACGACTTCACTAACCAGTATCTCCGGCGCCGATGCCCCGGCGGTAACCCCCACACGGGTGTTGCTGTCAAACCAGTCAGGCCGAATATCTTTTGCGCTGTCGATCAGATACGCCTTTGCGCCACACCTCTCAGCAATCTCACGCAGCCTGTTGGAATTGGAACTGTTGACCGACCCCACGACAATTACCACGTCGCACTCCCGGGCTAGCTTTTTGACAGCGTTCTGCCGGTTCTGGGTTGCATAGCAGATGTCATCCCGACGCGGACCTTCGATACCCGGAAACCGACGCTTAAGTACGTCAACGATGGCGGTTGTATCGTCAACCGACAGCGTTGTCTGGGTCACGTAAGCCAGCTTTTCCGATGCATCAACGGTCAGGACCTCTGCGTCAGCAACCGATTCGACCAGGTGAATCTTTCCTGTCGCCTGCCCAAGTGTGCCCTCTACCTCGGGATGGCCAGAATGGCCCACCAGGATCACAGTCCTTCCGTCCCGCCCGTAACGCACTACTTCACTATGAACTTTGGTCACCAACGGACAGGTCGCATCAAAGACGATGAGGTTCGACTGTTCGGCTTCTCGCTGGACCTCCTCCGAAACACCATGGGCACTGAAAATCACAATCGACCCGCTCGGTACCTCGCTCAGTTCTTCAACGAAGACAACGCCTTTATCTCGCAACTGGCCAACAACATAGCGGTTGTGTACCACCTCGTGCCGTACATAGACCGGCGTACCATAGTTTTCCACTACCCGTTCAACAATTTCTATCGCACGATCTACGCCCGCACAGAATCCCCTTGGACTGGCGAGGCGCACATCCAGGGATACGGGGAATTCTCGGTTTTCTCTCAGTTCGCTCACGCCCCTATGCTCCCGTCTGCCAACCCGTAATCCTGATCTTGTAACAGACGTCTTTACCGATCAGAGGATGGTTAAAATCGACCAGCACCGCCTCATTATTGACGCTGACAATCCGGCCGGCGACAGGCTCGCCGTCCAGCAGTTGAAACTCAAACAGAGATCCCGGCTCGACAGGCAACTGACCCGTAAACTGGCTCGACGGAATGCTCTGAACATTGCCCGGCTCGGCGGTGCCGAAGACATCGTCAGAACTCGAGATCTCGAGTTGAAATTCGTCACCCTTTTCACGACCGATCAGTGCTCGCTCTAGAAACGCCGGCAACACGCCGTCACCCAGTGTAATCACCGCGTCATCTTCACCCGAGGTCTCCACCGTCTGTCCGCCGGCAAGGCGCACTTCATAGTTAAACTGAACACAGTCCCCAGCAGCGATGGGCATGGCTTCTGTTACCTTTTTGGTTCTCTCCGGCTTTTACGGGATCCGATTGAGAATAGTCCAAAAGTACCGGCCACCAACAGCAGCGCACCAATACTGATCGCAAAATCGGCTAAGTTGAACGCCGGCCAATGCCACCCCTTGAAGTGGAGGTCGACAAAGTCCACCACAAAGCCCTGTCGCGCTCTATCGAGCATGTTACCAGAGGCACCACCCAGAATAAGCATCAAACCGCTGTTGAAATGCACTTCTTTGCTCTTGTCGCGCAATAATGTAATCGCCAACCACAGACAGATCACACCGCCTGTAACAAGAAAAAACCAACGTTGCCAACCGCCTGCATCGGCAAGGAAGCCGAACGCAGCCCCGGCATTGAACACCAGTACCAGGTCGAACCCTGGTAGTATGGATCGACTCATCCCGGGTTCCAGGTACATCAGCGCCCAGTTCTTGCTGACGTAGTCGAGCACACCTATAACCAACGCGCCGAGAAGATAGCGGATGCCACGGCATCTTTCGAGGTTGCCGAGGAGGCTCCGAGTCACAGCGGATACTCCTGCTGCAACCACTTCCGGGTTTCCTCCACATCTTTCGCGATTTGGCTGCGCAGCACATCGAATGATTCAAACCGGGCTTCGCCGCGAATCTTTCTCCTGAATTCAACCCGCAGCCGCTCACCGTAGATGTCCTGGTCGAAGTCCAGGAGGTGGACCTCGAGCAGAAGCTTCTCTCCACCGATGGTCGGCCGGAAACCGATGTTGACCACACCATGGATTGTATCACTGTGGTTTCTCTTTACGGTGACAGCGTAGACACCTCGGACTGGAATGTTCTTCTGTCGCAGCGCGATATTGGCCGTCGGGAAACCCCAGGTACGGCCACGTTGGTCTCCGTATATGACCCGGCCACTGATTCCATATGGCCTTCCCAGAAGGCGCTCTGCGAGTCCAAAATCACTCTCTTCTATTACCCTTCTGATGCTTGAACTGCTCACTCGTTGACCATCGACCACGAATGTGCCAACCGAAGCCACGCCAAATCCGGCTATCTCGCCTTCACTCCGGAGCAACGCCAGGTCGCCCTTGCGATTCAGACCAAACCGAAAATCATCTCCTACGACCACAAAGCGGGCACCCAATCCTTTGACCAGGTATTCCTGAATAAAATCCGTTGCTGAGGTCTGTGAAAATCTCTGGTCAAAACGGATGCACACCACATTATGGATTCCCGCCTGCTCCAGATAGGTGAGTTTTTCCCTGAAAGATGAAAGACGCGGGGGTGCTGTTTGGGGACTGAAGTATTCGTGCGGATGTGGATCAAAAGTCATTACGGTCGGTGGTAAATCATATCGATCAGCTTGGCCACAAAGAGTCTTGATCAGCTGGAGGTGGCCCAGATGGACGCCGTCAAAATTGCCGATCGATACAACACTCGGGGCGAGGCCTCCGGGTAAATCATGTCGGCCACGAATTAACTTCATATCCGGCTCGGTTTTAATCGACTCGTGAGGATGGGACGGAATCCAAGTCCAGCTCAGGCCCAGTCGGGAGCGGTATTTTCAATCACCTCAGCCAAAGACTGACGCCGGTCAAAGTCCATCTGGTAACCCCGGAAATAGGCGATCCTGAGCTCAGGAAAACGCCAGCTGAGATACCCATCGCCGGTGTCAAAATCTACCCGCCACAACCCGCTTGACGTTACGCCCAGCCGTTCCAGCTTCGAAATCCAGCGGCGTACTTTGGTTTCATAGGCACCGGTGAGTTGCCCGCGACGGGGATCACAGACGAGCATCGCGTCAAGTTGTGTGCCGATGGGGCTGAGTTCCTCGAAAGCTGTCTTTGTAATTGACCGCACCAGTGGCAGAAGTGCTTTCGCTTCAGACAGCGTAAACATCTTCGGCTCTCCGAGAAGACCGATCTGCGCTAAGACGCTCGGCTCTGCTTCGTTCAGTTCGATCATCTATCCACGATCTGCCGGTCTGCTGAAATCATCAAATCGGATACCCAGAAGATACAGACATACAAAATAGACCCCCGACCCCAGGCCGATCCACATCATCAGCCAAAGAACCCTATCAATGACTGCCTTTGAAGTCCATGCCTGAGGATCATCGGTTGCCTGAAGGAGCACGACGGCCATAACCACGGATGCAAGCACGATCCTCGCCATAAACCCGCCCCATGAAGATCCTCTACTACGATGATTATCTGCCATCCCTGATCGATATCCGGTTTCCCTGACGAAGTAATAGTAAAGCAGCAGGGCGTTGATTAGTCCCGATAGCGATGTTGCCAGCGCGAGGCCGACGTGACCGAACTTGAACACCAGCGTGAACACCGCGGCTGCCAACACATTGACCAACATCGCAACCATAGCGACACGGACCGGCGTGCGGGTGTCTTTGCGGGCGTAGAATCCGGGCGCGAGCACCTTGACGACCACAAATCCGATCAGTCCCGGGCAAAACGCCATTAGGCTGTACGATGCCATCGACGCATCGTGTTCGGAGAAGGCGCCGTAGTGAAAAAGGACGACCATTAGGGGATAGGCCAGAGCGGCCAGTCCAACCATAGCCGGTATCGTCACAATCATCACCAGACCTAAAGCCCAGTCAATCGTCCGAAAGTAGGGCCCGGTAGAATTTTCCGCAACCTGTCTCGACAGAGTTGGCAGAATCACCGTCGCAAGTGCGATTCCGAAAACTCCGAGTGGAAACTCCATCAGACGGTCAGAGTAGTAGAGCCAGGAAACACTTCCGGTCACTAGAAATGAAGCCAGAATCGTATTAACCAGCAGATTGATCTGAGCCACGGATACACCGAACAGAGCCGGTAGCATAAGGGTGAACACCCGACTCACTCCGGCCGATCCTATTCTCCCGCGTTCACCTTCAGCAGCGACCCTGGGACGTGGCAGGCGACGTTCAATTCGCAAGAACGGGAGTTGAAAACCCAGTTGCAAGAAGCCTGCTACCAGAACGCCAATGCCCAAAGCGACGGCCCCGTTGGCCATGACCGGAAGCAACCCGAACACGGCACCGATCAGACAAAAATTCAGGATCACCGGCGTGACCGCAGGCACAGCAAAGCGATCCCGGGTGTTGAGTATGGCGCCGGCCATGGCCACCAGTGAGACAAAGAAAAGGTAAGGGAAAGTGAAGCGCAACGCGTCCACAGTCGCCTGGTATTTTTCCGTACTGTCGGCGAAACCCGGCGCAATCAGCGACACCAGAAACGGAGCGCCAGCCACGCCCAACGCCGTGACACCCAGCAGGATGACACCGAGCCGACCCGCCATCAGATCCAGAAAGATTCTCACCTGATTTTCTGAATACTTCGTTTCGAATTCCGCGTAGACGGGAACGAACCCAGCTGAAAACGCGCCTTCGGCAAAAATTCTACGGAAAAAGTTCGGAACCCTGAAAGCAACAAAAAAGGCATCAGCAATCAGACCGCTGCCCAGAAACTGTGCAAACGCGATGTCACGCACAAGTCCCGTAATCCGAGAAACCAGTGTCATTCCACCCACAGTCGAGGTGGATTTCAGGAGTTTCTGCGACATAGACCCTAATCTGTTGAACGCCGGCGAGACGCTGAATCAATACCGGAGTCGGCTACAGGAGCCGACTCCGTTATACCTAAGGGGCTCATTGACAAAGACCCCCTATCTGAAGATACTTGCGCATCTTTTTTCAGACCCACTCGAGCGGGGTTCCAGATTGGCCAATACTTCACAGGCCGCTAAACGCGCCCGACAAGCCGTACTCCGACGCGCCCGAAACATGTCGCAGCGCTCTTCGATGCGCACGAGTGTCAAAACCTTCCTTAAGTCGCTGGATGCTGAGGACACCAAAAAGGCCGAGCAGAACTATCGGAGCGCAGTCTGCCAGATTGACCGCGCCGTTCGCAAAGGACTCGAACACAGCAACAAAGCCGCCCGTCTTAAAAGCCGTCTGAACAAGCGTTTGAAGGCCGCCGCGGGCTGAACTCCGGATTATTCACCAGCCTTCCTCAAGCAATCACTGGATGACCATATTGTCCCGGTGAATCAGTTCGGGTTCGTCGACGTAACCCAGAATCGATTCTATTTTGCTGCTGGGCTCCCCGATAATGCGTCGAGCTTCTGTAGAACCATAATTCACCAGTCCTCTCGCGACTATTCGGCCAGTGGCAGCATCAATACAGTCGATCAGCTCTCCCCGGTTGAATTCCCCGTCCACCCGGACTACGCCCACCGGCAGTAGGCTCCTTCCCGACTCAGTCAACACCGTAACTGCCCCAGCATCCAGCACGAGTTGCCCACTGGTCCTCAGCCGGCCAGCTAGCCATTGCTTTCTCGCAGTCACCCGGCCGGTTTCCGCTCGCAGCAACGTGCCCGGAAACGATCCGTTTAAGACCTCATGCAGCAACCCAGATTTGAGGCCCGAGAGTATGACAGTTGAAGCACCTGACCGGGCAGCTTTACCGGCCGCCTGTAGCTTGGTCAACATACCGCCGCGGCCTAGTGAGCCCCCGGGACCTGCGAACGACTCCAGCCGAGGGTCACCCGCGACCCCCTCGTGGATCAATTCGGCGTTCCTGTTGGTACGCGGATCGCTGTCAAACAGACCTGTCTGATCAGTCAGGATCAGGAGGTACTCGGCCTCCACCAGGTTGGCTACCAGCGCGGCCAACGTATCGTTGTCGCCAAAACGGATCTCCTGGGTGACAACGCTATCGTTTTCGTTGACCACAGGCACAACACCCAGGCTCAAAAGCGTATTCAAAGCACTGCGTGCGTTTAGGTACCGTGCACGGTCATTGAGATCGGCATCAGTCAGCAATACCTGGGCCGTCTGTATTCCATACTCTCCGAAGACACCCTGGTAGGCTTCCACCAGGCCCATCTGCCCAACGGCGGCGGCCGCCTGAAGCCGATGCAGTTCGTGCGGACGACTTTGCCAACCCAATCGTTGCATACCCTCGACAATCGAGCCAGAGGACACAACGACAACGTCCACGCCTTCGCGCCGTAGCTCGGCCAGTTCCCCCACTAACTGAGCGATTAGATTGCGGTTCAGGCCCGACTCAAGGTCGGTCAATAAAGCACTGCCCACCTTGACCACCCAGCAACGTCGATCAGACCGGCTCATCATGCACCTTTTGATCTTGCAGCCATTTCCAGATTTCCTGAATTACCGTCTGACACCCGAAACGATTGATTCCCGATGTAACATACACTGGCCCCTTCCAACCGAGCTTGTCCGTAATTTCTGCTTTCAGAGCCTCGACCCGGGACGCCGGAACGAGATCTGTCTTGTTAAGGACCAACCATCGGGGGCGATCCGACAGCGTTTGATCAAACTCGCCCAACTCCTTCTCGAGAACTCTGACGCTGTCGACCGGCTCGATGCCATCACCGGACCCGACATCGACCAGATGAAGCAATAACCGTGTTCTTCTTAGATGTCTCAGGAATTGCACACCGAGACCGACACCGCCCGAAGCGCCTTCGATCAAGCCTGGGATATCTGCCATAACGAAACTGCTGTCAGGTCCTAAGTCAACCACACCCAATTCGGGATGCAGTGTGGTAAAGGGATAATCGGCTACTTTGGGCCTTGCATCTGATACGGCCCGCAGAAAGGTCGATTTTCCCGAATTGGGGAATCCCAACAGTCCGACTTCGGCAAGCACCTGAAGTTCTAGCCGTAGCGTTCGTTGATCCCCCGCCGCGCCCGGGATCGTTCTTCTTGGAGCACGATTGACACTCGACCTAAAACGGGCATTACCCACACCTCCACGCCCGCCAACTGCCACCGTGAAATCCGCGCCCGAACGGTCCAGATCGACAATCTGCTCCCGGGTAAACGAGTCGAACACCAAGGTCCCGACCGGAACCCGAATGCGGCACTCATCTCCGCTGGCACCCGTTTTGTTGCGTCCAGCACCGGGTCGCCCGTCTTTGGCTGAAAAGATCCGTGTATATCGAAACTGGGCCAGCGTATTGACGGCGTTATCGGCTACCAGCACCACATCTCCGCCCCGACCACCGTCTCCGCCGTCCGGCCCGCCACGGGGAATATATTTCTCCCGCCTGAAACTCGCGCACCCGTCGCCTCCGGAGCCCGCACAAATCTCGATTGTGGCTTCGTCTATGAATTGCATCGCTTCGTGACAACTGGGAGAACGCCTCTATACAAAAAGCCCCGCTCATGTGGCGGGGCGCGACCGAGGATCGTAGTAACAGCCGATTAACTCTCTTCAAGCACACTCACGGTCTTGCGGCTCTTCGGCCCCTTAACTTCAAATTTTATCGTACCTTCAGACTTCGCAAACAGGGTGAAATCACGTCCCATGCCCACGTTACGGCCCGGATGGAATGTGCTGCCTCGTTGCCGAACAAGGATATTCCCAGCCCGCACAGATTCCCCGGCGTAGCGCTTGACACCCAGTCTTTTGGATTCTGAATCTCTTCCGTTTCTGGAACTACCACCTGCTTTTTTATGCGCCATTTATGCCACCTTTTGCAGTGATCTGGAGGTTCAGCCGCTGATCTCGGTGATCTTCAGCTGCGTGAACGCCTGTCTATGACCGAGCGTTCGGCGATATTTCTTTCGGCGTTTCATCTTGAAAACCCGAATTTTTTTGTCCCGCCCGTGACCGACGATTTCTGCCTTGACTGAACTTTCCGGGAGAGTGGGTGTGCCAATCTTGACATCATCACCGTCCGCAATCATCAGCACCTCAGGCAACTCGATAACATCGCCCTTCGATCCCGGTAGTTTTTCAACCTTCACACTGTCGCCAATACCGAGTCGATGCTGCTTGCCACCGGTCTTTATGATTGCATACATCTGTTGTTTCTCCTGCGGAATTACGGCAGTATCTCCGACCTATCCCAACACAGACCAATGACGGGGCGCGGAATTCTATTTGAAAGGCCTCGACGGGTCAATTCTCGCGCGGTGCTGATTCATTACGGCACCGCCTTAACCTGGTAACAATGGCGAAAATAACCCAGCTAAACCCAGACGCACGACGGCGCAACAATACCAGTGTTGCGGTATCAACAGGTCTTGAGACTATGACCGGTCTCGTCAAGGATGACCTGGCTGGGATCAATCGACACATAGAAACTCAGATGCGGTCCGATGTCGCTCTGATCCGGACGATCGGCTCTTATATCATCGAAGCGGGCGGCAAGCGACTCCGGCCGCTGACCCTGTTACTTGGCGCCCGGGCGTTGGGTTACAACGGCAGCGCACATATTGATCTCGGCGTTGTCATCGAATTTATCCATACTGCAACGCTTCTGCACGATGATGTTGTGGATAAGTCCGATCTTCGCCGTGGCCAGGATACCGCCAACGCAATCTGGGGCAATGCTGCAAGCGTGCTGGTCGGAGATTTTCTTTATTCCAGGGCCTTCGAGATGATGGTCGCCGTCGATCGGATGCGGGTCATGGAAATCATGGCCAAGACAACCAATTCGATCGCCGAGGGCGAGGTTTTACAGCTCCTAAACTCCCACTCTCCAGACATCACCGAAGAACAATACCTCGATACCATAACCCGGAAAACAGCCAAGCTTTTCGAATCATCAGCCCAGTTGGGTGCGGTACTCGCCGAGGCGGGACCTGCCACTGAAATTGCCCTGGCGGAATTTGGACTGAATATCGGAATTTCGTTCCAGATCGTTGACGACGAACTCGATTACCGGCCTGACACAGACGAACTTGGTAAGAATGCCGGCGACGACTTGGCCGATGGCAAGATCACCCTTCCGCTCATACATGCCTTGCAACAGGCCAATTCCGAGGATCAAATCATGATTCGGAGGGCAATCAAGACGGGGGAACGTGAAAGGCTCGGGGACATACAAAGAGTCATTGAATCGACTGATGCTCTTGCGTACACTTCGCATCGTGCACGACAACATGCGGAGTATGCCAAGCAAGCTCTTCAAGTCCTGCCACCATCGGATTATCGAGACGCCCTTTCCTATCTGGCTGATTTTGCGGTTTCCCGAACTCACTGAGTAGATGCAGCCAGGCATTTCTCCTGATATCCGTCTTGCAGTCGGGGTGTAGCTCAGCCTGGTAGAGCACTGTCTTCGGGAGGCAGGGGCCGGAGGTTCAAATCCTCTCACCCCGACCATTCTAAATTCTCCATTCAACACCTAACCAATATCCGTGATGGCAAACCGGCCAGAAAAGAGAACCTTTCGACTAGGAAGGCTATCGACAACGCAGAATAATAGCGCCGGATGGCGCTGCGGATGTCTCCAATAGTCTTTTCTACGCTTATTTGCTTAGTCATCATCGTTTCCTCTTTGAGTTAACGATGAGCTACAACTGACTCTCAGGCAATCAGGCTATTCTGTCCAACTGGGGCTGACGCAGTACAATTCTTCAGATCTGACACTACATGCTGACGTTAACCACTTAACAACTTAATATGAGGCTACAATATGGGAAGACCCAACTATACGTTTGCAAAGCGCCAAAAAGAGCTCGCCAAAAAGAAGAAGAAAGAAGAAAAACGCCTAAAGAAACTGGCTGCGACTGCCGGGAATGATCAATCCAAATCAGACAACAATACACCTAATATTAACTCGCCGACGTCTGATCTAGACGTATGACAATTTCTCGATTCCCATTTAGAAGCGGTGACTTCAATATGGGATTCCAATAATTTCACCGAAACAAAATAGGGTAAGTAAGATGACGAAAGGTACAGTAAAGTGGTTTAGCGCAGACAAGGGCTACGGATTTATTACTCCGGAAGATGGTGGTAAAGATCTGTTTGTTCATCATTCCGACATTCAGGCAGGTGGCGGCTACGCAACGTTGAGCGATGGCCAGGCCGTTGAATTCGAAATCGGTCAGACCGAAAAAGGCCCATGCGCAAAGCAAGTCGTTGGCGTTTGATCTACAACGAATAACACATTGGCATAGGCGTTACACGCACCTTAGAGCAGAAAATTTAGCGAAGAAGTTGGGGTAAGCGCACGTACGCTCTGGAGTTAGTTGACGGGTTACTGGACACCACTCTGTCTAGGTGTAGATGACATTGCGATCTTTGTCGTATTCTGTGCCTTACCATCAATCATTGAAGGAATTAGAGGGTATTCCGCGACAAGCAAAGTTTCCGCGCGGAACTTACTGTTAATGAATCAATGATGATAGTGAACGGTCGCGGTAGCAGATATTGCTGAGTCAGTAATACTCCACATGCATTGAAATCAGACACGCCGATTCTCCTTCGGTAATCTCCCAAGACACAGCGCTATGAATTAGGCTGCGCTAGTTACGCAGCGCTGCGGCGGCGTCTGTTAGCTTTCCATCTACGATAAAGTCGATGTAGGGATATTGACCGTCGTTGTCAGGTAGTACGGACTGCGAGTAAGCAATATTTAAGGCGCGTCGTGGTTTTTCAGTGGAATTGAGACCACTTCCGTGAAGGGTGAGCGCAGAAAACACAACTACGCTTCCGGCCCCGATCTCCATCATATCCCCTGCATCGTTCCCAAAATAGGCAGATACATCGCCAATATGGTTGTTAATGTTTTGTTGTTCTGCAGTGACTCGTTGGTGGCGAAAAATAGGTTGGTGAGCTACCCCTGGACGTGGTGGGGCAGTGTACACAATAGAGTGATCTACCGGGTTTCTGTTGAACGGGATGACTCGAAGCGCACCGTTGTCTCTCGACATGTCGTCGAGTGCACACCATAAGGAGATGTGTGGCATGTTGGGGACTAAAGCACCACCCGCATTCGGCGCGGTGTTATAACCACCATCTTGATGCCACCCAAAACGTGTGCCTTCATCCCCGTTGTCTTCGGCCTT
>CAJXBY010000062.1 GCA_913051905.1 uncultured Gammaproteobacteria bacterium | reverse complement strand
GGTGGCCGATTCCCAGACGCAAGCGCGGGAAATCCTGTGAACCGAGCTCCTGAAATATGCTGCGCAGGCCGTTGTGCCCCCCGTGTCCACCAGCCCGCTTTAATCGAGCAATTCCGGGCGGTAGATCCAGGTCGTCGTGCACGACCAGAACCTGAGCGGGTTCGATACCAAAGTACCGCGCTACCGCCGAAACGGGACCGCCACTCTCATTCATCCAGGTCGTGGGTCGAAGCAGTCGTAGCTTTTGACCGCCAACCAGAATATCGGCAAGCTCAGCGCGGAATCTTGTCTCTGACCTATAGCTGAAGACCGTCCGCCGTTGCAGGGCATCCAAAAACCAATAGCCCGCGTTGTGCCGGGTCTGCGCGTAGCCAGGACCCGGATTACCCAAGCCGGCGATAAGGGAGATTCCACTCATCAGGCGTGGTCGGCCACCGGGCCAAGGACTGCCCGGGAGTAGTCGACGATTAGGTGCCTAATCTTCGGCCTTCTCCGCCGACCCTGCATCATCAGACTGCTTCTCACCCTCCCGCGCTGCAGCTTCGCCCGCGTCTTCACCTTCAACACCTTCAAGGTCTTCATCGACGTCGGTGACTTCATCTTCTTCAATCACCCGCGGCGGGGCAACGGTCGCGATGGTCGGGTCCTCTCCTTCGAGAGCTACCGTACCGGTAAGCTCCACACCTTCGGGCAACTGAACCTCTGAAAGGTGGATTACCTCGTTGATACCCAGTCCAGAAACATCCACAGCGATGTATTCGGGAAGATCCTTGGGCAGACAGGTGATGTCCAGTTCCGTAATCAGGTTTGAGAAAATCCCTTCATCGACCTTGACGCCGGGTGCTTCGTCCGCACCCTCGAAATGGACCGGCACTTTAATGTGCAGTTTCTCGGTCGCTTTGATCCTCTGAAAATCGACATGGGTGACACGCGGCTTGTAGCGGTGCCGCTGAACCTCCCTCAGGATCACCTGCTGTACCCCCGATTCCGTATTTAGCGAAATGATCGCAGAGTGAAATGCCTCGATCTCTAGATTGCGCATGATCTCGTTGTGATCCAGAACCAGTGGCTCGTTGTCTTTGCCGGCACCATAGACCATGGCGGGCACCCTTTCGGACCGACGCAGACGCCGGCTGGCAGTCGTGCCGAAAACGTCCCGCGGCCGCGTGTTCAATTCAAAAGCGGTACTCATTTTCTACTCTCCTTGGATTTACGCGAATTGTTTACGCGTTTTACAACTGATGTCCACATCCGGTATGCCGCATCACCCGTCATTCCATGAACAACGAGCTGACCGAATCACCCTCGGCGATGCGACGTATGGCTTCAGCCAACAGTTCCGCGATGCTGATCTGCCGGATCTTTTCACAGTTTCTGGCCTCGTCACTGAGCGGAATCGAATTAGTGACCACAATCTCGTCGAGTTCCGAGGCCGTGATCCGCTCAACAGCACTGCCCGAAAGCACTGGGTGCGTACAACAGGCCGAAACTTGTCTCGCACCGGCATCCTTGAGGGCCGACGCGGCTTCACACAAGGTGTTCGCGGTATCCACCATGTCGTCCATCAGTACACAGGTGTGATTGTCGACTGATCCGATGATGTGCATGACCTTGGCCTCGTTGGCCTTGGGTCGTCGTTTGTCAATAATCGCAAGATCAGCGCCTAGCTGCTTGGCCATGGCCCTGGCCCGAAGTACTCCGCCCACGTCAGGCGACACCACCAGCAGGTTCTCCGGCTGCTGTCGCCACAGCTCACTGTTGAGCACCGGCGTGGCATATATATTGTCGACGGGCACGTCAAAAAACCCCTGAATCTGGTCGGCGTGCAGGTCCATCGTCACAACCCTGTCCGCACCGGCAACACCAATCATGTCAGCCACCAGCTTGGCCGTGATGGCAACACGCGCCGTTCTGGGTCTTCGATCCTGTCGGGCGTACCCGTAGTACGGCATCACCGCCGTGACGCGCTCGGCCGAGGAGCGCTTCAGCGCATCGATCATCACCAGCAGTTCCATCAAATTTCGGCTGGCCGGTGCGCTGGTAGGCTGGATCACGAAAACGTCGCGGTCGCGAACGTGTTCCATGATCTCAACGTTTACCTCGCCATCACTGAAAGTACCGACCAGCGCCCGCCCGAGCCCGGTACCTAGATGGCCGGCGACTTCCCGAGCCAGCTCCGGGTTGGCATTGCCGGTAAAGATTGCAAGGTCTTCAAATGCCACTAACGATTCTCCACCGCTTCTACTTCAGTAGTGTGGCTGGGGTGCCAGGATTCGAACCTGGGAATGCCGGAATCAAAATCCGGTGCCTTACCACTTGGCTACACCCCATCCGGCTCGACTTCTCTCAATGGGTGCAGATCAATGCCCCGTGCCAGGAATCCTCCGCTACCGGATGGTGCCTTGGCCAGAATTGCTTCACCGCTGGCACGGTCTGGCACCTCCACGAACAACCCTGACCCGCTGCCTGTCATTCGCGCATCTCCGTATTGGCCCAGCCACGACAGGGATTCGGCAACCTGGGGATAAAGCCTGCAGGTCACAGATTCCAGATCGTTGCGAAGATCGCCCGCAAAAAGGGTGGGTATTCTGATTCGGGGGGTGTTTCGTGTCAATTCCGGGTCAGCAAACACTGTGGCGGTCGAGACGGGCACCGGCGGTATCAGCACACAGTAAAGAACCGGTGGACCAGAACCACTGATGAGCCTTTCGCCTACCCCTTCAGCCCAGGCCGAAGAGCCCCGAACAAAGACCGGAACATCAGCTCCGAGCGCAAGGCCAAGTTCGGCCAGTTCCGAAGTTTCGGCATGTACACCCCAGAGTTTATTCAGCGCCAGCAATACCGTTGCGGCATCGGAACTTCCCCCGCCGAGCCCAGCCGCTGCAGGAATACGCTTCTCGAGTGCGATATCGACACCAGCACTGACGCCGGCAAACGCCTTAAGGCACTGCGCAGCCCGTATCGTCATGTCGCGCTCCGGTAACCCGGCACCTCCGTGTCGAGTGATGACCCCATCGGTTCGGAGAGAAAAACGAAGAGAGTCGCAATAGTCCAGCAACTGAAAGAACGTCTGCAGCTCGTGATAACCGTCAGACCGTCTGCCAACGACATGCAAGAAAAGATTCAGTTTCGCCGGTGCCGGATAGACCGTCATGCGGATTCATCCTCACCGGTGGTCTCTTTCTGCCACCGCTTGATGATGATCTTCACCGTAAACTCGGTCTCAGGCCCGGCTCCGGCCCGGACATCTTCCGGAAGCCCTGCGGAAAGCGCACGGGCATAGATCTTGCGGGGCAGTTCAACCGAATCGTAGTTCTGGTAGTCCAGGTAGTTGACCTCCCAGCCGGACTGGACCAGTTTCAAGAGCTTGCCGGACTTGTCCACTTCGGTCGCCTCTGCCGTCTGCGGGCCAGGCAAGCCACGCAGCCAGTAACCCAGCTGGGTGAATGGCACCTGCCAGCCCAGAGCCTGGTACAGTACCGCTTCGGCAGTTGGGCCAGTAATTAAACGATCGCTGGATGATTGCAGTGAAGCCCCATTACTTCCCACGACAATTTTCAGGCGTTGTCCACCGAAAGCACCGATCAGATCAATACGGCTGGACTGGTCGCGACGTTGCCATACTATTGTGGCAGAACCTGCCTGATCTCCGGCCCGAACTGCGAGCCGACCAGTGATGTCCCATGTCAAGTAGTCCGCAATCGCTGCCTGACGTTGCTGCCATAACGACTCGCGTTGAATGAGTGCTGTGTCTTGCAGAGAAACCGGCAGCTGCGCACACCCGCCGGACACCAGGCACAAGCCTAGAACGAGAGCTAGGCGGACGATCACAGATCAAATTTCCGCAGAGTCTCCTGTAGCACCGGATTTCCAGGATCGCTTTGGCGGCCTCGCTGCCAGACTTCCCGGGCCTGATCCTCGAGACCGTCCACCCACAGTACCTCTCCCAGGTGCGCAGCAATCTCGGCGTCCATCCGAATGTCGATCGCTTTCTGGAGATACTCGCGAGCAAGATCATTATGCCCCAACCGGTAATGGACCCAGCCCAGACTGTCTAGGATAAACGGGTCATCGGGCAACAGTTCAATTGCCCGCTCGATCAGAATCAGGGCCTCATCGAAACGATCCGTCTGATCGGCCAGCGTGTAACCCAGTGCGTTATAAGCGTGGGCGTTGTCGGGCTCGAGTTCGATCAACCGGCGCAAGTCGATCTCGTGTTTGTCAATCAGCTTGAGCTGGGCACTCACCAGACCGCGCGCGTAAAGCAATTCACCATTGTCAGGAATGTCGAGAAGTGCAGCATCCAGCAATGAAAGTGCCGCATCCAAACCTTGGGTATCGCGCAGGATCTTTTCGTGTGCGAGGTAGATTCGTATCTGCTCCGCCACCGAATCCGGCACGATTTCAATCAGATGGCCAACTGCCTCGTCGACCCGACCGGTAGCAGCCAGAACAGAGGCGATTTGCAGTTGTGCATCAAAGTAGAGTTCACTGTCGGTGACCGCCTTCAACCAGGCCAGTGCGTCGTCCAATCGTTCTTCCCTGACAGCCATCTGCGCCAGGTAGAGTCGTGACTGGTCATGATCCGGATCGAGCTTAAGATACTTCTCAAGACGCCGGCCGGCCTTCGGGAAATCCCCGACTTCCATGCTCAGTATGCCGGACGCATAGACCGCGTCGCCGTTACCGGGATCCCTGCGAACCAGTTCGTCGAACTGCGCCAGGGCATCTTCAAACTCGCCCCACTCGGTCAATAGCCTGGCCCAGGCGAACCTCAGTTCATCACTTTCCGGATGATCACTCAGAAATCGGAGTGCAAAAGCAGGCAGGGCGTCACGGTCATCCACCTTTCTGAGCTGCCCGAACTTCATCAGTGCGACCTGCTCCCAACCGGGGTGCAGCGCCAGGGCTCGGTTCAAGGCGCTGTCGGCAAGATCGGCTCGACCGGCCTTATAGGCGAGCCATGCATGAGCCAGATGTACCTCGGCCTCATTGTGATAGCGCTCGGCGAGGCGTTCCATGACCGGTAGCCAGGCCGCCGGGTCGGCACTGCGGCTAAGGATTTCGCTCGCCCGGCGGACATTGAGGCCAGGCTTCGAGCCGGGCTCGCTGTTATGCGCGACCAGCCTGTCAAAAAATTCATCCTGCCGCTCCAACGCCATCAGGGCCCGAAGCTCAAGCGCCCGGGGTCGGTCTAAGTTGGGGTCCATCTTTAGCAGCAGGCGAGCCATCTCCAGTGCCGCTTCATACTGACCAGCCTGCATCGACAGACCATAGGCCCGCACAACCACATCGGGGTCCCGGCTGAGCGTGGCTGCGCGCAGCATGGCTTTCGCTGCCGCCTGATTGTCTCCACGCCGGGCAGCCACTTCCGCCAGCAAATACTGGTACACCAGTTCAGACCTGGCACCGAGCGGAAACTGTGCATCGTCACCAGAGGCCGTCAGCGCTTTCGCCGGCACCCCCGTGACCATCTGGGCCACCGGATCTTCCGGTACAACCGCACAGCCCACTGCCGTCGCGGCGAGCACTGAAACCGCTAGAGTTCTATGGTGGAATTTCGGCATAAGTTCAAGAAAAATTACAAAACAGCTGGTCATGAGTCACTATTTGGCTGAGAATAACAGAACCCGGCTGGTTGATTGTCGTTCTTCCGGCCAGGCTCGGTGAAGTGTGCAGTTTTTGCCCACAACCCCGTTCTTGACAGCGACACATCAGCAATGAAAATACCTGAAACAGCGGGTATTCTGCGCATCCGATGAATCTTTTTGCGTTCGGACTCAATCACCGCACGGCCCCTGTCGCCATGCGGGAAAAGACCGCATTCTCCTCTGAGCAACTGCCCGAAGCCGTGCGCTCACTGGCCAGTGAAGTCGACGTATCAGAGGCTGCGATTCTCTCCACCTGCAACCGGACTGAAATTTACTGCGGGCACGACGGCCTGGGCCCAGAGCAGATCATCGACTGGCTGTGCAGCTATGGTCAACTGTCTCCCAGAGACTTAACGCCTTCGACCTACTGCCTGCCTGGAGAGAAGGCGGTAAAACACGCTTTCCGGGTGGCATCCGGCCTGGATTCGATGGTCCTGGGGGAACCCCAGATTCTCGGCCAGATGAAATCGGCTTTTACCGCCGCCCACCGCGCGGGCACCACGGGCAAGATTCTCAACCGCCTGTTCCAGCATACGTTTTCTGTGGCCAAGCAGGTGCGCAGCGAAACTGCAGTCGGCGTGAATCCAGTCTCCGTGGCTTTTGCCGCAGTCGATCTCGCGGGCAGAATTTTCACTCGCCTTTCGGATCAGACGGTCCTGCTCATCGGTGCCGGTGAAACGATTGAACTGGTGGCCCGGTACCTGAGAGAAAACGATGCCAAACACATCATCATAGCGAACCGATCGGTCCAAAGAGCTCAGGATCTGGTCGACCAGATCGGGAGTGAAGCCATTTCCCTGGCTGAAATTCCCGACCGCCTTTACCAGGCGGACATCGTCGTGGCTTCAACCGCCAGCACCCTGCCGATTCTTGGCAAAGGATCGGTGGAGCGCGCAATCCGGGCCCGTCGTCATAGGCCGGTCTTGATGATCGATTTAGCAGTCCCCAGAGATATCGAGCCCGAGGTGGGGAGTCTGTCCGACATTTTTCTCTACACCGTGGACGACCTTCAGGATATCGTAGCGAAGAACATTGCCTCGCGCCGGGAGGCGGCCGAAGAAGCAGGCAAGTTAATCGATCTGCAGGTCGTTCGATTCATGCGCTGGCTTCAGTCTCTGGACTCGGTACCTACGATCCGCGCCTTCAGAGACAAGATCGACAACATTCAGCAGACAGAGCTGACACAGGCCCGCCGCCGGATCGCCAACGGTGCAGATCCCGATCAGGTCCTGGAAGAACTGGCACGCAACCTGTCCAGAAAGTTCGCCCACGCGCCCAGCGAGGCACTCAAACAGGCCAACGAGAACGCCAACGGCGCCCTGGCGCAGGCGACACGCAGGCTGTTCAAGCTTCCCGGCTGAGCACAATGCACCTCCCGGGTCGCAGCAAGCTCGAACAACTGGTCGAGCGACAGGAGGAAATCAACGCCCTGTTGTCCGATCCGGACGTGATCGCCCAACAGCAGACTTTCCGCGAACTCTCAATCGAACTGGCCAATATCTCGCCTGTAGCCGCCCAGTTCCAGAACTACTGCCACCTGGAACGTGAACTGGAAGAGACCCGGAACATGCTCGGGGATTCCGATACCTCCATACGCAAGCTGGCACAGGAGGAACTACCCGGGCTCGAGACACAGCTAGAAGATCTGCGGATAGAACTGCAGCAACTCCTCCTGCCCCGGGACCCAAACGATGACCGGAACATCTTCCTGGAAATCCGAGCCGGCACCGGCGGAGACGAAGCCGCTCTTTTCGCCGGTGATCTTTTCCGTATGTACAGTAGCTTTGCCGAAAGCCAACGCTGGAAAATTGAACCGCTGAGCCGAAGTACCGGTGAGCAAGGCGGATTCAAGGAGATCATCAGTCGCATCACCGGGCGGGGCGCTTACTCCTCGATGAAGTTCGAATCAGGCGTACACAGAGTTCAGCGTGTGCCAGAAACCGAAGCGCAGGGCCGCATACACACCTCCGCATGCACCGTTGCCATTCTGCCCGAGGCCGATGAAATCAGTGACGTCCAGATCGAGGCCGGCGACCTGAGGGTAGACACCTATCGAGCCTCCGGCGCCGGAGGCCAGCATGTCAACCGTACGGATTCGGCCGTGCGCCTGACTCACCTGCCCACTGGCATGGTTGTCGAATGCCAGGACGAGCGTTCGCAACACAAGAACAAAGCCAGAGCCTTGTCTATCCTGCGGTCGCGTCTCCTGGAAGCGGAACAGCACAAACAACACGAAGAAGTAGCAGAAAACCGGCGAAACCTCGTCGGCAGTGGTGATCGATCTGAGCGGATTCGGACCTACAATTTTCCACAGGGCCGAGTCACGGACCACCGGATCAACCTCACACTCTACAAGCTCGAGGAAATACTCACCGGTGATCTGCACCTGCTGGTAGAACCGCTGGGCGCCGAACACCAAGCGGATCAGCTCGCTGCCTTGGCGGCGGAATGACAACCCGAAGCGTCACCGACCTGATCTCAGACGCAACCGGACGACTTTCTGCAGTTACACCAACGCCGGCACTGGATGCAGAGCTGCTGTTGTGCGCGGCCTGTGGGCTTACCCGGACCAAACTCGCGGCGCGGCATAACCTGGAACTGACGGCAAAGCAGTTATCACATCTGTCAGACCTGATTGATCGCCGCGCTACCGGTGAGCCGGTTGCCTACTTGCTTGGCCACAAGGAATTCTGGTCGCTTGATCTTGCCGTCAACACCTCGACCCTGATTCCCCGGCCTGAGACCGAGCAACTGGTTGAACAGGTGCTTGCACTGGTTCCGCCCGACAGCCCGTGCCGCATCGCTGATCTTGGCACCGGTAGCGGTGCGGTGGCATTGGCTGTCGCGTCAGAGAGACCGCTGGTCCATGTCACGGCGACCGATATCTCACAAGTGGGGCTCCGGGTCGCGGCGGCCAATGCCTTCAAGTTGGGAATTCACAACGTCGCCTTCCTGTGCGCTGACTGGTTCGAGTCCCTCGTCGAATCTGGCTTCCGGCTGATCGTCAGCAATCCGCCTTATGTCCGGTCCCATGACCCGTTGTTAGAGGCCGGTACGCATTACGAGCCCCGTGAAGCGTTATTCGCCGGCGACGATGGGCTGCAGGCTTTTAGATCCATCTGTGCAGATGCCGCAGATCACCTTGAACCCACCGGTATCCTGGTACTGGAACACAGTCATGACCAGGGCCCGGCACTGCACGCCCTGTTGTCGGCAGCGGGTTTCAGTTCTATAGTCACCCGCGTAGATGGCGCCGGACTGCCGCGCGTCACTCTTGGCAGATTAGCGAGGAAAACGTAAATGTTTGGATCATTGCAGAGAAAACTGGAACTGCCCACCGACAGTGAAGCCCTCCCGGGCCGGGACCAGCCGATCGCGCTGCCAAACCAGCATTTCGTGCATGGCCGCCCGATCAAACCACCTTTTCCTGCCAACAATCGAACCGCCCTGTTCGGATTGGGCTGTTTCTGGGGTGCAGAAAGATGTTTCTGGACGCTGGAAGGCGTTTACACAAGTGCTGTAGGGTACGCCGCAGGTGACACGCCCAATCCCACCTACCAAGAGGTGTGTACGGGACTGACCGGCCACAATGAAGTGGTGCTGGTGGTCTACGATCCCTCGCTGACATCGTATGCGACGCTGCTTGGTGTCTTCTTTGAGTCTCATAACCCTACCCAGGGCATGCGTCAGGGTAATGATGTGGGCACGCAGTACCGATCAGGAATCTACACTTTCGAAGAGGACCAGCGAAGTGCGGCCCACGCATACAAGGCATCCTACCAGAGCGCACTGGACCGGCACGGCCTTGGTGTAATCACGACGGAAATCATCGATGCACCGGAATTCTATTATGCCGAGGAATACCACCAGCAGTATCTGGCCAGAAACCCCGGTGGCTACTGTGGTCTGGGCGGGATCGGTATCAGCTGCCCCGCGCCTGCCGCTGGGTCGTGAGCCGAAGCCTGAATCGCTATAGCGTCAGTCTGAGGCCGGCGGCTTGACCGGCATCGGGAAAGCGGAGACGTTGCCCATCTTCTCACCATCGGCGGGTGTGATTTTAGACTTACCTTCTTTTTCCACTTCATCAATACGGATGATGGCGTGTAGCGGGATGTATGTGACTTTCACCCCGCTGAACTCCGCTTTGAGTTTTTCTTCAGAAGGGTCAACGACCAGTTTCGAACGCTCCCCAAAAAGGATGTCACCCACTTCCACGAACGCGTACATTGCGCCCTGGGTTACATCGTGCGCATATAACTCGTAGACATTGCCCTGGTTGTGGAAAACAACCCGGAAAATACTTTTCTTTTTTGCCATAGTCCAGCGCTAACTTTGTTCGCAGGTCTTGCTGACCCGGGTTGGGAAATTATAAGGCCCCGTGACATCGACTCCAAGTGAATGCCCAGACACAAAGTCGGGGAATCCGAGAATGCTGAAGCGCGAGATTCGAACCCTATCAGGAATCAAGAGCAAGTGGTTATGCATGTTGCTGCTCGCATCCGTTATCTGCACGGAATCACGGGCCGATTTGCCGGACGGACTCGCGGCGCTGCTCGCCCAGAGGTCGGTTCCAGCGGAATCACTGAGTGTGTACGTCAAACAGGTGGGAGACTTCTCACCGCTGGTAGAACATCTGGCCGATTCCTCCAGAAACCCGGCTTCGGCGATGAAACTGGTGACAACAGCCGCGGCACTGGAACTGCTGGGTCCCGACTACCGCTGGAGTACACAGCTCTTTATTGACGGCAAGCTAAACAACGGCATCCTCGAAGGCGACCTGATTCTCAAAGGTGGGGGCGACCCTTGGCTGGTGAAGGAGAGGTTCTGGCTTCTGTTACGCGAATTGCGCCAGCGGGGCATACAACGGATCGAGGGGGACCTCGTGATCGATGACAGCCTGTTCGACGATGCAGCGATCGCTCGCCACACACTCGATGGAAGAGTCCATAGAGCGTACAACACCCGCCCCAGTGCCGTGCTGACCAATTTTGCCGTCACGCTTTTCCGGATTCGCCGGACAGGGGAAAAACTTGCCGTAGACGTTGAGCCACCCGCCGTCACCTTGCGGGTACAAAACCAGGTGATACCGCTCTCCGGTACATGTGCCGGAAGGATCGGGGGTATCAAGATGGACGTGGTGAGCCAGGGTCCAGAGCAGACCACGGTACGATTCCACGGCAAATACCCTCCGACCTGCGGCGAACACAGACGCCTGCGAAGAGTTCTGCCGCACCACCAGTACGTCTATGGATTGTTCCGCAGCCTATGGGAGGAGATGGGCGGCAGTCAGACCGGTGGCTGGCGCACCGGACAGGTACCTGAAAAGGCCAGGCTGTGGGTGAATTTCAAGTCAGTACCACTCTCGGCCGTGACGAGGAACATCAACAAGTACAGCAACAACGTCATGAGCCGAAACCTTCTGCTGACACTGGGCGCGGAATATGCGGAGATTCCTGCCCGACCGGCGGGGGGATCCCGAGCGATACACGAATGGCTTGAGGATGCCGGGCTCGAAGTGCCGGGGCTTGTAGTCACCAATGGAGCTGGGCTGTCCCGCGATGCCCGCCTTACCGCCCGCGGGCTCGGCCAGCTCCTGGAGCACATGCACTACAGCCCGGTGGCCGCCGAGTTCAAAACCTCGCTTCCAATTGCCGGCACGGACGGTACGGTTCGGCGGCGATTTCGGGGCGTTGGTAAACGAGGCCAATTGCGCCTCAAGACCGGTCTGCTCAGGAACGTGCGGGCCATCGCGGGCTACGCCCAGACGGTGACTGGTAAAACCTGGGTCGTCGTTCTTTTACACAATCACAGCTCTGCGGACGGTGCGTTTGGACGTCAGATTCAGGAGCATTTGTTTCACTGGCTGTACCAGCAGCCCTGAACCCCGTTTCTGCGAGAAAAATCAACAGAAACGTCCCGGAGAGAGTGCCTCGGCGGGCAAAATATCCTACCCGTCAGCTTCCTAAGTCCCGTGTATCAGCTGCTGTGATGGCATCGAAACCAACGTCACGGCATGCGGGTGGAACCAAGAAAATTTCTCTTTTATTAATGTAACTAATTGATTATAATTAGTATAAATAAAGACAATTCAAAACCAGGCAGTCGAGCATCTCGTTCAAATCGACGATCTGGCTTGTCAAGCCTATCTTTTGATGTCCTGAGCGTATACAACTGCTGCTCTAGGGTAAGTGGACGATACGCCGTATTTAGTCCAAATCCACACCGGGGGGATAAAAAATCATGGCAGACGCGACCCAGCGAAAAATCATCGAGCCAGCGCAGGCCGTACGCCATTCGTTTACGCTCACCGACAACGAGACTGGTGACAGCTGGGAGCTGCCCACGCTGCATGGATCCATCGGTCCCAAGGTCATCGATATCCGCAAACTCTACGGACAGAGCGGCGTCTTCACCTATGACCCCGGATTCACCTCGACCGCCTCGTGCTCGTCGGAGATCACCTATATCGACGGTGAGCAGGGCATTCTGCTGCATCGTGGCTATCCGATCGATCAGCTGGCCGAAAAAACCGATTTCATGGATGTCTGCTATTTGTTGCTGCACGGTGAACTGCCGTCGCCCGAGGAGAAGGCCGAATTCGATTCCGACATCACCCAGCACACGATGCTGCATGAACAGCTGGTCAGGTTCTACAGCGGCTTTGTCCGCAGCGCCCATCCGATGGCGATCATGGTCGGCGTGGTTGGTGCACTATCGGCCTTCTATCACGACAGCACGGACATCAATGATCCTCTCCAGAGGATGGTGGCCGCCCACAGACTGATAGCAAAAATGCCAACTATCGGTGCCTACGCGTTTAAGTACTCGCTGGGTCAGCCGTTCTTGTACCCCAACAACAATCTGACGTATTCGGAAAACCTTCTGCGTCTGATGTTTGGTACCCCCACCGAAGACTATGAAATCAACCCGGTACTGGCCCGTGCCCTGGACCGTATATTGATTCTTCATGCCGACCACGAACAGAACGCCTCAACATCGACCGTGCGGCTTGCTGGATCGTCACAAGCCAACCCGTTTGCCTGTGTGGCGGCCGGGATCGCAAGCTTGTGGGGTCCGGCACACGGCGGCGCCAACGAAGCAGTTCTCATGATGCTCGACGAGATCGGAACCCGGGATCGCATCTCCAAATATATTCAGAAGGCACAGGACCCCGAGGACAACTTCCGCCTGATGGGATTCGGACACCGGGTATACAAGAACCACGACCCGCGGGCAAAACTCATGCGCGGTACCTGTCACGAAGTTCTCAATGAGCTGGGAATTCAGGACCCCACTCTCGATCTCGCGATGGAAATGGAACGGATCGCCCTGGAAGATGATTATTTTCTTGAGAAGAAACTCTACCCGAACGTGGATTTCTATTCTGGAATTATCCTGCGGGCATTGGGCTTCCCAACCAACATGTTCACGGTTCTTTTCGCCATCAGCCGCACCGTCGGCTGGATTGCCCACTGGAAAGAGATGCTCGAGTCTTCCGAAAGCAAAATCGGAC
>CAJXBY010000061.1 GCA_913051905.1 uncultured Gammaproteobacteria bacterium | reverse complement strand
GGTAACCGCCTCTGGCCTTGGGCAGCAGAAACGGTGCGTTGCTCATACTCTCCTGACCGCCGGCGACGACCGTCCGCACGCTGCCCGAGGCGACCAGGTCATGTGCCAGCATGACTGACTTCATTCCTGAACCACACATCTTGTTGATCGTTGTACAGGCTACACCCAGTGGCAGGCCGGCCCCCAGAGCTGCCTGCCGGGCAGGCGCCTGCCCCTGTCCGGCAGGTAGAACACAGCCCATCAGGACTTCGTCCACTGTCTCGGGCGTGAGTCCGGAGCGTTCGACTGCGCTGTCGATTGCCGTGGCACCCAGCTGTGGTGCAGGTACTTTAGCGAGGCTGCCCTGAAAGCCACCCAGCGGAGTGCGGGCAGCGCCTGTAATGACGATCGGATCTTCAGGCATCGGGTTTTCTGCTGGTCATCCAGTGTTTTTGAACAGTTCCCGGCCGATCAGCATGCGCCGGATCTCGTTGGTACCAGCGCCAATCTCGTAGAGCTTGGCATCACGTAGCAGCCGGCCGGTTGGATAGTCGTTGATATAACCGTTACCGCCCAATACCTGAATCGCCTCCAGGGCCATCCAAGTCGCTTTCTCAGAGGAGTAGAGTATCGCGCCGGCCGCATCCTTACGAGTGGTTTCTCCACGGTCACAGGCGGCGGCGACGGCGTATACATAGGCCCGGCAGGCGTTCATGGTGGTGTACATGTCGGCCAGTTTCCCTTGCATCAGCTGGAATTCTCCGATCGGCTGACCGAACTGTTTGCGGTCATGGACGTAGGGAAGCACGTTGTCCATACAGGCCTGCATGATGCCCAGCGGCCCACCTGAGAGGACGACACGTTCGTAATCGAGTCCACTCATGAGCACTCTGACACCACCGTTGAGCTGACCCAGCACGTTCTCTTCAGGGACCGCACAGTCGTCGAATATCAGTTCCGACGTGTTGGATCCACGCATGCCCAGTTTGTCTAGTTTTTGTCCGGTAGTAAAACCCGAGAAGGTCTTCTCCACCAGAAAGGCCGTGATACCTTCCGGCCCCGCACGAGGTTCGGTCTTGGCATAGATCACCAGCACATCTGCGTCCGGCCCGTTGGTGATCCACATTTTGTTGCCGTTCAGAAGAAACCCGTCGTCGACCCGCTCGGCCTGAAGACGCATGCTGACCACGTCGGAACCGCTGCCGGGTTCACTCATCGCGAGTGCCCCCACGTGCTCACCGCTGATCAGGCGTGGCAGATAATGGGCTTTCTGCTCGTCATTGCCGTTGCGCCGGATCTGGTTGATACAGAGGTTGGAGTGCGCCCCATAGGACAGGGCGACCGCGGCCGAGGCCCGGGTGAGTTCTTCCATTGCAACCGTGTGCTCAAGGTAACCCATTCCGGAACCCCCGAGATCCTCTTCCACTGTGATCCCGAGCAATCCGAGCGCGCCCATCTTCAGCCACAAGTCCTGTGGAAATGCATTCCGTGCATCGATATCGGCGGCGCGAGGGGCGATTTCTGCCGCGGCGAACTCGGCTACGGTTTCCCGGAGCATTTCGCTGGTCTGTCCCAGATCGAAGTTGAACAGCATCGGAAGTTGCATGAGATTCAGGTGGTGAAAGAAAGCCGGGCTGCTCGGCTGTTTTGAATTAGGAACCATTTTAAATTGACGTTTACGTAAACGTCAATAGGTTCCGGTCCAGTCCCGCATCGGTTACAGTCCCCTGCCGGCCGCATTTTCCAAGAAACGTCCGGTTGGGTTCCGGCATTCCATACATCGGAATCCAGAGCAATCATCCATCCAGCCTACAGTGATCACGGTCAATGGCCGGACAACAGCACGTCAACAACCCGCAGGGCGACCGTCTGGTCTACGAGCTGCAGGACGGACGAAGTCCCTGTGTGGTGTTCCTCAGCGGTTACCGATCGAATATGACCGGAACCAAGGCGCAATATCTCGCCGACTGGTGCAGTCGTGAAGGACTCGCCATGCTGCGGCTGGACTACTCCGGGCATGGCGCATCAGGGGGCAGCTTCGAGGACGGCAGTATCAGCAAATGGACCCGTGACACGCTGGTGGTGATCGATGCCGCAACCACCGCACCCCTGTTGCTGGTGGGTTCAAGCATGGGCGGCTGGATCATGTTGAACGTCGCACTTGCCCTCGGGCAACGGGTCAGGGCGCTGATCGGTATTGCGGCTGCCCCGGATTTTACCCGCCGACTTCTGCGCCACGAACTGACACGGGACCAGTGCGCAGCGCTGGAACGAGATGGGCGAATTGTTATGGACTCTGAATATGACTCGGAAGGGTATCCGTTGACCCGGACATTCGTGGACGACGGGGAGAAAAACCTTCTGCTCGATCGGCCTATTCAGATCGATTGTCCGGTAAGGTTGCTCCACGGCATGCAGGATCAGGCAGTACCGTGGGAGACTACAATTCGATTAAGCCAGGCACTTGCCGGCAATAATGTACAGGTTCGCCTGATCAAGGACGGGGATCACCGTCTGTCAGAGCCCGGTCAGCTGGCGATTTTGGGCGATACGATCAGTGACACGCTTGGTCTGTTAGCGGTAGGATGAGTCGTTATGAGATG
Source organism: uncultured Gammaproteobacteria bacterium (assembly GCA_913051905.1). The sequence goes on along the minus strand of CAJXBY010000061.1, from coordinate 10,702 downwards.
TTCTGGCCGCGGGATTTTTGGTCGGGACTTGGATCGTAAAGTTATCGATAACCGGGGATGCAATGCAGGAACTGATCGAGAGAATTCGCCTCGAGGGGACTCATGTCGGCGGCGGGATCGTCAAACTGGACAGTTTCCTCAACCACCAGGTCGATCCAGCAATGACTGCCAGAATGGCTGCCGAGTTCTGCCGTCTGTTCCGGCAGGATGCAGTCGATGAGGTCAGTAAAGTGGTCACGGCCGAAGTGAGCGGTATCCCGGTGGCACTTGGTGTGGCCGCGGGGTTCGGCGCCGACCTGATCTATGCCCGCAAAAGTCAGTCTGCCGTGATGACTGGAACCTACTACGTAGCCGAGACAATCAGCCGGACCCGCGGTACACAAACGGATCTGATGGTGGATCGCCGTTTTCTGTCTGCGAATGACCGCGTACTGATCATCGACGATTTTCTTGCCACGGGTTCGACCCTGAGCGCTCTGGTAAGGCTGGTTGCCGAAAGCAAGGCTGTACTGGCCGGTATCGGATGTGTCATTGAAAAGCCCGCAGAAAACGGGCGTGAGGTGATCGGTGAACTGGGTGTGCCAGTATTGGCGCTGGCGAAAGTCGAATTTAATGATGACGCCATGCAGGTCTCCTAATTCAGTCCCGTGCGTTTTCGATCCGGCAGTCGGGCGAGCCACTGAAGATGGCCCGGGCATCGGGTTTACATGACAGGATCTATCGCGTGGTGCGTTCCATCCCATCCGGTGTGGTCGCGACCTATGGGCAGGTGGCAACAGTCGTCGGCTGCGGGCCCCGGCTTGTCGGTTATGCAATGAGTTCATTGCCTTCAGGTTCAGAGGTTCCCTGGCAGCGTGTGATCAACAGTCAGGGACGTATCAGTGTGCGCAGTGACGGCAGCCCTGATTCACGCCAGAGGTGCTTGCTGGTCGCTGAGGGTGTCGTGTTCGATGCCCGCGGCCGGGTCGACCTTAAGCGGTTCGGCTGGGACGGCCCCGACTGGGCGTTGATACATGAGGCCGGTCTCAACCCGTTACCGGGCAGGGGAGCGGACTGAATACGGGTCGAACTTCAGTCCGGAGGTGGCCAGAGCTGCGCGGCCCCGAGCACGCCGGCGCTGTCACCGTGGTGGTTCTGAAGGATTGGTGTGCGGAAGTCCTCGTTGAATACATACCGGGCGACGTGGTCCGGACCATCGAGGTAAAGGCGGGTAATATTGGAAAGACCGCCTCCCAATATCACGACATCGGGATCCAGGATGTTGATAACTCCCGCGAGAGCGCGGCCGAAACGGTCCAGGTAACGGTCCAGTGCGGCTGCAGCAACGGCATCGCCGGCCGTCGCTCGGGCAGTGACCAGGACCGCATCCAGGCCGTTTTCGCCACCCCCTCGGGTATAGTCAGCGACCAGTCCCGGGCCGGACAGAAAGGTCTCCACGCAACCCCGGCGGCCGCAATAGCACGGCGGTCCATCCGATTCCAGAATGTTGTGTCCCCACTCGCCCGCGATATGGTGCCGTCCCGGAAGGAGTCTCTGTCGGACCGTGATTCCTCCGCCGACACCCGTTCCCAGAATAATCCCGAAGACACAGTCGGCATCCTGACCGGCGCCGTCGAGCGCTTCTGCAAGGGCAAAGCAGTTGGCATCGTTCTCCAGACGTACCGGCCGGTTCAGAATGCGTTCCAGGTCCGGCAGAATCGGCTTGCCGATCATGCAGGTGGTGTTGGCGTTCTTCAGGGTTCCGCTGGATTGTGAAAGCGCGCCCGGTGTGCACACGCCGACCGTAAAGTCATCCTTCAGGTCGGCGGCGAGCTCAAAGACGAGGTCGGCGATGGTCCGGAGTATCGCCTCATAGCCCCGGGTGACGGGTGTTCGACAGCGTCGGCGAAGGTATTCCTCGCCGCGGGGTCCCAGCAACACGCCCTCGGTCTTGGTGCCACCTAGATCAATGCCGATACGCATGCCCGCGGTACAGCCTGGCCCGGCTGCTGAGAGTGTCTGGCGTCACACTGTGGGTGTGTCGTCCTTCAGGATTGGGCTTCGCGGTGGATTTGAGCGTAAGCTGAGTGGTTGTGAATGGATTCGAAGTTTTCCGCCTCAACCGTGTAACCATGTATCCGGTTGTCTTCATTGAGCCGGCCGGCGACATCGCGCACCAAGTCTTCGACAAACTTGGGATTGTCGTAGGCTTTTTCGGTGACATACTTCTCATCTGGTCTTTTCAGCAGTCCGTACAGTTCACAACTGGCTTCTTTTTCCACCGTATCGATGAGTTCCTCGATCCATATAAAGGCACTGGAGCGGACGTTGACCGTGACATGCGAACGCTGGTTGTGCGCGCCGTAGTCAGAGATCTGTTTTGAGCATGGACACAGGCTGGTAACCGGTACAACGACCTTGACTTCGGAAATAACACTGCCCCGGGAGATTTCACCGGTCAGTGTCACCTGGTAATCCAGGAGACTTTCCACTTCGGTGATCGGTGCCTTTTTCTGCAGGAAAAACGGAAAGGACATCTCGATGTGGCCGTTCTCAGCATCCAGATGTTCGGTCATCTCACCCAGCATGGCCCGGAAAGACTCGACGGTTGTTTCGCGTTCATGGTTGTTGAGAATCTCGATGAAGCGCGACATGTGGGTGCCTTTGAAGTTATGCGGGAGTTCCACATACATGCTAAAGGTGGCAACGGTATGCTGTTCCCAGCCGCTACGGTCTTTGACACGGATCGGATGACGGACATCTTTTACACCCACCTTGTCTATGGTGAGGTTACGGGTGTCCGGGCGGCCTTGGACATCCGCGATTTCGGGTTTCAGCATCGGGTCGGGTATGGGTTTGTTCATGCCGGATTACATCTACGCAGCCGGGCGGGGAGGTGAAGCAAGTTTAAGCAGATTCAAGAATCGGGGCAAGCCGCTCGGCAACTGCGGTCTCAATTGACTGCCGGATGCCTTCTGCGTCCAGACCGCAGGCCGCCAGCACTTCGCTCGGTGCACCCTGTTCGATATGCTCATCGGGCAGTCCGAGATTGACCATTGCGACCGAACAACCCTCCGAGTTCAATACTTCAGCTACGCCAGATCCGGCGCCACCCAGCACGTTGTTCTCTTCGACCGTTACCAGCATGTCATGATCAGCAGCCATCCGCAGGATCATTGCTCGGTCCAGCGGTTTGACAAAGCGCATGTTGACCAGCGTTGCATCGAGTATCTCGGCAACGGTCAGGGCCGCGTTGACCATTGGACCAAAGGCGAGGATCGCAACGCGGCGTCCACTGCGCAGTAGTTGTGCCTCGCCTATGGACAGTTCGGTCATGTCGTGATCTTCGGCTGTTCCTGGACCGCTGCCCCGGGGATAGCGGACCGCGGCGGGACCGGGATGCCGGTAAGCGGTGTACAGCATGTTGCGGCATTCGGCTTCATTCGCTGGTGCCATGATGACCATATCCGGCAGGCAGCGTAGGAAGGTGAGGTCGTAAGCACCCTGGTGGGTCGGTCCGTCCGCACCGACAATGCCGGCCCGGTCGATGGCCAGCGTCACATCCAGTCCCTGGACACTGACGTCATGGATCAGCTGATCGTAAGCCCGCTGCAGAAAAGTGGAATAGATCGCAACCACGGGCTTGAGGCCATCGCACGCCGCACCGGCGGCAAATGTCATTGCGTGCTGTTCGGCAATGCCTACGTCGAAATACCGTTCCGGAAATTCCTGGGAGAATCGGACCAGTCCCGAACCTTCCCGCATTGCCGGGGTGATTCCAATCAGCTTTTTGTCCTGCTGCGCCATATCGCACAGCCAGTCGCCGAAGACTTTGCTGTAGGTCCTGGCGGCAGACCCCTTTTCGATTTTGCCCGTTGCAGGATCGAAGGGACCGACACCGTGGAATACACTGGGATCACCTTCGGCAGGTTCGAATCCGCGGCCCTTGCGGGTAACCACGTGCAGGAAGCGGGGTCCCTGCATAGCCTTCAGGTTCCGCAGGGTCGATACCAGAGTGGGAATGTCGTGCCCGTTGATCGGGCCGATATAGTAGAAGCCGAGTTCCTCGAACAACGTGCTCGGCATCACCATCCCTTTCATGTGCTCTTCCCAGCGCCGGGCGAGGGCCTGCATGGGTGGAACGGTGCCGAGGACCGTTTTGCTTCCCTCACGGACCGTGGTGTAAGTGCGGCCTGAAAGAATCCGGGCCAGGTAGTTGGACAGGGCGCCGACATTTTTCGAGATAGACATCTCGTTGTCGTTCAGAATGACAAGGATATCCGAATCCATGTCTCCTGCATTATTCAACGCTTCCATGGCCTGACCCGCCGTCAGGCCGCCGTCGCCGATAATGGCCACCACCTGGCGGTTGCTCTGTTCCAGTTTGGACGCAACAGCCATGCCGAGGGCAGCGCTGATCGAAGTGCTTGAGTGACCGGCTCCGAAAACGTCGTACTCACTTTCGATTCGTCGCAGAAAGCCTGACAGGCCATCGCGCTGCCGAATGGTATGCAGCTGTTCCTTGCGTCCGGTGATGATCTTGTGGGGGTAGGCCTGGTGGCCGATGTCCCAGACCAGCCGGTCTTTGGGTGTGTTGAAGACGTAGTGGAGTGCAATAGTCAGTTCCACTGCTCCCAGACCCGGCGCAAGATGCCCCCCAGTGGTGGACACCGATTCAATCAGGTGGCCCCGAATCTCCTCGGCCAGTTCGCTAAGCTGTCCCGGCTCGAGTTCTCGGAGATCGGCAGGGGAGTCGATCTTCTCCAGGAGAAGGGAGGTTTGTGGGCTGTTCATCGTGTCTGCTGCGGCCCCGCCCGTCCTCGGGCAGGTCCAATTTCACCTCGCGGCGGTCAGTAGCTCCTGTTGATGGTAAATCGTGACAGCGCGAGGAGCAATTCGGTATCAAAAGGCAGGCCGTTCAGGATCTCGCAACCACTGTCATGCAAGCGCCCAGCGAAAAGACGCGCTTCGTGTTCCCCAAGCAGGCTGAGGTAGGTCGGCTTGTCGGCGTCGCGGTCTGATCCGCTGTCCTTGCCCAGTACCGGTGTATCGACGGTGCCGTCCAGAACGTCGTCGATGACCTGGTAGGCAAGGCCGAGGTTCTGGGCAAACCGGTCCAGCGTTCGCAGAATCTCCGCCGGCGCCGAGGCTGTGATCGCTCCAAGAGAAACCGATGCGCGGATCAGGCTCCCGGTCTTGAGTGTATGCATCTCCTCGAGGGTATCGAGCGAGGAATTTTCGGACGTTGCCTGAAGGTCAATCGCCTGTCCTCCAGCGAGACCGGCCGCACCTGCGGCTCGAGCCAGCAGGGCCAGCATTTGCAGCCGCTTTTCAGCTGTGACCTCGAGTTCCGGGTCCGATGCCAGCAGTTCAAACGCCCGGGTCTGGAGGGCATCGCCAGCGAGTATGGCAGTCGCCTCATCAAAAGCCCGATGGCAGGTCGGTTTGCCCCGCCGCAGATTGTCGTCATCCATGGCCGGCAGGTCGTCATGCACGAGTGAAAATGCGTGAATCAGTTCCACTGCACAGGCGGGCACGTCCAGTGCTTTCTCGGGGGCGCCAAGGGAAGTACCCGTGACATAAACCAGTGCCGCGCGAAACCGTTTTCCCGCACCGATACTGCTGTAACGCATGGCCGCGTGCAGTTCCCCCGGTTGTCCTGCGGTACGGGGCAGTTGGTGCTCCAGATGACCGTCGACCCGCTTGCACCACGCCGGCCAGAGAGTTTCCAGAGAGGTCCTTTCAGGCACTACCGGGCACCCGGTTCATAGGCCTCCGCGTGCAGTTCATTGTCTTTCTCAATCAGGGACTGGATCTTCTGCTGGGCTGTCTCCAGGGACGTTTTGCAGGCGTCCACCAGTGCCATCCCTCTTTCGAAATCCTTCAATGAAGCCTCAAGAGACTGCTCGCCCTGCTCCATCCGCTCTACGATGGTTTCAAGTTCTTTCAGGGATTTTTCGAAATCCCCGATTTTCGGCTTGGTTTGCCTGGCCATCAGCGCTCGCCTCATTGACCTCGCCCGACGTCCCAAATTAGACTCGAGTCGTTTCAGTTAGGGCCAATTTTATCGCAGTGGGAATTTCTTCAACAGCACATTTATGGAGGTCATGATATGGCATTCAAAGGCAGTCAGACAGAGCAGAATCTGAAAGATGCTTTTGCCGGCGAGTCGCAAGCCAACCGGCGCTACCTGTATTTTGCAGCCAAAGCGGACGTCGAGGGTTACAACGACGTGGCTGCCGTGTTCCGTTCCACAGCGGAGGGTGAAACGGGTCACGCCCACGGTCATCTGGAGTATCTTGAACAAAGCGGCGATCCGGCGACCGGTCTGCCGATCGGTGCCACCGGATTGAATCTGCAGGCAGCCATCGCGGGTGAGACCCATGAGTACACGGACATGTATCCGGGTATGTCAAAGACCGCACGGGACGAGGGATTTGACGAGATTGCCGACTGGTTTGAGACCTTGGCTAAAGCTGAACGGTCTCATGCTAACCGGTTTCAGAAAGCCCTTGATAATCTGGATGGTTAGGATTTCTGTTTGATGAGACACAGCAAGGGCCGGCCTAGACCGGCCCTGTTTTCTGTGGAGCGTGTACGGGAGGACGACTTCGCGCCGCACGATGGCGCCTGATTCTGCCCTTCGCAATGTCTGCCAGTTACGATTCAAGTGCGATTGAGGTCCTGACGGGACTTCAGCCGGTTCGGAAACGACCCGGCATGTACACCCAGACCGAGCGGCCAGATCACCTGGCCCAGGAAGTGATCGACAACAGCGTCGATGAAGCGATCGCCAGCTATGCCCGCAGCATCGCGGTTACCCTGCACAAAGACCTCTCGATGACGGTCTCCGACGACGGGCGTGGGATGCCGGTCGACAAGCATAAAGGGGAGAAAGTCAGCGGCGTGGAGGTGATACTCACCCGTCTGCACGCTGGCGGGAAATTTTCAAACAAAAACTACAACTACTCTGGCGGGCTGCACGGCGTCGGCGTATCGGTTGTAAATGCGTTGTCCTCAAAACTTGAGGTCTGGGTCCGGCGGGGTGGCAGCGAGTACCACATGGCCTTCCGCGACGGTGTCGCGATGGGGCGGTTGAAAATCAAAGGGAAGGTCGGGGCCCGCAACACGGGCACCCGTCTGCGGTTCTGGCCCGATCCCGAGTTCTTTGACAGCCCCGGTTTTTCGGTGCCCAACCTTAAACGCCTGTTGCGCGCCAAAGCGGTGCTGTGCCCGGGCCTGCGGATCGATCTCAAGGATGAAAGCAACCCCAAGAACAACACGGTCTGGGAGTACGAAGACGGTCTGCGAGACTACCTGCTGGGGGAAATCGGTGATTTCGATATCGTTCCGGCCGAGCCTGTTGTCGAACACATCAGAGCCGGCGAGCAAGAAGCGGACTGGGCGGTTGCCTGGCTGACCGATAGCGGTGACGGGGTTTCCGAGAGTTATGTGAACCTGATTCCGACCATCCAGGGCGGTGCGCACGTCAGTGGTTTCCGCAGCGGCCTAACGGACGCGGTGCGTGAGTTTTGCGAGTTTCGGGGTCTGTTGCCCCGTGGTATCAAACTCGCGCCGGAGGATATCTTCGGCAACTGCTGTTTCGTATTATCTTTACGGATGAAAGATCCCCAGTTCAGCGGGCAGACCAAGGAACGGCTGTCGTCCCGCGATGCAGGGGTATTCACCACCACCGCAGCCCGGGATTCGTTCAGCCTGTGGCTGAACCAGCACACGGGGGATGCTGAGCAGATTGCAGGTCTTGCGATTGACAGCGCCCAGCACCGACTCAAGGAACGACGCCAGGTCGCCCGAAAGAAGATCGCGTCGGGCCCTGCATTACCGGGCAAGCTGGCAGACTGTGCCAGTCACGATCTCGAGCAGACGGAACTGTTCTTGGTCGAGGGAGATTCAGCGGGTGGGTCGGCCAAACAGGCACGCGACAAGGACTACCAGGCGATCATGCCTTTGCGTGGCAAGATTCTGAACACCTGGGAAGTCGAGTCCGCTGAAGTGCTGGGTTCCCAGGAGGTCCACGATATTGCCATCGCGCTCGGAGTCGACCCGGGCTCGTCGGATTTTTCGGGCCTGCGTTACGGCAAGGTTTGTATTCTGGCCGATGCCGATTCCGACGGGGCCCATATCGCCACATTGCTGTGTGCGTTGTTTTTCAGGCATTTTCGCTCACTGGTCGAAGCTGGTCGGGTGTGTGTTGCCATGCCGCCGCTGTTCCGGATCGATATTGGCAAGAACGTGTACTATGCGCTGGACGAAAAGGAACGGCGCGCCATTTTGGATCAGATCAAGACCGAGAAACTACGCGGTGTGGTCAACGTCCAGCGCTTCAAGGGTCTGGGTGAAATGAATCCGGCACAGCTACGCGAGACCACCATGGCACCCACGACCCGCCGCCTGATACAGCTACAGCTCGATGGACGCAACAAGGCAGAAAAGACACTGGACCTGCTGCTGGCTCGAAAGCGTTCCGGTGACCGCAAACTCTGGCTGGGCGAGAAAGGTGATCAGGCCGACGTTGGCTGACCGGTGCCGTAACCGCCACTACAGGGCGCTCGCTCAGTTGGGATATCCAGGTCCCCAGAAAGGCTGCTGCCGGGGATCCCGAATACGCTTCGTTTCTTCCCGGAAGACGGTAAATCCGGCCTGTTGGTAGACCCTCAAAGCAGCTGGATGGTCCAGGGTGCAGGTGTTGACCCACAGTCTCTCTGGGTTCAAGTCCCAGGCCCGCTGGACCGTCCAGTTCAGAAACCAGGGACCTAGTCTTCTGCCCGTGAATTCCGGTAGCAGACCAAAATAGGCGAGCTCACAGTCGTCTACGACCTGCGTATTTAGCTCTGCAAATCCCGCCGGGACACCGTTGACGTAGAGCACAAAGATCTGCACATCCGGGTTGTTCAGTAGGGTTTTAAGCGCATCATCCGACAACGCGCGGCGTTCATACCACAGACACGGTCCGCCAACGTGGTTGTAGAGATATCGATAGAACGAGACGGTGGGCTCGAGCGCTCTCAGAACCGAGAGGTTTTCGATAGTCGGTCCCCGGTAGGGATGAGGGTCCGGCGATTCCCGCATTTCAAGGGTGGTGAAGGTAACCTCCAGGGCTCCTTCTGCCGTCACCACGGGGGCCGTATATTCTGCCGGTCGGTCTTTCATCGGGCGGGAGTTTCTCAGGAATCTCCGCCGCGTTTGGCCTTGAGCGGGTCGTCGCTGGGATGCAGTTGTCGGTCGATCAACAGCAGGATGCCGCCGATCAGTGACCAGACCACCACGTGTGTCCTGTGTAGTACCGAGAGTGCAACACCCCGGGTGCGCATCATCTGTTCAGCATTCTCTATGCCCGGCAGGGCCGCGGCGCCGAATTTGCCGACCAGTGCGCCGTAGGCGGCTTCACCGATCCCCCAACCGGCCGGCGCAATCGGAATGGCTTGGGCAACAGCAGCTACCGGAACAATCACCCAATAATCACTTAATTCAAGGCCCACACCCAGTGCCCGGTCCATCAGAAAGACACTGCCGCAGAAAAGACTGTAGGTCAGGGGACTGACCAGAATCCAGAGCCCGATACCCTTAAGGTGATCGCGGTACTGAAGTACGGCATCGTCTAGTTCCGTCACGATCGTCCCTATCCGGTCGGGCAGTCGGCCGACCAGCTTTTCGAAACGCAGCACAGATCGCAACTTCGGGCTCAGCAGCAGAACCGCAATCACGAGTACAGAGAGCGCGCAGGCCCAGACGGCCCATGTGAAGTAAGGGAAACGTTCCAGGCTACCGACACTGAAGATGCTGCACACAAAGAGCAGTGACAGCAGGCCGAGGATCCGGTCGACAACCACCGAAACCACGGCCCGGACCCGGTCGCCGGAACACCGCCGGATGATATAGACCGCTTTCACTACGTCTCCGCCCGTCGCGCCGGGTAAAACGTTGCTGCAGAAAATGCCAATCCACGCAAAGCGTTGTGCTTCTAAAAATCCGACGCCGAGTCCATTGACGCGCATCAGCCACCACCAGCGGCTGTTGATCACGACGACAAATACCAGAAACGCGGCCGCACCAAGGCCGAACCGACCGAAGTCCACGTTGGCGAAGTAAGTCAGGATCCCGGGTTTCATTACGATCGTCCGCCCGCTTGACGCTTCGCTTCGATACACATTCCGGGGTGTGTTGGAAATCTCAGTGACAAAGCGTACGGGGTCCTGGTCCCACCGACCGATGATCCGCCCGTAGACGGTTTCCACCGGCTCGCCTTCCACTGAGACAATTTGGTAGTGATCGCGCCAGTCGATGGCGAAAAAGATCACACCCAGCAGAACAGCCACAATCAGAATTTTCAACAGTACAAAAAGGCGGTTTTTATTCATGATGGTGGTGCGGACGGCATAGGGAACCGAAAGTCAAAAACCAGAATTCCCGGGGAGTTCGTCCCAAAGACAACCTGATATTGGATGGCCTGCAGGCGGATTTTAGCGGTTGTGGTTCTCAGACGTGTCGCGCAGTTCTGAAAGTGACCCGGCACGGTTTGAAATTGCCAATTGAAGGTGTAACATAGCTGAAACGGCATTGGCCGCGGTCTGTTTGCGATGGCCGATGACAAGACAAGGGGTTTGTATGCTTAAAGCGCTGCGGATGGACAGTGACACGTGCACGGGTTGCCATCAGTGTGAAATGATGTGTTCCTACGGCAAAGTGGGTGCATTCAATCCGG
>CAJXBY010000060.1 GCA_913051905.1 uncultured Gammaproteobacteria bacterium | reverse complement strand
GCAAAAGCTACAGGCAGGCCAAGGAACATCGCAACGCAGACAGTGCCGAGCAGCAGGACCAGTGCCAGATACCATTCCATGACTTAGAAACCCGACCTTGGTTTATCTGAGTCTGCATCCTCCGGATCGCTTCCGGCTCGGCGAAACCGCAACAGGAACTCAATGGCCAGTAGAAAAAAAGAGGCTGAAAAAATAACCATCATATAGCCGGTTGGAATTCTCAGATCCTTATCCGGCAGCGTACCATCCTGGAATTCCCAGATGGTGACGCGAGACCCGTAGAAACAAAGCAAAGCGCACAGCAATGCGCCCGCGATGTCCATCGTCCGTTCCAATTTTCTGGAAGATTCTACGGATAGCACGGACGTGACTACATCAACGCGGACATGTGCCCCCTGGTTAAGCACCCAGGGGGCACCGATGAAGACCCCGAAATAAAGGGTGTATTCGACCCCCTCATAGAGCCACCAGATACTGCCCAACTGGGTCTTGATCAGGAAAAGATTAAAGGGAATCAGGACCGCAAACAATCCGATCGAGAGAGCGACCAGGTAAGCCAGATACAACGTGACGCGGTTGAACAAGGCCTCGAATCGATCGATCGGCTTGCGCATATCGAATCCGTCAAGGCTGAGCACTGAAGACTTGAAGCACAACCCTGCAGCAGGAGGCCGGCCGGTCGGCCGACTCCCCGCGGCAGGATTCGGGTATCAGTGAGCGACTACTTGGTGAACAACTTCTTCAGCGCTGCACCATGCTCTGGACTGCGGTCCAGCACTTCACCCCATCCGGCATCTGATGCGGCTGCCGACCATTTGTTCCGATCAGCACCTTCCATCGTGATGGTCTTCATTCCCTCGGCGGCCATCATGTCCTTCTGCTTTTTCATTACCGGTCCACCCGGGGAAGAAGAGGCTTCGGTTTTCACTTCGAACTCCAATCCAACCTCCGACAGCAAATCCTGTTGAGCCTGTCCCAGTGATTTCCATTTCTTAAGATTGATAAGGGCGTGCAGCGATGCGCGGTAAAACCCGGGTTCGACACGGAACTTGGTGACCTTCAGCCAGGCTGGATTCCAGCCCAGTGCTGGCCAGCCATACCCCTGCACGGTGTTGTTTTCCATATAGGTGTAGACCTGCGCATAATTGGAGCGCTGCACGGTGGCTCCGAGCGATTTAAAAAACGCGGTATAGACTGGAGATACTCTCAGATTCAACCCCGTCAGATCCGGGCCTGTGATCGGTTGGCTGAGCCACAGGTAAAACGGCCCGAAATCGTGATAGCGGGCAATATATCGGATGTTCTTCTCGGCCATAAGTTTCTGTACATAATCGATCGCACCATTTTCCCGCAGTACGGCATAAGCGTAATCGGAGAAACGCAGCACCGGCGCTTCGGGAAGCACGTTACCAAAATACGCCTCTGGGCAGCCAACAATATCGTAGGCGCCTTTGGCCATTTTCTGGGTCAGGGTGAATGGGCTGCCGATCGCCGGAGCTCCCCCTTTGAGGTCAATCTGCACTACACCCTTGCCGCGAGCATTGAGTTCTGCCACAAAGGCCTCAAAAGGCTTGCCCGGGGGACTGCCGATCGGAAAGCAACTGGCGCCCGAAAGGGTTACTTCACCGGCGGACGCGGGGTTCGACACAAGACCGAATAGGGCGAGTGCTGCTGTGAGCACCAGGCCAGATCCAAGTTTTCCTTTCATCATCCTTCTCTCCTCCAAAGTTAACCGAATTTGAACCACACGAAACAGAACAGTGCAGGGATCAGATCACCGATCGTCGGAAACCATGCCCTGATCGTTCACCATTCCCGGCTGGCCTATCGTCATCGGACCAGCCTCACAACCTTTCCAATAATAACTGAAAAAGTGTGCCAGAGCCGAGATCGGGCCGGGTACTGACATATTCTCAAAAACACACGTACACTGACCGCTAAATCCCGATCATCGGAGAACTGAATGGAATTCACTCTCATCACCAACGGTCTAATCCTGGACAGCGGGCAGGCAGCCGCAAGCCGGGGCGATATCCTGATCGAAGGCGATACGATCAAGACGGTGACGGCCCCAGGTCTCAGCGCGCCTCCTGAAGCGCGAGTCATCGATGCGACTGACCGACTGATTATTCCAGGGTTGATCAACAGCCATACACACGGTCACGGCAGCCTGTACAAGGGCAGCGGTGACCGCTGGACCCTGGAACTACTGCTCAATGCGGGTCCTTGGATATCGGGTCAACGCTCCTTAGAACATAAATACCTAGCGGCGTCCCTGGCTGCGGCAGAAATGCTGACCAAAGGCTGCACGGCACTTTACGACCTACATGTCGAACTCCCGGACCCCACCGTCGACGGCATGCTGGCGGTCGGACAAGCCTATCAGGATGCCGGAATTCGAGCGGTGATCGCTCCAATGCTCGCCGATCGAACATTCTTTGAAGCCGTACCCGACCTGGTCGCTGCCCTGCCTCCCGAACTCCAGGCACGAGTCGCAGCGATGCGCATGTCACCACTCGAATCCACATTCAAGATTTGTTCTGAATTGCTTCAGTGCTGGCCGTTCGATCGCCAACAGATCGCTCCTGCACTGGCGCCTACCATCCCGCTTCACTGCAGCGATGATTTTCTGAGAACCTCCAGGCGCCTAGCGGATGAGTACGAAGTGGGGCTGCACATGCACCTTGCCGAATCCAAGATTCAGGTACTTTCGGGCCTGCGTCGCTACGGCAAGTCACTGACTGCCCATCTGGACGACGTCGGAGTACTGGGTCCGGACTTCACGGCAGCCCACGGGGTGTGGCTGGATAAAGACGATATTGCCCGTCTCTCAGACCACGGTGCATCGGTGGCTCACAATCCCGGCAGCAACATGCGACTGGGTTCGGGCATCGCGCCTGTCCGAGAGATGCTGGAGGCAGGCTTGAATGTTGGTATCGGTACCGACGGCGCCAACTGCGCTGACAACCAGAACATGTTCGAGGCGCTGAGACTCGCGTCGTTCGCCTCACGCCTGCGCAGCCACGACTATGAAAACTGGCTCAGCACCCGCGAAGTGGCACAGCTCGCCACCGCGGGCAGTGCCCAGGCTCTCGGTATGAAAGGTCTCATCGGTTCGATCGAGCCAGGTTACAAAGCTGATATCGCGTTGCTGGACCTCAACCAAGTCAACTGGCTTCCCCTCAATGACCCGATCAACCAGTTGATCCACACGGAAGACGCTACGGCCGTACACACCGTACTGGTTGCCGGTCGGATGGTCGTGCAAAACAGGAAACTTCTCACTGTCGATGTGGCACGACTCAAACAGCAAGCGCAGGAAGCCGTCGAAAACCTCGCTGAACTGAATGCTGAGACCCGAGCACTTGCAGAACAACTTGAACAGCATGTTGGGCATTTCTGCATTGGGCTTGCCCGGTCTACACACCACGTCCATGCCATTTTAGACCCTACTCTAGACACTTCTAATCCGAATTGAGGCTAGAATTCGGACTATTGAACGGTATTTGACAGCTGTAGCAACTCCCTGCCCCGGAGGGCAAACCAAATGGCAGACACTCTGGAACCTTCAGTTGCTGAATCTCTGACACCGATCAATCAACTCGGCGCGGGCGCACTGCGTGCGGTCTGTGAACGGGCGAAAGTTGAGACCTATTCAGTCGGCGAGACTGTGTTCGAACGAGGCAGCCGCGACCAAACCACATACTTTCTGCTGGAGGGATCACTGGAACTCAAGGGTTCCACCGACACACTAACACTACAGGCTTCTTCTCCTGACGCCAAGCAGCCACTGTCTAACAGCCAGCCCCGACAACACACAGTGACCGCGGGAGAACAGGCCCGGGTGGCTGGGATAGACAGCAATCTTTTGAACAACTATCTGCTGCTGAGCGGTCTCCAGACCCATTCCAATTCCCAGGTTGAAGGGTTTGAGGTACATGAAGTCGAGTCGGAACAGGATCTCGAACTGGGCTGGGTGGAAGAACTCATGAATTTTCCCGGATTCTCAGATCTTCCTTTAGTTAATATGGTTCATCTTTTTTCCAGCTTTGAGCCTTATCCGGTTAAGTCTGGGGACGTGGTGATCAAACAGGATGACAAAAATCTGGACTACTACTACATCATCCGCACGGGAACATTTCGTGTTACCCGTAGTCGCGGCGGCGGAAACGAAGATCTGGTTCTCGCCAATCTAAAACAATGGAGCACCTTTGGAGAAGATGCCCTGATCTCTGAGACCGCCCGGTCGGCAACGGTCACCGCGACATCCGACGGTATGCTGATGCGCCTTTCCCGAAAAGATTTTGACACGATACTGGTCGGGCAGCGAATTCAGTGGGTTGACTTTAATGATCTCAAACAACGGGTCTCCGACGGTGCTCAGCTGATTGACACCCGTTTCGAAAGTGAATTCAAGAGCGGGACACTGCGCGGTGCACAGAACATACCTTTTTATGTGTTGCGGCTCAGAATGTCTCAACTTACGGCTGACAAGCAATACATCGTGTTCTGTAACGATGCCCGTCAGAGTGCCGCCGCTGCCTTCTTGATGAGACAGCAGGGACTGGAAGTCAGCGTGGTCAGGGACGGTATTCAGGGACGGCAGAACCCGGGTTGATCGGTCCAGTCCTCGCTCTGCTGAACGCACTGAGACACCCCAGGCCATTCCCCCTGACCGGACGAACAACCGGTAAACTCACCAACAAGTCAACCCACCCTTAGCCTGCGTCTGACCGGCCACAGGATCTGTCAAACAGATCATGGCTCTATCTCCTGAATCCCGGGATGCTTAAGCCTGGAGTCCAAAAATCTGTGCTCGCCATGATCAACCGCCTCGGTGATTTGGATGGCGATCGATGGGCTTGACAGGATTGTCAGTTTTCTACCCATGAAGAACCGGCTTGGGACCATCTGGTACAGGCAGAGACCGCTGGGCGGGTGGAACATTTTGTGCGTTACGCTCGCGTGTTACCCACAGCTACACTGGTTAAGCGCCCACAATCACATCTTTGATTTTGAAGAAGCTTTGCTGAGACTCGGCCTAGGCAGTTTTCTCGGCCTTGGTGTTGCCTGTTTTCTGAGCTTTCTGGGTCCCAGGACTTCGAGAAACCCTTTCCTGTTTCTGTCCCGGAAAACACCGCGACAGTTCTGTATCGGGGTCAGCATAATTCTGACCACATCGGCTATCGGCTATCCGGATCAGCCGTTTGTGACAGCAGTGCTCCTGTTGGGATATTTCTCGAATGCCCTCGATGTACTAGACGAGAAGACCTGCTATCGCGTCCCGTGGCTGAGTACGCAGGCGATACAACGATTCTTGTGCTGGACCATTTTTCTCGTTGCACTCAGCACCCTCTATTTTCGGGAACCCGAACTATTTCACTCGCCCAGGTTCTGGGCAGAGGATGGTAAGTTCTTTTTTGCCCATTTTTTCAACCACCGGGAACCCGTCGAGCTACTGAAGTCGTGGGAATATTTTCGGATCATTCACAACCTTACGGCTTACACCACGGTGCACACCGTTTCGGTTGAAAGAGCACCGCTGGTTTTCACCCTTGTGAGTGCAGTAGCCAGCGCGATCCCGATTGCAATTATCAGTTTCGGGCAGTCCCGCTACTGGGAAACCCCAGCCAAGAAACTCCTAATTATTTGGCTGTATCTACTGATACCGTTCAGCCAAGAGACATGGCTAAACCTCAACGGCACCTCGTATACGTTCACTTTTGCCAGCGTATTGATTCTGATGTCCGGTGTCACGCCTGCGAATATCTGGCCATATCGGCTCTGCATCGTTATCAGCGGATTGACTGGTTTGCTCTCTTGCCTCTTCGCACCTATTTTCGGCGTGCGTGCGTGGCTGACAAAAGAGCGGGAGCACCTGGTGCTCTTCCTGATACTCGCATCGTGCGCGATTCTGCAACTCGCAATCGTTTTTCACTCCGCTTTCATACTGCGGGACGGTATCCACATGCGGGTCCTGCCGGCAACCCTAGATACAGTTGCATTGGTGATCTGGGCGAGAACGTTAGCAACTATTGTCTCAATCGACTTGGCACAGTTTTTCGTCAACACATTCAGCTCTGCTATCTCATCACCGCACACGTACACTTGGAGCGCTATTCTCTACGGGTTCATACTGGTCGGAATTCTCGGCTGGTATGCCCATCGTGCACGGGATCAGGGAATAACTCTGCTGATCACGTGCTTCGTCTTGTTAAGTGTTTTCTCGACAGTATTCGGAATCGGAGGGAAAGGAAACACCGCATTTTTCCATCTGACCAACGGCATGCGGTATTTCTACATCCCCGCAGTGATAATGGCCCTGGTGCTGTCGTCTCCAATTCTGTTAAGTAGCCGGCCTTACAGCATGAGGAGATTCAACTGGTTCGGTTATATCCTGATCACTCTGATGATTCATAATGGCGTGAGCAGTTATAGAGCGGTCAATGTCTATGAAGAATCTTGGCCGAACTGGCAAGAGCAGGTGAGCATTTGGCGAAACAATTCGGACCATCTCCTGAAAATCTGGCCCAGAAACTGGTTGATCCGCCTGAACCCCTTTGAGATTCGTTGATCATTAAACACATCAGTAGCAAGGCATCCGGTCGCCCTCTCTTCGGCATTTTTGAAAATACCGAAGCGCAAGGTCTCCCAGACCGCGTGATCACCTTAGCACTGACAGTATTTCTGCTCGTGGCAGCGATCGTCACTGTTTCAGGAACCCTGTACTGGGTGTTTAATGATTATCGCCCAGTCCCCATCATGGACGAATGGTCCATCATTCACGCCTGGGTCAACGCGGAGACAGGCTCCGGTTCCGCGTGGCTCGCGGCACATCACCAGCATAACGAACACCGCATTCTCGTCCCCCGACTTTTCTTTTTTACTGATCTCAAATTCTTCGGCGGATTCGGATTATTCACCTTGGTCATACTGTTATTGGCCCACACACTGCATACAGTCGTTCTGACCCGGGTCGTATTTCAGACCCTCCCCTTTAATATCTACTGGAAGACGGCCGTCACCGGGTTCCTTTTCACTCTGATGTTTTCCACGGTGCAACTGAATAATCTGATCTGGCCATTTCAAATACAGATCATCGGGGTTTTCTTGTTCGGCACAGTGACTTTCCTGCTCCTGCTCAAACCACAGTCCTCGTCGATACGTACCAATCTCATTATCCGTACCCGGCATTTTCTACTGGGACTGATTTCCGCAATGCTGGCAAGCTTCACGATGTCCAATGGACTGCTTGTCTGGCCGGTCGGCCTACTGCTCGGAGTCCACAGAAAATGGAGTGCAAAAAAGCTTGCGGTTTTCTTTTTCTCGGGCTGTCTAGTCTGGTGGCTCTATCTCAAAGATTACGAATCAGGTGTGCCCTTTTCCAGATTGCTGGATCAATTGCCGGAAAAAGCTTGGTCGTTGATTCAATACAGCGCTGTCCTCCTGGGGACGCCGCTTTCTCCGGAGTGGCCCGATCTTGCACTGGTTATAGGAATGTTTGGAATCCTGATAATGACCAGTTTTGGAATACTATTTGTCATTGACAGGAAGCACGTTTATTTCACGACTACTGGCTCGCGCCTTTTTATCTGCTTGGCAGTATTCTGTCTAACCACGGCGCTGGTCACTGGGATAGGACGTCTGGATCTTGGTATCAGGCAAGCTACAACCAACAGATATGGCACGGCTGCCATCCTTTTCTGGATCGCAGCCATTGGCACATTAGTCACCGTTGACGTACGTGAACTGAAGTCTCGAATCCGGTTAGACGCCGTAGCTGTGTTCTTGGCCATTTTCAGTCTGATTCATGTGCTGACCTACCAGGTGAAGCTAGACGACTATTCCAGGGACTGGATCAACAGAAAACAAGCAGGTGTAACTTCAATATTGGCGGGTGTTGTGGATCTTAAATACCTGACCCGCTTGTTCCCGACACCAGACAGAATTCTGCGCGACTCGGAATTTCTCAGGGAACATCGTTTGAGTTTCTACGGCAGTGAAATCGGGCAGATAGTTGGGCAGCCGCTTGCTACTTTTCTGGGAAATGGCACCACCACTAACTGTGAGGGCTACATAGACAAGATCTCAATGATCAGTGATGGCAATACGATCGGTGCCCGAATTGAAGGATGGGCTGTGGACAGAGCGACAAACGAGATTCCCAAGATGGTGGTATTTGCCAACCAGGGAACGGTATCCGGGATCGGGTTTTCCGGGCGTCTTCGCCCGGATGTCGAGGCACTCTATCCAGGCTATCTCTATGCCGGGTGGCTGGGTCATGCCACCTTTTTGAGTGGCACTGAATTGGAGGCATATATATCCGTTGGCACCGAGAATGCACTCTGCAAACTGATTGATATTCACGGGGATTAATGCAGCATTATGGGCCGTACAATATAGACACCGATATGTCCGACACTAAAGTCCTGTACCAGCGCGATGGGCGAATCGTCCGGATTACGCTCAATCGCCCCGAAGCCCTGAACGCGATCGATTCGGAGATCCCGGCCCTGCTCGAGGATGCCGTCGAACGGGCGAACCATGACCCGTTGGCGCGGGTCATGGTTCTCTCCGGTAACGGCAAGGCGTTCTGCGCCGGATACGACCTCAAGACCTATGCCGAATCTCCCGGCACCAATCCCGGTATTCAGGATATGCCCTGGGACCCCATGAAAGATCTGTCTTTCATGAAACGCAACACCGATCACTTCATGAGCCTGTGGCGATCGCTGTTACCGGTAATCTGCAAAATCCAAGGGCACGCCATTGCCGGCGGCAGTGATCTTGCGCTCTGTTCCGACCTGTTACTGATAGCCGAAGACGCGAGAATCGGCTATCCAACGGCCCGGGTTTGGGGTACTCCGACCACGGCGATGTGGGTCTATAGGCTGGGCGCGGAACGGGCCAAACGCCTTCTACTGACGGGTGATCTCATCGATGGCTGCCAGGCTGCCGAGTGGGGCCTGGGCGAGGCACATCCGGCTGCGGAACTGGACAGTGCCACCGAGGCGCTCGCCACACGCATCTCAAGGGTGCCCCGTAACCAGCTGATCATGCAGAAGCTGATGGTCAACCAGGCCCTTGAAAACATGGGACTCGCATCTACACAGACGCTGGCAACCCTATTCGATGGTATTTCACGACACTCGCCCGAAGGTGTGCATTTCAAGCAACGCGCTGAGACCGTAGGATGGAAACAGGCAGTGAGAGAACGAGATGACGGTTCGTTTGACTGGAGTCAAAACGAGTTCTTCAACGACTCACCGGAGGACTCCTGAGTTAACCGGCGCGGACCGCCATGGTGCCGACCGCCTGCAGGTGTGCCGCCAGATCGGACAGTCGACTGTGGGAATTCAGGCCGCTGGTGTGGGGCATGACATAAACCCGCCGACCACCGAGCCGACGGTTCTGCGGGCCGGCGACAGCCTTTCGATCCACCACGATACGCCAGCCGCCGAGCCCGACAAAACAACAGACCTTGGGCTTCAGCCAGTCAGCGAGGCGCTCGACCCGGGCAAACCCGCCAGCGAATTCCTCCGGGTCGATCTGATCGGCCCGGCGAGTGGTCCGACGTACCAGATCCGTCATACCCAGACCATGTTCCAGCAAGGCATGTCGCGGATCCCGGTCGACACTGACCAGTCCCGCTTCAAGCGCTGCGGGCCAGAAACGGTTGCCCGGTCGGCAGTAACCGATACCGTGATCCGCTGAATAGGGACTGGGGTTCAATCCGACAACCAGTAACCGCATGCCCTTTGTGACGGTGTCCGGCAGACTCTGGATACGCTTTGCCGGCATAGAGAACCCCTTTTTACCGGCTCTGAGTGGGCCCGCGGCGGTGAATCCCGCACCAATGACAAGATCCAGCGCTCTTTGCCGGTTCCAGTCCGGGTCCGCATCAGGGTTCAGCCGTAACTTAATCTCCGTATCCACCGGCAACGACAGGTGCAGGTCGGCAAGCAGCAACGGCAGCTCGGCCACAGGTTTTCCCTCCCCGATGCGGTACTGTCTGTGGCGCAGGGACCTGGGCCTTGACTTATGAGGTACCGCCAAAGGGACGGTTACTTCACTTCAGCGCCGAATTGTGCGGCAGTCTCAATCAGGATTTCCCACGTAGACAATGCGAATCCCCGGGGCAGGAAAAGATCGAAACCGTCATTGGAACGCCACAGCGTAATGCCCACATGGTGCAGGGCGCTGGATGCCACAGTACCGACCGGAAAGAAATCATCACGCAGATCCATTGGCAGATGGCGGTTCAGGCAGATAGCGGCCTGTGGCCCGCTCACCCGGACGTGGGCACGCGCATGCGACAGATCAAGGGTAGTGCCCGTATCGGCCGACAGTTCCGGTGCCTCGACCCCATGGATCCACCACTTGAGTGGCTCCACACGCAACAATATCCCGTCGGCACCCACAGATGCCGCCCCGGGGCCCGGCGCAACCGCCAAGCCTGCAGCGACGGCAGCCTCGGCACCCACTCTGGACAGGGTCTCTGGCCAGGCTGAGATCTGGTGCAGTACGAGCCCCGGTACTTCGCGCAATATGACACCGGGTTCGCCCGGCTGACCGAAGCCGCCGACAGCATAATGCCCGGCCAGTGCGGAAGTACGTTCAGCCATATAGCCGCTCTCCCTCTGGGTCAATCATATGCGGTGAAACGATTTCTACGGTCACGTTACCTTTGCGCAGCGGGTCCGCCGCAACTACGGGTTTTCCCTGCCACGCATCACGCCCCCCGGTAATAAATCCCAGCCCGATCCAATGGCCCAATTCCGGTGAGTGGGTTACGCCGGTGACCCACCCTTCACCCAGCCCTGCCACATTGTCGGGGGCGCAGAGAATTGACCCAGCATTAAAGGTCTGGGCCCGGTCTGCTGGGAAAAGACCCACCAGTCGCGGCCGGTCCTCACGCAACAGTTCCGGCCGCTGGCGCAATACGCTACCGATATAGGATTTCTTGGTTGATGCCATTCGACCGAGACCTGCGTCTTCCAGTGTCACCCGTCCGTCGAGTTCGGCGGCCGTGACGTGTCCTTTCTCGATCCGCATCGCACCCAGAGCTTCCAGCCCGTACAGGCAACCGTCCATGGTACTTGCGACGTCCCAGACGAGGTCCATCGCGGCCGGGCTGTAGTCCGAAGGCACATAAATCTCGTAGGCCAGCTCGCCGGAAAAACTGATCCTGGCTATCCGGCACGGAATGTCTCCCTCGAGATGGGTCTCGATCACACCCATAAAGGGGAGCGCTTCGTTGGAGACCATCGCAGGATCACCGACTGCAGCTACCAGCACTTCTCGCGATCTCGGCCCCGCAACTGCGATGCCGGCCCACTGTTCCGACACCGAAGTGACATGCACCTTGAGCTCCGGCCACCGCGTCTGCAGCAGTTCTTCCAGCCAGGCCATGACCGGGGCTGCGTGCGCGGTAGTGGTGGTCATAAAGTAATCCGTCTCGCTCAACCGCCAGGTCGTCCCATCATCCATGACGATCCCATCGTCCCGCAGCATGATGCCGTAACGAGTCTTGCCCACCGGCAGTTTCGCGAATGCGTTGGAATACACCCGATTGAGGAACACCGTGGCATCCGGCCCCTGCACCGCGATCTTGCCCAGTGATGTCACGTCACACAGACCAACGCCTCTCCGGGTCGTTGCCGTTTCGCGGACGTAAGCCTCGGCGAGGCTCTCACCTGCCTTTGCAAAATACCATGGCCGCTGCCACAGTCCTGCTTCAGTCATCGTCGCACCGTGTGCAAGATTCCAGTCGTGCAGCGGGGTGCGCCGCAAGGGACGGAAATGGCTCCCCACACTCCTGCCCCTGAGGGCGCCGATACTGACAGGGGTATAGGGGGGTCTAAATGTGGTCGTGCCCACCTCAGGAATATCCCTGCCAAGCGCCTCGGCCATCAGGGCGATGCCGATGATGTTCCCCATCTTGCCTTGATCCGTAGCCATGCCCAGAGTGGTGTAGCGTTTCAGATGTTCGACCGACACGTAACCCTCCCGATGTGCCAGCCTGACGTCGTCTGCCGTCACATCATGCTGTGGATCGACAAAACTCTTGAGATTGCGGTTGGCGACGCGGACTTCATAGACAGGCCGGATGGGTGTAAGCCACCCACCCTTGGGTGGCGCCGTGACGGGGGTCGCGCTCCGCCCCAACGCCTGTGCTGCCAGAACACCGCACGCCTCTCCGGATTGAATGCAGGCCTCGGTGTTCCAGACCCCGGCTGCGGACCCAGCAACAGCCACAGGTTCGCTCGTCTCTCCGGGCAGAAAACAGGCGTCGTCTGCATCCCAGACCGGGCGTACTCCCCTATGGGACAGCAGATTGACCACCGGCGACCAGCCGCCTGAAACGAGCACCAGGTCGCAGCTCTCCCTTGATGCTATCCGCCAGCTACTGCCATCAATCGTTGCTGTCTCGAGGGCAGTAACGCCGTGGGCGCCATGCGCCCGCAGCGGTGCCGTGCCAGACCGAAAATCCACCCCTTTTGCCTGGACCGCGCTGGTCAGACTCTCGGTCACTGTGGACCGCGCATCCAGCAGGGTCACGGCAGCACCTGCATCGGCGAATTCCCCGGCCGTCGGGTAGACCGAATCGTTATTGGTTCCGATAACAATCCGTTCCCCGGCCAACACGGCAAAGCGGTTGAGGTAGGTCCGGCCGGCGGCTGCCGTCATTACGCCCGGCCGATCGTTGTCGCCGAACGCGATGTGTCGTTCAAGGGAGCCGCTCGCCAGAATGGTGTACTTCGCACGCAAGGTCCAGAATCGCTGTCGCGGTAAATGATCAGGCGGATCAGCCAGGTGATCAGTGACCCGTTCGAGGAGACCGGCCACACCACTGTCGTACAGGCCAAAAGCTGTCGTCCGGGTCATCACCCGCACACCGGCCTGTTCCAATTCAGCTTGCGCAGTCGTAGCGCCTGTTCCGTCAGTAGAAAGAGACAGACTGCTTCCACCGAGCATGCTGTCCTGCTCGACCAGCAATACGTCCAGACCCGCATCCCGCGCCACCCGTGCGGCAGCAAGCCCCGCAGGCCCCGCACCAACGACCAGCACATCGCAAAAAGCGTGACCGTGCTCATAATGATCGGGATCTGGTTCCCGCGATGCCCGACCCATACCGGCAGCACGCCGGATCAGCTTTTCGTAGCGCATCCACATGCCGGTTCCGCTGCCCCATTCGAACGGCGGAATACCCATGAAGGTCTTGTAGTAAAAACCGGCTGCGAAAAAACGGCTGAAAAGACTGTTTACCGCACCCAGATCAAAGCGCACGCTGGGCCAGGCGTTCTGTCCACCGGCTACCAGTCCGTCGTACAGTTCTTGGGTTGTCGCCTTGACGTTTGGATCGCGCCGCGCACCGCTGCCGACCGTGACCAGTGCACCGGATTCCTCGACCCCAGCAGACATCAGCCCTCTGGGCCGGTGATATTTAAAGCTACGGCCCAGGACCCGCTCATCGGCAGCCAGCAGGGCCGAGGCCAGCGTATCACCAGCGTAGCCGGTCTGTGGCCGCCCGTCCCAGGTGAACTGCA
>CAJXBY010000059.1 GCA_913051905.1 uncultured Gammaproteobacteria bacterium | reverse complement strand
CCCTGATCGGTATTGTTTCAGGGTTCGAATGGCCCACGCGCCAGGCGTTTTTTGCTGGCCTGATCGAACCTCAGCAGATGATGAGTGCTGTATCTCTTAATTCAATCCTGTGGCAGGCGAGCCGCATGATTCTTCCGGCCTTCGCCGGCATTCTGATCGCCACGGCAGGTACTTCGCTGGTCTTCGTGATCGGCGCGTTGGGCTTTATGGCAATGTTCGCCACGCTCCTTGGAATGCGGGTGCGCCCACAGTCACCGGTCACCGGGAATTCACTGCAGCAGTTTCTCGACGGAATGCGTTTTATCGTCGACAATCGGGTCTTTCTGGTCCTGATTCCGATGACCTGGGTGTGGATGTTTTTCGGATTCTCCTTCAACCAGCTGATGCCGGCATTTGCCGATGTTCTGGGTACCCGGGAACTCGGATTTGGGGCCCTGATGTCGGCTGTTGGGGCGGGTTCTGCTGCCGGTACGATTCTGGTCGGTCCCATGCAGAAGGCCAGAATGCTCGGTGGAGTCATGCTGACCGGGCTCCTGGGTGGTGTTGTAGCACTGGCAGGTTTCGGGGTTTCGACACTGCTGGGCGATTCGGTGTCCTGGTCGTTCAACAGTGCCCTGGTGACGGCCTTTTTTGTCGGTCTGTTCGGTTCTGTGTTCTTGATCACGTCCATGACGGTCTTGCAGATTTGTGTGCCAGATGCCCTGCGTGGCCGAGTGATGGGCATCCATACCGTCAGTTTCTACCTGATGCCACTCGGCGGCCTATTTGGTGGTGCCTTGGCGTCAGCTTACAACCCCGGGGTTGCAGTGCTAATCGGTGCAGGAGTGATCCTTGCCGTAACCCTGGCCGTTGTATTGACACAGAGTGAAATCCGGCGGATCGACGGTCGGCGGCTGACTGCAGAGTCGCACACGGCGGAAAGTTCGACGGCTGGGACAGAAACCACGTGACTGCTCCGGTCGACGTTGTGATTGTGGGTGCCGGTGCCGCTGGGCTGGCAGCTGCTCGAAGGCTGGCAGAGGCCGGTGTGAGTTTTCAGTTGCTGGAAGCTTCCCACCGTATCGGTGGTCGGGCTCATACCGAGTACCTGCCCGATGGATCGCCGTTTGACCTCGGCTGTCACTGGCTGCACTCGGCGAGCATCAACCCGTTTGTTCCAGTCGCCGATGAATTTGGTTTTCGTTACCAGCAAAGAACAGACTATGGGCGGGTTGCCTTTTTTCGGAATGGACAATGGTTGAGTGAAGATGTAAACCGGACTTTCGAAGCAGACGCGGCAGCACGTGAGCAGACTATACGATCGGCCTGGTCAGTAGGTCGGGATATTTCAGTCGCCGATGCCACTGACCGCGATGGCCAATGGGTCGATGTTCTGGATTACTACACGGCTCAGAACACCTCTTCTGATCCGGATCAGGTGTCTGTGGGAGATATCGTGAATTATCAGGACACCGGAGAGAACTGGCCACTCCCCGACGGTTATGGTGCCCTGGTCGAACGTTGGGCCTTCGGGATACCGGCCGTGCTGAACACTGTGGTCAAGACGGTCCGCTGGGATACCCATGGTGTCAGGGTGGAGACCTCGCGGGGCATTATCACCGCCCGATGTGCTGTGATCGCGGTGTCTACTGGCGTGCTCGGATCCGGCGAGCTGCGCTTCATTCCTGAACTGCCGGTGGATAAGCAGTCTGCAGTGGCGGCTCTGCCGCTTGGCAATTACAACCACATCCTGCTGTCGATCCGAAAACAATTCTTTGATCCGGATATACCAGATCGGGTCGTAATTACGTCGGAGGATGATTCGCCAATCGGATTGACCCTGTTCCCTTATGAATTCGACTGCGTGATCGGTATCGTAGCGGGCCGTTTTGCTGACTGGCTGGAGCGTGTCGGGGCCGAAGCTTCCAGACAGGTTATAACCGAAGCCCTCGGCGACCTTTTTGGCCACGATATTGTGCGGTATGTGACCGCTGACCGTCAGTCAGCCTGGCGCGGCAATCCGTTCGTACGGGGTGCCTACTCGAGTGCCGCTCCAGGAGAGTTCCACCAGCGAAGTGTGCTTGCCCAGCCCCTCGCTGACCGTCTCTATTTTTGCGGTGAAGCGACGTCCACCGATCATTTCTGCACCTGTCATGGGGCTAAAATCACCGGCGAACGGGCTGCTGGCGAAGTGCTGGAATCCCTCGCAGGGACTTCAAGCAAAGCTGCTCCAGTCGGCCAGTAAGAAACTTCACGAACCAGAGAAGAAAGCCCTGCAGCTTCTGGCGAATGCCTCGGATCGCCGGGTCCACCGACTGTTTGTGCGTCGTGCCAGAACCACTCGAAGCGGCATTGCTTTCTCCCGAATCGGCAGGCATCGGACCCGGCTGCCGTCATAGGTCAGTTCCGAGGCCGGCTGAAGATTGAGTACGCTGTATCCGTGACCACGGGCAACCAGGCCGCGAACCAGTTCGAACGATGCGGTGCGTTGATCGATTCGGGGGCTGATTCCGAGGTGCTGGAAGAGTTGCTGGAAATAGTCACGGCTGTGAGGTAGATCCAAAAGAATCATCGGTTCGTCCTGAATGGCTTTGAGGGAGATAGAGCGTTGTCGTGCGAGCGGGTGGTCCACCGGCAGCAGTACGTGCGGCTGAATCACCGTGAGGTCTTCGCTTTCAAGCATCGCATCGAGCTCAAGCGCATAGAGTAAGGCCATTTCAAGTTGGCCTGATTTCAGCTGTTGCTGAAGCCTATCCAGAGTCCCTTCGGTCAGTTGAACGCTCAACTCCGGGTGGTCTTTTTTCAGCCTGCTGATCAGACGCGGCAGGAAAAATGGTGCCAGGGTAACGAAGCAGCCGATCGAGATCGCCCCACTGACCGAATCGCGCAGTTCCCGGACATCGGCTTCGATCTCCTGGGCGTGGTCGACCAGGGACCGTGCTCGAACCAGGAAATCAGCACCAGTGGGTGTCAGTGAGACACCCCGGGCGTGATGACGAATCAGCAAGGTAAGCCCCAGCGATTGCTCGAGTCGAGCGATGGATGACGACAGGGTGGGTTGGGAGATGAAGAGTTCGCGGGCCGCGGAAGAGACACTGCCGTGCTCAGCCACCGTGATCAGTTGAGCGAGTTGTTTCAGAGTAAATTGCATAGGAAAAACCAATACAAAAAATTATCAAATAATATTTTACAATGACCAGCGAGTTGGCATCATATTGGTGTCTTCTATGCTCCTGATGAGCGACGGTCCACGATTGCCCGTCCGGGAATACCCTAATGATCAGAAATGGCGCTGAATATCTGGATTCGATCCGCGACGGACGTGAAGTCTGGATCGACGGTGAGAGAGTGGATGATGTGCCCAGCCACCCGATGCTCAAGCCATTGGTCGATATTCGGGCCCGGATCTACGACATGCAGCACGATCCCGAGACTCGGGACATGATGATCTACAAAGAGGGAGATGAGCCTTTCTCCATCGGTTTGAAACTGCCGTACACCCGTGATGACTGGTATCTCAAACGGGCCTCCACAGATCGAGTCATGGATGAGGTAGGCGGTGTGGTGACCCGGGTAGGAGATGAAACGGTCGGTGAAATGTGGTCACTTTTTGACGGGCAGGATGTTCTCAACGAAGTCGATCCGCAGTTCTCGAAAAACATCCGCGACCACGTGGATCGGGTCATTGCGCATGATCCCTTTCACGTCTCGGCGAATACAGACCCCAAAGGGGATCGGTCTAAGGCTCCCCAGGATCAGGACCCGGACATGCTCCTGCACGTCGTCAAGGAAACGGATCAGGGCATCATCGTACGAGGCGCCAAGTACGAAACCGCTGCACCTTACGCCAACCAGGCCTTCACAAAGCCCACCATCGCCAACTGGGGCAACGACACGCTGTCCGACTATGCGGTTGGCTTTATTTGTGATCTGGGCTCGCCCGGCATCAAGATGATCTGTCGAACAGGTTTTGCCGGCCGCGCACCGACTGAAGATTACCCGCTGTCTAATCGGCTTGATGAAATCGATGCGCTCGTGGTCTTCGATAACGTACTCGTACCTTGGGAGAACGTGTTGTTTTATCGCCATACCCGGGCGGCGACCTTTATCCGAGCCACACTGCACCGCTACAGTGCTTTTGCTTTCGTGCAGAGGAACCTGCGCATGGCAGATCTTATGATCGGTGCGGCACTTTTTAATGTCCGCCAGACGGGTCTTGACAAGCAACCGGCAGTACAGGAGAAGCTTTCGCAACTCGCCGTCTATCGAGAAGGCATCAACGCCCACTTGACGGCTGCCATCGCAACGGCCGAGAAGAGCCCCGGCGGACTGCTGATGCCCAACCAGTCACTGTTGTTCACGGGCCGCGTTCATGCCTGTACCAACCTGCCTGCCATGATGCACCTTGCCCGCGAACTGTGCGGGGGGCAGATCTGCGTCACGCCCGATTCAGCAAGTTTCAAACACCCGGAAACGGGCAAGTGGATGGAGAAGTTCTATTCCATCAACGATGACTGGCTTGCTGAAGACCGCCGCAAGCTGCTGTCTTTTGCCCGAGACCTGCTTAACTCAGACTATGCAGGACATCGTCTGACCTTCCAGCTTTTTGCCCAGTCTGCCCCGTTTGCCCATCTTGCCGCGGTCTACCGGAACTTTGACTGGGGTGAATCCTTAGGGTTTGCGCATAAGGCAGCGGGTCTTTCCGAAGGGCTGTCGGACAGCATAGAGGATATCGCAGGTGATACCAGCACCCGGCAGTTGTTCGGGGCCGGAACAAGTCAGAAACCGGCCGCATCGGCCACCGGAGACTGAAACATGACCCACCAACGGCTGCAAAAATTTAACACCCACGACACCTACCCCGAACAGAAACTCGATAACGACCTGAGTCAGGCCGTTGTCGCCCGCGGGACACTGGTCTTTCTCCGAGGACAGGTCTCGCAGGATCTCGTAACACGGTCCTCCATTCACGCTGATGACCCTGCCAGACAGGCCCGCAAGGCCATGGAGAACGTGAAGTTGCTCCTTGAGGAGGCGGGCAGCCGTCTGGACCATGTTTGCCGGGTCGTGGTCTATCTGACCGATATTCGTTATCGAGAGCCGGTCTACCGGGAGATCGGACAGTGGTTCAAGGGTGTGTATCCCTGCTCCACCGGGCTGGTCGTGACGGCACTGGCCCGGCCCGAATGGCATGTCGAGATCGAGGTTACTGCGGTGATCCCTGACGACAATGACTGACCATCCTCTGCAGACATGCCTGACCGGCTCATTCCGTAGAATCGGAGGAGAATCCCGGTGACTTTTTCGATCACCGCAACCTGTGGCGAATCCGGCATGAGCGGAATCGCCATCACGACTTCCAGCATCTCGGTCGGTAGCCGCTGTCCCTGGGTACGGGCAGGTGCCGGGGCTTGTGCGACGCAAAACATCACCGATCCGACCATCGGCAATGATGTGCTGGACCTGATGGCTTCAGGGCACAGTGCAAGCGATTCAGTAGCGACCGTGATGGGCGGGCGCAGGCACGCGGACTACCGACAGGTCGCAGCGGTGGACCTTCATGGTCGGACGGGCCACTTTACGGGTGGCAAGACCCTGGGTGTCCACGCTGTGACCGAAGGAGAGGCTTGCATTGCGGCTGGAAACCTGCTGTCCAGCAACGCTGTAACCACGGCCATGGTACAGGCCTTCGAGCGCAGTTCCGGTATGCATCTGGCTACGCGGTTGGTACTTGCCCTCGATGCAGGAGTCGAAGCCGGTGGAGAAGAGGGTCCTACCCATTCGGCCGCCTTGCTGGTAGCGCATGAACAACCCTGGCCGCTGGTGGATCTTCGCGTGGATTGGTCAGATCAACCGGTGACGGAACTCATCAGCTGCTGGCAGCGGTATGAACCTCAGATACAGGATTACGTTAACCGGGCTCTTGATCCTGCGTCAGCACCCACCTACGGTGTGCCTGGTGATCAGTAGCCGGGCAGGTCATAAATCATGACCGAGGAAAGAGTGACTGTTGATGCATTTCGGGCAGCCATGAGTTGTGTGGCCTCATCGGTGTCCGTAGTGACCTCCGACGGGCCGGCCGGCCGTGCCGGTATGACGGTCAGCAGCATGTGTTCGGTATCGGATGACCCACCGTCTGTGCTGGTGTGCGTCAACCGGAACGCACAGGCTAGCGAAATCATTCAGACTAACGGTAGCTTGTGTGTGAATGTTCTGCATGAGGACCAGGACTACGTTTCAGTGGCTTTTAGTGACGATTACCTGGATGCGAACGTCGATTTGTTTGTCTCAGGTGACTGGGATCGGCTGCAGACGGGCTCACCCGCCCTGATTCCGGCGCTAGTCAATCTGGATTGCCGTATTGAAGAGTCACTGCTTTTCGGAACCCACCATATTCTGGTCGGGGTAATCACCAGTGTACGGATCAACGCTTCGGGCCAGCCGTTGATCTATGCCGGGCGGCGTTACAGACAGTTGTCGCCGCTGCCCGAAGACTCTCGCCAAACCGCTTGACCACCGCTCCCAGCAGCTTTCCCAGGCTTTCGGATGTGTCCGGCTTGCTCCTCTGAATCCGACACACCCGCACGATCTGCAGATGAAAACTGATTGGTCGACACTGCTGCGGGAGCTGGTCGCTTTTGACACAACCAGTCGTCATTCCAATCTGGCACTGATCGACTACGTGCAGCATTACCTCACAGAATTCGGGATCGACAGTGAACTGGTGTTTGACTCGACGGGCAGCAAAGCCAATCTTTTTGCCAGCATTGGACCTGATCATGCGGGTGGCGTAATGCTCTCGGGGCATACCGATGTCGTACCGGTTGATGGTCAGGACTGGGACAGCGACCCATTTTCAGTGACTGAAAAGGACGCGCTTTACTTCGGTCGCGGCACTGCGGACATGAAGGGTTTCATCGCCTGTGTGCTGTCCGTGGTACCGCACATGACGAGTCTTAAGCTTCAGAGTCCGATCCATATCGCGTTGTCCTATGACGAGGAGATCGGCTGCCTGGGTGTGCGCCGGCTGATCGAAATGCTTTCCGGTGCACCTATGCTGCCCCGCATGGCTGTCATCGGTGAACCCACCAGCATGCAGGTGGTCTGCGCGCACAAAGGCAAACGGGCTTTTCGGGTCAGCGTAGATGGCCGCAGTGCCCACTCGGCATATCCCACCGATGGAGTCAATGCGATTGACTACGCGGTCGATCTGATCAGCAGGATTCACCAGCTGCAGGCGGATATCCGGGTTCACGGCCCTTTCGACCAGTCTTACCGGGTGCCGAACACTACCCTGCATGTCGGTACGATTCGAGGCGGCAGTGCACTGAACATCGTACCCGAAAACTGTGTGTTCGAATTTGAGATCAGACATCTGCCGGAGCAGGATATCGATGAACTGGTCGATGCGATTTCGAATTACGCGAGCGAAACCCTGGTGCCGGCCATGCAGACCGTAGATCCCGGCACCGGAATCGTCATCGAAAGCCTCACCCGGTACCCGGGGTTGGCAACAAACCGGGACGAGCCGGTGGTGGGGTTCGTTCAGTCATTGCTGACTGGAGAAAAAAGTACTGAAAAGATCAGCTTTGGTTCCGAAGCTGGGCTCTTCAAAGACGGGCTGGGGATCCCCGGTGTTGTCTGTGGACCGGGCAGTATTCAGCAGGCACACCGGCCAAACGAGTATGTTTCGATTGAACAGCTGAATACCTGCGCCGGCATGATGCAACGGCTGGTCGATCGTCTTGCTGAGAATCCTCTGCCGGCATAGCTTTGTTTCAGTTCTACGAATTCACATCAACCTGGATTTGCCATTCTGGTCAAACAATTGTCTATCCCTGCCGTGATATTTATAGGTGGGGTAGTCGATCGGAATAATTTCAACCTTGAAGGATGTTAACGGTATTTGAGCTTGAGGCGTACCAATCCTTCTGGAACAATGACCCCTTTAAACGCATAATTGGTGACAATAATCTCAGATGGAATTTGATTTACCCACGCTTTCCAATCTTTAGTATAGGTGTCAGCAACAACAAATAATCCATCTTTCTCAATCTGTAAATCATATGTTAATTCGTCTCCGTTTCGAACAACGGAGAGAATCGTTCCATTGGCAGCAACTCTGTGGGCGGGGTGTTTGGAGTGAATGACGGCAAGGCCATTGACTTCTTCTAATGAAGAGGTTTTCAGATAGTTAAGTACCGCATCTTGATCTTCTACCTGGACAACTTTTCTTGGGAAAAACCCGACCCCTCCAACTTTTGGACATAAAAAAGAAGAATAACTGGAATTTGTGGCCAGAAGCTCACAATTGTCGGCAGAGTATGGGCTATCAGAAGTTGGGTTCAATTGTGTTCTACCTGAATAAAAGCTGACAATAGAAATCCTGTGGATAATCATTAGCCTTTGAAATTCCTCAGAGAAATAACTTTCCTTGGTATTTGGCCTAGCGAAGAGGTTAGGGTAAATAACCAATCCTTTTCCCGACCAATCCCCAAAAAGTTTCGAATTGAGGACCCAATAATCCCGAGTATAGAGTGGCATGTTGATTTTCAGATCCAAGATTCCGAAAGCCCCTGCCCAATTTCCGTCTAAGATCTCATGAGGGCTATGATGGCGGCGATCTTCAAGTTTGGAGTATTGCTGTACTAATCCCATTGGACTGGTAGGATCAAGTTGTCGAGGAAGAGGGCTTTCCTGTCGTGGATCAGGTTGCTGCACTCGCAAGAAAAGATATTTGTTAGAAAACCAGAATGTTGGTGCGATTGCCATAACGAGACTTGAGATGGTCACGATTTCACGGCACTTGGGGATACTACTGAATATCAAATATCGACTGGCAAGAAGGAATGCTCCCAGGATAGAAAGACACCAAAAAATTATCGCCGGCTCTGAATTCGTACTAATGAGAACACTGATGATTAAACAACTCACCGAAAAACAGAAAATCTTATATTTGGATTTTTTCTCGAGAAAGTTACCAAAAGAAATTCCAATTAGGGCCAAAAAAGCCGTTGTAGCATGAGCAACACTATGCCTGGCAAAGGCAACCCCTCTTACCCATTCATTCGAACAGAAGCCTGATGGTAAGCCCCATATAACTAAGCACCCAAAAAAAACGAGGCCAGTAAACAAAATCCATGCTGATTTTTTTCTGTAGATGCTGAAAACGAGGAGGAGTCCAGGTAAGGTCAAAAAGGTGTACCTACCAGTAGTCGAACCTGTCGGTATAAACGTGGTGTTGTGGATTAGATTTTTGAGTCCGAGACCAAGAGTGGCGTGACATTCATAGAAATCTCTAGCCGAAATGAAATCACCAAAATTGGTAACGATTGGGCCCCAGGATGGCCAAAGGAGAAGGAATCCACAACCTGTGGACCCGCCGAGTAATATCGACTTGCCGTAACTTGTGGGGGCAAAAACAATAGAGTAAAACAGTACTGCTACACAGAATAGCAGTTGAGCTTGAATAAAGCTCATGCTTCCCGCCAAAGCACCAAGAATGAACGACAAAAATAATGCCGTTTGCGTACTCAGTCGATCGTTTTGTAATAAAAGAATGAGCGCCGGAAAAAAGGGGGCGAGCAGATCTACGTCCAGAAAACTTATATCGATATAGGTGGAATGGTATGGGGCTAAAACAGCCAAAAGACCTGTACCCCAAAGTACAGGCCTCCTATCTGAGAACTGGGAGACCAACAGTAATATCCCAAAGGTCCAATACCAGATGCGAAAAAAAATCAGAAAGTCACGAGAGGCATCACCTGGCCATAATTTCAAGATCAGCTGTATTGGTGAATAGTATGGATTGTGTCCATCCAAAATTTGTGGAAACCCTGAACCTATATAAGGGTTCCATTTTGGTAAGCGCCATGGAAGAAATGATTCAGATTCACGCGCGAAGTAATAATTGGCAGGCAACTCGGTTGAGAACGGTGAGTAATCATGGCTTCCTATGTCACGAAGGGATGAATTTATGCAATCAAGTTTCTTACCGCCGGCCCGACACTCAGGTAGAAATGCAGAACGGGACGCCTCAGAAGATAACGTATAGTTAGGAAGTAGAATCTGACCCCATGCAAGAAGACACAGAACAAGGCTAGTGACTAAGGAACGAAATAGAAGTTGGTTCACGTTTCAGTCAAGCCAGAACGATTCCTCTTGGAAACGATGTGTGTACACGAGATACTCTGCTCCTAAGCACTACAGTATTCAAGACACCTTGATTCTGGTAGAGAACTGAGAGCTAGAAGTACTAGAATCAGCTATAGACTGGGGGCGGCGTTTTATGCTGAACGAGAACTGGAGATCGATAATTGATGGTTGAGTTGCTGAAATTTTTATGTCTGCCGGATTCGAATTCCATCTCAGCGTATCACCTTGAGTTTGGTGTGTGACGTCGATTGGAACAGCAGGTCCTGTATGGATTGGTCCTGTTCGTTCTGTAGGAGATGTACAGCGTATACGAGGGCGAACAGAATCGTGGTTAATGCAGCAGAAGGATTCGCAAGGAGCGATGAACCTGCTGTTTGGCTCAACACTTGACTGGGGGATATTGGGATGTCCACAAACCTGAAATACGATACCGAGAGCCTTTGGCGCAAGGATAGGGATCACTTTATCCATCCGTGGACTGATTTCTCGACATTCAAGGAAGAGGGATCGATGGTGATGGCCAATTCCGAGGGAGCCTATGTGATCGATTCGGACGGTAACCGCTACATTGACGGCATCGGGGGCTTGTGGTGCGTCAATATCGGTTACGCCAACGAGGAAATGGCGGAGGCGATTGCCGATCAGGTACGGCAGATTCCTTATTTTTCGCCTTTCGGCCATCTCACGACGCCGCCTGCGGCCGAACTGGCGGCCAAGCTCGCAAAACTGACGCCCGAGGGCCTGGATCACGTCTTTTTCGGTACTGGTGGCTCCATGTCGAACGACACGGCCATCCGCATCATCCATTACTATTTCAACCGTCTGGGAAAAACGAGCAAGAAGAAGATCATATCCCGGACAGACGGTTATCACGGCAGTACCTACCTTGCAATGTCGATGACGGGCGTTGAATTCGATCACCAGGGCTTTGACCTGGCCCCCGATCTGGTGCACCACATACCCGCCCCCAACCCTTATCGCCGGCCCGACGGGATGAGCATGGAAGCGTTCTGCGACGAAAAAGTTGCTGATCTTGAAAACAAGATCCTGGAACTGGGTCCTGAAAACGTGGCCTGTTTTATTGCCGAACCGATCATGGGTGCGGGTGGTGTGATCGTGCCGCCGCCGGGCTATCACAGGCGAACTCGCGAAGTCTGTGACCGTTACGAGGTGATCTATATCTCCGACGAAGTGGTCACCGGATTTGGCCGACTTGGGCAGTTCTTCGCCTCCGAGGCCGTATTTGATTTTGTTCCCGACATCATCACCTGCGCCAAAGGTATTTCATCCGGTTATGTGCCGTTGTCGGCAACCATCCTGTCGAAAAAAATCTACGATGTGATCAGTGTCCCCCAGGCCGAAGGCGCCCTGTTCACCCATGGCTTCACCTACTCGGGCCACCCCATTAGCTGTGCAGCGGGTCTGAAAAACATCGAGATCTTGGAACGGGACGACATCTGCGGTTACGTGCGGGAAGTCGGACCCTATTTCGAAGAGCAGCTCAATACATTACTGGAGCACCCCATCGTGGGTGATGTTCGTGGCAGCCACTTCATGATGTGTATAGAGAATGTTGGGGATAAGGAGACCAAGGCGTTGCTGCCAGCCGAGGCCGACATCGGCAGCCGGATCGCCAGGCACTGCCAGTCTCGGGGGGTCATCGTCCGGCCGATCGCACACCTGAACGTGATGTCTCCACCACTGGTCCTGACCCGTCGCCAGATTGACACTATGGTGCAGGCGTTGCACGAGAGTATCTGTGAAACCATGGACGAGCTGACCCGTGAAGGGCTCTGGAACGACTAGGAGGTCTCCGAGGAGCAGGCACTAGATGGAACAGACCAGGATCAGGGCTCTATGGGCAGCCGGCAAGCCCGTTGTCAA
Organism: uncultured Gammaproteobacteria bacterium; assembly: GCA_913051905.1. Next base: position 1,587 of record CAJXBY010000059.1, on the reverse strand, counting down.
CGGTTGGTTGTCTATCCCCAGTACCGTGACTGCCGAAATCAACGCCAGGGCAGGTTTCGACTCACTGACGGTTGACCTGCAGCATGGACTGAATGACTATCAGAGCGCTCTCAATCTGTTACAGACCATCTCGATCGGCGCCTCGGCACCGATGGCACGGGTGCCGTGGCTTGAACCCGGTATCGTGGGGAAGCTGCTGGACGCCGGCGCAGTCGGCCTGATCTGCCCGATGATCAATTCGGCGCAGGATGCGGCGGACTTGGTGCGTTTTGCACTTTACGCGCCGGACGGTGAAAGAAGTTTCGGTCCGACCCGGGCGATCATGGCCCACGGTCCCGACTATCCCCGGGTCGCCAACGCTCAGATTGTGACGTTCGCTATGGTTGAGACCACCCGGGCACTCGAGGCATTGGATGAGATCGTGGCGACGCCAGGGCTGACCGGTGTCTACGTTGGACCCAGCGATCTCAGCCTGTCGATGGGACACATCCCGAAACTCGACCACGATGAGCCCGAGGTCGTGGCTGCGATCCGGCGGATTCTGGACGCTGCCAAGACCGCCGGGATTCGTGCGGGGATACACTGTCTTTCACCGGAGTATGCCAGGGAGATGCTGTCGCTGGGCTTCGATCTGGTGACCGTCGGCAGCGACGTCCGTCTACTCACCAGTGCCACAGCCGCGGCGCTGGAGGCGGTACGCAGCTGACGCGCGGGTCCTGTGAGATACTGCAGACCCGGCCGGATCGCGGAGCTCAAGGCCGCGATCGACGCGCGAGGCGACGCGGGGGAGACGATCTGGATCGTGGTTGCCGACCACGGCATGGAGCTCCAGGACCCGAGCCGGCGTCAGACGATCAACGAACGTCTGGCCACGGCAGGTATCGCGTTTGAGAGCCCCATGCGCGGGATGATCTATCTGCGCACCCTGCGCCTGGAGGGAAAGCTCAGCGGCCTGAAGGCCAACCTCAGCGTCGTAAACCACGACAACGACACCCCTTTGGCCGGGGTCACCGTGAGCTGCGATGTCTGCGGAGGGCCCCAGATGACCACCGACGCATCAGGCCAGGTGTCATTCGACGTCCCAGCCGGCGCCGTGATCACGTTCCAGGCCACGCGCGAGAGCTTCAACGCGCAGACGCTGGTGCTGGCGACCCCCTTCACCGAGTGACCGACGTCAACCTCGGCGTGGAGGAGCCCCTCCGCGAGGCATGAGGCTTCTCAAAAAAAACGAGACGCTCTGCGACGGAGGAGGAAGGAAAAAAGGGAGGGGTTGATAGCGTGTCGCAGGGCGTCTCGATGTAAGAAGGGAATCATCCGACAAGGTCGCACATGAGGGGACTGACATAAGGGAGGATCACATGCCGGATGTTCCCTGGGTGACGCCTACCGGTCAGGAGCTCGTGTCTCCGCGCAGCTGGAGGGTATAGCGCGCGGATGAGCCGCCGGCAGGGGTCTATGTAATCGGTCGTACACCGCCTGGTGTGAGGGAGTAAGGACGCCCCCTGAGGGGCGTGGAGTGAGAGGCGCAAAGCGCGTCTCGATGTAAGAAGGGAATCATCCGACAAGGTCGCACATGAGGGGACTGAC
>CAJXBY010000058.1 GCA_913051905.1 uncultured Gammaproteobacteria bacterium | reverse complement strand
GCTACCGAGGATCCGGCTTCGATGCGTGCGGTGTTGATCACTGAGCCGACACCGGTCATCACGGCACAGCCCACCAGACAGCCTTTGTCCAGCGGCATGTCTGCGCGTACCGGTACGGCACCGGATTCCGGTACCACCGCGTATTCGGCGAAGCAGGAAGTGCGGGCCATGTGATGGATCGTCTGGCCGTCCTTGCTTAGGCGGCTGCTGCCATCGAACAGGGTGTGGCGCGGTGCGGTGACCCCGTCACAGAGGACCGGCCGCCCGATGATGCAGTAGTGGCAGGTACCGCAGTTCGCGCGAAAGTTGAGAATCACGGTCTGTCCCGGTTCCATACGGGTGACGCCTGGCCCCACACGCTCGACTACACCGGCCCCTTCGTGGCCCAGTACCACCGGTAAGGGCCAGGACCACTCTCCGATCATGATGTGATAATCCGAATAACAGACGCCCGCTGCGACGATGCGTACCAGCACCTCGCCCTCACGCGGTTCATCGATATCGATGGTTTCCACAACCATCGGTTTGTTTGGCTCGTAAAGTACGGCTGCCTTCATTTCCATGCGTCGTGTGCTCCTTTTCCTGCCTGTCGGGCCCGTGCCTACAGGTTTAGTTCTGGCCGATGTGAATCAGGCACCTTCCTTGCCGACGATCGTCACCGAGGACACGTTCTGGTGTGGAAAGCCGCCGAGGTTATGGGTCATGCCGAATACCGGGTCCTGTTCCCGCTGGCGCTGCTCGGCCCGGCCGTTCATCTGCAGGTACATCTCATAGATCATGCGCAGGCCCGAGGCCCCGATGGGATGGCCGAAGCACTTCAGGCCCCCGTCGATCTGGCACGGGACCTCGCCGTCGGCGTCATAGAAGCCATCCATGATGTCCTTGACCGCGCCGCCTTCCGGCGAGATGTAGAGATCCTCCATCGTGATGAGTTCAGTGATGGAGAAGCAGTCGTGCACCTCGAACATGCTGATCTGGTCCCGCGGCTTGTCGATCCCGGCCTCTTTATATGAGCGCTCTGCGGCCTTGCGGGTGGTTGCGAAATAGCTACCGTCCCAGGAATTATGCTGCGCTTCGGTGCCGTTCGAAACGGCCAGCTGCAGGGCCTTGATCGTGACAAGGTCCCTTTTGCCCAGGCCACGGGCAATATCCGGTGTGGTCACGATCGCGCAGGCCGCACCGTCGCTGACGCCGCAACAGTCAAAAAGCCCGAGTGGCTCGGCGATCATCGGTGCATTCATCACCCGGTCTTCATCGATTTTGTTACGCAGGTGGGCTTTGGGGTTGCGCGAACCGTTGTCGTGGCTTTTGACCGAGACGTGGGCCATGGCCTTTTTCAGGTCTTCCGCCGGCACCCGGTGTTTTGCGGCGTAAGCCGTTGCCAGCTGGGCAAATGACCCGGGCGCCGAGGCGTTGGCCCAGAACAGATCGTTCACCGATCCTCTTCCGCGCTGCGGCAGACCGCCGTAGCCGGTGTCCTTGAGTTTCTCCACGCCCATGGCAAGAGCGATATCGCAGGCCCCCGAGGCCACGGCATAGACCGCACCGCGAAACGCTTCTGTGCCGCTGGCGCAGAAATTCTCGACCCGGGTGACGGGGATATACGGTAGCCGCAGCGCCATGGCCAGCGGGATTCCGGATTTGCCGACATGCTGTTCTTCGATTGCAGTCCCCAGCCAGGCGGCTTCGATCTGGTCGGTTCCGATACCGCTGTCTTCCAGGGCCTCGCTGTAGGCTTCGACCACTAGATCCTCGGCGTTGTCGTTCCAGCGTTCGCCGAACTTGGAGCAACCCATACCCAGAATCGCGACTTTATCCTTGATGCCTGTTGCCATAGTCGTGTCTCCCTAGTGATTGACGCCGGCCGGCGTCGCCTTCCAGAAATAGCGCCTGAATCCACGCTGTGAATCGTAGTCTTTGACCCGGAACACCATCTTCATAGGCATACCCACTTCGAGACCGCCATCCGGGTCTATATCAGTGAAATCGCTCATCAGTCTGCCGCCTCCTTCGAACTGTACCATGCCGAAATACATCGGCGGGTCTGGGGAGTAGATCAGACGGTCGGCCGTAAAAGAATTGAGCTGCGCCGGCTTGTCGGCGAACGGTTCGTCTTTCTGGGTGCCGGTTTTCCCGCACGCCGGATTGACGCAGATCCTGGATTTGGGGAACTGGTTCGTGCCGCAGGCCGTGCAGTGCCCACCCTTGAGTTCCTGGGACATTTCGCGGTTCCGGTAAAGCGTGCTCAGCCCGGTTTGTCTGTCGACCTCGGCGCGGATGCCGCGCTCCATGGTCATGAGGTCGTTGAACGCCAGAAAACGACTGTAGCGGTCCTCGTCCCGTTTCCGGGTCAGATGGCCGGAGATACCGATGTGGTCAGGAAGCTGATCGATAGCTTCGGTCACCTCGAAGAGCAGCGCATCGCAGCCTTGACCGAAACCGGCGACGAGGATTTTGTTCCCGGCCGATGCGGATTCCAGCGCATGTACCAGGAGCACCAGCGGATGGGCCGTGCCGGTTTCCCCACAGCAGGTCTGAAGGTTGTCGGCGACTGCATCGTCGGCCAGTCCCAGCGTTGCTGCCAGGCCATCGGCTACTCGACGCATGGCGCTCGGAAAGCAAAAGGTCGTGATGTCAGCGGCCTGCACACCGACCTTTTCCAGCAGTTTCCCGACCGCGGTCGGGACGATCTTCATATACCCCTCGTCCCGGATCCAGCGTTCCTCCCAGGTATAGTCGAAAGAGTCGTCCTGGCCTCGGTAGTGGTCGACAAAGTCCACCGACTCGGTGTGGCCACCGACCAGGCGGGCAACCACATTGCCCTCACCGACCAGCAGGGCCGCGGCACCGTCACCGGTCGTGAGTTCCAGCGGGCTACCCGCTTTGGTGCGCCGTTTTTCACCCGCAGTGACCAGCACCGGCCCGTTACCTCGGCTGGCCTGCAGGGCGATGAGCAGGCTGGAACTTCCAGCGCGTTGGGAGGACGACAGATCAATGGTCTGGATTCCGGAATTGAGATCCAGCGCATCAGCAACGATGCCGGCATTTTGCCGGTCCTGAAACGGAAAACTGGTCGACGCCATGTAGGCGCCCGTCACAATGCTGCGATCGATGCCGGCCAGACAGTCGCGCCCGGCTTCCACGGCCATCGTGACGCTGTCTTCATCCCAGTTGGCCATGGTTCGCTCGCCCTTGGCCAACGCCATGAGCGCAGGATTGAACCAGGCGTGGGCGCGGGCGATTTCAGCGCGCTGCAGGCGTGCCCTGGGCAGATAACCGCCGTAGCTCAGAATTCCAAGATCCATACGCATCCGTCCTATCGTCCAATTATGCCTTTACCCGGAACCGGCCGTCACTGCCGGGTGTGAACCGATCACGGTCACCTGTCCCAGCGGCAGCCGGATCAGCGCGGGTCCAGCAGTGCCTGTTTCAGCACCGACTTGTCGATCTTATTGGAGGAGGATAACGGCATGGCCTCGGATCGGAAGCTCACCGACCGTGGACACTTGAAATGCGCGAGGTGGGCGCGGCAGTATTCGATCAATGTGTCTTCATCGGTTGTCGAGTCTGCATTTAATGTGACCACGGCGTGCACCGTTTCACCCCAGAAGTCGTCTGGCAGGCCAAAAACAGCACAGGCTGCCACCGCCGGATGCTGCGACAGCACGTTTTCCGTCTCGATCGGGTAGACGTTTTCGGCGCCGGTGATGATCATCTCCTTGAGCCGTCCAGCCAGGTAGACGAAGCCGTCCTCGTCCAGGTAGCCGACATCGCCGGTATGGAAAAACCCGCCACGCATCACCTCGGCGGTGAGTTCGGGTTGTTTCCAGTAGCCGTTCATCACGTTCGGGCCGCGCACGATGATCTCGCCCTTGTTTCCGGGTTCAAGAGCCCTGTCCGCGCTGTCCACTACACGCAGGTCCACGTAGGTAAGCGGCCGGCCGACGGAGGTCAACCGGTCGACCTTTCTTTGCATCGGGTCGTGTTCGTCGGGTGTCAGCACGGTCAGTACCGGCGAGACTTCGGTCATGCCGTAGGCCTGGCCGAACTGGATGTCCGGCAGGGCCGACATCGCACGTTCGAGAAGCGCTATCGGCATCGGCGCGGCGCCATAGGTGATGAGCCGAAGGGAAGACAGGTCGAACGTTCTGAATCGCGGATGTTCCAGAAGCATCGCCAGCATGGTCGGGACGAGTACCAGCACCTGGATACGGTATTTTTCGATGGCGTTCAGCACTTCCACAACGTCAAACCTGGGCAGGATCACAGTGTGGGCACCCAGCATTAATGCTGAGTAGACACGAGATCCCGCTCCCAGGTGGAACATGGGTCCGGCCAGAAGGTGTGTCTCGCCCTCTTTGAGACCAAGAACCGGTGGAACCCCGATGGCATTGGTGAAAAGACTGCTGTGTGAAAGCATCACACCTTTGGCCCGGCCTGTGGTGCCGCTGGTATAGAAGATGACAATGGTGTCACTGTCCTGGCTTGCGAGCCCGTTGAAATGGTCGGGTTCGGCGCTCGGATGTTGTCCGGCGACCGGGTCGTAGGCGTGCATGCCCTCTGGTGCTGCCTCAGAAGTAGCACAGACCAGTACTTCGATAGAAGGACAGGTGCTGGCGATGGACCGTGCCTCGTGAACAAGGTGCGGATCCATAATCAGTGCCTTCGGTGTGCAGTCAGCCACACACTCGACCAGCTCGGCGACAGACAGCCGGATGTTGAGCGGCACCAGGATCGCGCCGATACGCGAGGGGGCGTAGTAACACTCGAAATAACGATGAGAATTCAGGCCCAGGTAGGCCACCCGGTCACCGGCCCGTACACCCAGGTCGAACAGAAGGGTGGCTACGCCCCAGCAGCGTTTCTCGAAAGTCGCCCAGCTGAAGGTGTCTCCGCCAAAGGAGACAGCGGGTCGGTTGGGGTGGCGGTGGGCCTGGCGGGAAATGTGATCTGCGATACGCAGCATCAGTCCCTACCGACCAGGCTTCGACCGATGATCTCACGCATGATTTCACAGGTGCCCCCGGCGATCCGGCTCATTCGTGCATCTGCCCAGGCGCGGGCGATCGGATACTCCCACATGTAGCCGTAACCGCCGAACAGTTGCAGGCACTCATCCAGCAGATTTCCCAGCATCTCCGATGACAGCAGTTTGACGACTGCGGCATCCACCGCATCGAGTCTGCCTTCAAGGTGCATTGCAATGCAGCGATCCACAAAGACCCGCAGCATCAGCGCCTGTGATTTGACGTCTGCCAGCTTAAAGCGGGTGTTCTGAAATGCGGCAATGGGTTGGTCGAACGCCCGGCGTGTGGTGGTGTAGTCCACGGTCCAATCCAGTGCGGCTTCAATCGTGGCTACTGCGCGGATAGCCTGCAGCAGGCGTTCCTGCGGCAGTTGTTCCATTAACTGCAAAAAGCCGCGCCCCTCCTGCCCGAGCAGGTTGGAGGCCGGTACCCGGACATCGTCAAAGAAAAGCTCGGAGGTGTCCTGTGCTTTCCAGCCGATCTTGTCCAGATTGCGACCCCGCTGGAAGCCAGGTCGGCAGGTTTCAACCAGTACCAGACTGATGCCTTTGCCGCCAGCCAGCGGATCCGTCTTGCAGGCCGTGATGACGATGTCGGACAGCTGACCATTAGTGATGAACACCTTGCGGCCGGAGATCAGGTAGTCGTCCCCGTCGCGGGTTGCCGTGGTCTGGATGTTCTGCAGGTCCGACCCTGCCGAGGGTTCGGTCATTGCGATCGCGCCAATCACCTCCCCGACCACCATCTTCGGAAGCCAGGTGCTTTTCTGCTCGTCACTGGCATAGTGCAGCAGATAAGGCGCAACGATGTCGGAGTGCAGTGAAAAGCCGGGTCCCATCGCCCCGGCACGTGACAGTTCTTCCAGAACCACTATGCTGTAGAGAAAGTCGGCACCCACTCCCCCGAATTTCTCGGGCACGGTTGCGCACAGCAATCCCTGCCGACCGGCTTTTCTCCACACCTCGCGGCTGACCTGTCCGTCTTTCTCCCACTGGGCGTGGCAGGGCGTGATTTCATCGGCTACAAAACGGCGAACCGTTTCCCTGAAGATCTCGTGCCCGGTTGAAAAGAGTTCCCGCTCGAACATGGCGCTACATCTCACCGCAGATTGCTCCTGGTAGTAACAACGTTACCAGAAAGCGTATCGCATGTGATGCTCCTCTACCTGAATCTGGTTCTGAGCGTGAACATTGCGGTAAAGTCTCCAGGTGAAACGCCCTTGCATAGGATAAACGGCTATGCTGACCGCAGAACAGAATGAGCTCGCCACCCGGACCGGTCCGGGTACGCCAGCTGGTAGGTTGTTGCGGTGCTACTGGCAGCCGGTGGCGCTGGCTGAAGAGCTTTCCGGGGATCGACCTCTGACCGGTGTTTCGGTGCTTGGAGAACGACTGGTTCTTTTCCGGGACGAGCAGGGTCGTCTGGGCCTGATCAATCGACACTGTCCGCACCGGGGTGCGGACCTTTGTTACGGCCGCCTCGAAGACGGCGGTGTCCGTTGTCCATTTCACGGCTGGCTGTTCGACGTGGGCGGTCAGTGTCTGGAACAGCCGGGTGAGCCCGAGGGCAGCACCTATTTCAATCACATCCGTGCCACGAATTACCCCTGCGTGGAGCGTAACGGGATCGTTTTTGCTTTCCTGGGCGAGGGCCAGCCGCCGGGATTCGACCGGATGGATTGTTTCGAGGCCCCGGAAGAATACACCTTTGCATTCAAAGGTCATTTGGAGTGCAACTGGCTTCAGGCGCTTGAGGTCGGTATCGATCCGGCCCACGCCTCGTTTCTGCACCGTTATTCCGAAGCCGGTGATCCCGGCCGCACCTACGGCCAGCAGTTCAGGGACACGGTGGGAGAGGACTCGATAGCCATGACTACGCTGCTGCGCCAGTATCCGCGGCCCGAGATCGAGGTAGATCGGACCGGATACGGCCTTCGTATCAGGGCAATACGCAGACTGGCCGACGGGCGCAGGCACGTCCGGGTGACCAATCAACTGTTTCCCCAGGCCATCTGTATTCCCATGAGCAGCGAAATGACCATCACCCAATGGCATGTGCCAGTCGATGATACGAACTGTTACTGGTATGCACTGTTCACAAGTTTTTCAGCGCCCACTGACAAGAACAGGATGCGTAGTCAACGTCTGGAACTCTACGAACTGCCGCATTACGTGTCACGCAAGAACCAGCGAAACCATTACGGTTACGATCCGGCCGAACAGCGGACCCGGACCTTTACCGGGATGGGCGACGATATCAATGTGCACGACCAGTGGGCGGTCGAGTCTATGGGTGCGATTCAGGACCGTACCCGTGAACATCTTGGCCGAACGGATGCGGCAATCCGGGAATACCGCAGGTGCCTGTTGGAGTCGATCGCCGATCTGGAGGCGGGCGGGTTATCGGCCGGTGCCGAGCGCCTTAACGGGAGATTCGGGCCTGCGGCGGTGGATGCCATCTCGAAGGGAGACGGCTGGCGAGAAGAGTGGCGTGATCTGGACCAGGAGCGCCGTACCAGATGTCCGTGGAACGCCGACCTCGCTTCAGCGGATACCATCGGAAAGACCGGTACAGACCATGGCAGGGACTGACTCGACCGGGGTACCGGATTTTGTGGAGCGCTACGGGCTGTGGTCCGAAGCCCGGCGTTCAGCTGCAGCGGAGGTGGTAGAGAGCGCAAAGGAGAATCTCGACACCATTCGTCTGTCGTTTGCTGATCAGCATGGCGTTCTGAGGGGTAAGAGCCTGACGGCAGGCAGCACCGATGCCGCTCTTCGAAACGGCTGCACCATCACCTCCACGCTGCTTGCCAAAGACACCTCGCACCGCACCGTCTACCCGGTCTGGTCGGAGGGCGGTGGGTTCGGTCTGCCAGAGATGACCGGTGCCCGGGACGTCGTCATGGTACCGGACCCCACAACTTTCCGGGTGCTGCCGTGGCTGCAGCGTACCGGCTGGATGCTGTGTGATCTCTATTTTCCCGATGGTTCTCCCGTGCCGTTTTCCACGAGGAGGGTCTGCCGGGATGTTCTTGCCCAGCTGGATGCCCGGGGCTACACCTACCGCAGTGGACTTGAGATCGAATTTCATGTTCTGAAGCTGGACGATGCCCGGCTGGCGCCGGCCGATGCCACTCAGCCCGGTACGCCGCCCGAGACCTCCCTTCTCGCCCAGGGTTTCCAGTACCTGACCGAGACGAGGCTGGACGAGCTCGAGCCGGTAATCGAACTGTTGCGGGCCCAGACCATTGCACTTGGTCTGCCGCTGCGTTCGATGGAGTCTGAATTCGGGCCCAGCCAGATCGAATTCACGTTCCATCCCCAGGACGGTCTGGGCACCGCCGATACTGCTGTGCTGTTCCGCAGTGCGGTCAAGCAGGTCTGCCGTCGTCACGGTTACCACGCAACGTTCATGTGCCGTCCGGCGCTCCCCAACCTGTTTTCAAGTGGTTGGCACCTTCATCAGTCGCTGGTCAGGAACGCCGATGCCGGCAATGCGTTTGTCCCTGGTCAGTTGGAGGGGCGCCTGTCGTCCACCGGTTTTCAGTTCCTGGCCGGTATCCTGACCCACGCCCGTGCCGCCTGTCTGTTGACCACACCGACCATCAACGGGTACAAGCGTTACCGGCCCCACACGCTGGCGCCCGATCGCGCCGGTTGGGGGTTCGGAAACCGCGGATCGATGCTTCGTGTGATCGGCGGTCCCGCCGATGCCGGTACCCGGATCGAGAACAGGGTCGGAGATCCCGCCGCCAATCCCTACCTTTATATCGCTGCGCAAATCATCTCCGGCCTGGACGGCATCGACCAGGGGCTGGACCCAGGTCCGCCTACAGAGACGCCTTATGAGACCTCTGCTGAAAAATTGCCGGCCAGCCTGATGGAGGCCATCGCTGCGTTCCGCAGCGACGTGGTCTTTCGCGGGGCGCTGGGCGACACTTTCTTTGATTACCTAGTGGCCTTGAAAGAGGCGGAAGTCGCCCGTTTTCTTTCAGAGGTCACCGACTGGGAGCAGAGGGAGTATTTCGCCGTATTCTGAGCCTGGAATCGGCCTGTCCCTGAAGGCCATCAGAGACCAAGATAGCGCTGCTTAATGTCGTCACTGGCAAGCAGTTCGTGTGAGGTTCCGGACCAGACCGTTTGGCCTTTCTCGATAATAAAGTGTTGATCGGCGATGCGGGCAAGGTCGGCCACGTTTTTGTCGATCACCAGAATGGACATACCGTCTTTCTTGAGGCGCAGCAGGCAGGTCCAGATTTCCTTTCTCACCAGAGGTGCCAGGCCTTCGGTGGCTTCATCCAGGATCAGGAGGCGCGGATTGGTCATCAATGCCCGGCCGATCGCGAGCATCTGCTGTTCGCCGCCCGAAAGAAGATTTCCGAGTCCATCACGGCGAGCCGCCAAGGCTGGGAACATGTCAAATACCCGCTCGACATTCCAGCTCTTATCAGGGTGACCGCCGGACCTCGCTGCCGCAACCAGGTTTTCGATCACGGTGAGGTTGGGGAACACCTGCCGGCCTTCAGGCACCAGTCCGATCCCGGCCTGCGCTATGCGAAAACTGGGGAGGTTGGTGATGACCTGATCTTCCCAGAGTACGCGCCCCGCGCTGGTCGGGACGATACCCATGATGCAGTGGACCGATGTGGTTTTCCCCATGCCATTGCGGCCCATCAGGGTCACCACCTCACCGGTATTCACGGCCAGACGCGTGCCAAAAAGCGCCTGACTTGCGCCGTAGTGGGCCTGAATGTCTTCAACGTTCAGCATGCGGGCCCTTCTGCACCCGTTCCGGCGGCGTCCGGGAGACCCGTGTCGGTATCCAGTTCCTCACCGAGGTAGGCCCGCCGTACGGTTTCGTCAGACCGTATGGCGTGCGGATTTCCCGTGGCAATCACCCGCCCCTCGACCAGAACAGAGATTCTGTCAGCCAGAGCAAATACCGCATCCATATCGTGTTCCACCAGAATGATCGTACAGGAACCTTTGAGCGCCTGGAGTGAAGCCACCATACGCTTTGAATCTTCCTGGCCCATGCCAGCCGTGGGTTCGTCCAGCAACACCAGTACGGGTCGAGTGGCCAGCACCATCGCCATTTCCAGCTGGCGGTGTTCACCGTGGGACAGGGGGCCTGCGATCTGCATCGCCTGATCCTCCAGACCGACGCCCCGCAATGCGTCCATAGCCGGTCCGGTCAGGTTCGGGTCACTGTCTGCGCTGCGCCAGAACCGGTAGGAATGGCCTGTTTTGGCCTGTACGGCGAGGAGCACATTCTCCAGCACAGTCATATCGTGGATGATGCTGGTGATCTGGAAAGACCGGGCCATGCCCAGGTGCGGACGGCGATAGGCCGGCATGTACGTGATGTCATTACCCCTGAAGGTGATCTCGCCGGCATCGGGCATCAGTACGCCGGTCAATTGTGAGACCAGGGTCGTCTTGCCTGCGCCGTTGGGACCGATGATGGCGTGTACTTCTCCGTCCAGGATATCCAGAGTCACCTGGTTGGTCGCGGCGACTCCACCGAATGACTTGTGCAGGCCCTGGATGCCGAGCAGCACATCGCTGGTCATGCTAGTGGGACCTCCGGCCTGACAGTAAGCCGTCTATACCGCCCTTGGCGAACAGCACTGCCAGGATAAGAAATATGCCGAACGCCAGCTGCCAGTACAGCCACAGGCCCGACAGTATCTCCTCGAGCAGCAGGAAAACACTGGTTCCGAGTACCGGGCCGAAGACGCTGCCCGTGCCCCCCAGAACCACCATGAAGATCAGTTCGCCTGAACGGGTCCAGTCCATCATTTCAGGGCTGATGAAATTGGTGAAGTTACCCAGCAAGGCACCGGCAAAGCCACAGATGGTGCCGGCAATGACATAGCAGACCAGCTTGTAGCGAAACGTGTTGAACCCCAGCGACTGCATTCGCGGTTCGTTACCCCGTGCGCCCTGGATCACCATGCCGAACCGCGACCGGACCATCCGTCGAATCACATACAGAACGAGCAGCAGTGATACAAAACAGACGTAGTACAGAACGGATGGGTTTTCCAGATCGACCAGGCTGCCGAACTCGCTTCGCATTTCGATGACCAGGCCATCGTCACCTCCGTACTCCTCGATGGAGACGAATGCGAAGAACACCATTTGGGCAAAGGCCATCGTGATCATGATGAAGTTCACGCCGCGGGTTCTGAGGCACACGAGGCCGGTTACAAGTGCAAAGACGGCCGATACACTCATGGCGATCAGAATATGGAGATAGCCGTTGTAGATCTCGTAATAAGCCGGTATCCCGACGGCATAGGCACCGATGCCGATGTAGGCCGCATGACCGAAGCTGATCATCCGGCCGTAGCCCAGGATCAGGTTGAGGCTGACGGCAGCGATGGCCAGGATCACGAATCGCGTCGCCAGGTCGAGAAAGAAAGCGTTGTCGGTCAGGTTCACAATGACCGGCACCAGTGCCAGCACCACGATGACAGCAGCGTTGACCCAACCTCGTAGTGTTACTGCATTAAGGCGCATTAACCTTGGGCTCTCAGCGGCCGCGCGGTCCGAAGAGGCCCGCCGGCCGGACCGCAAGGATGACGGCCATCAGGATATAGATCAGCATGGCCGACACCGCAGGTGCCGAGGTTTCGGCGTTCTGGGCCGACATGAAGAGCTTGAACAGTGCATCGAGGTAGGACCTGCCCATCGTGTCTATCAATCCGACAATGATGGCCGCGATAAATGCCCCCTTGATCGAGCCTATACCGCCGATCACGATAACCACGAATGCCACGATGATGATCTGATTGCCCATGCCAATCGACGCTTCGGTGATCGGGGCGATCATCATTCCGGCAAGACCGGCCAGCACCGCGCCCATGACGAATACGATGGAGAACAACAGTCCGATGTTGATGCCGAGCGCACTGATCATGGTCCGGTTTGAGGCGCCGGCCCGGATGCGCATGCCCAGACGGGTCCGGGTGACGAGAATAAACAGGCCGAATGCAACAGCAAGACCGGTCATGATGATCGCGATACGATAGGTCGGCAGAACGATTTCATCCGTCAAATTGATCTGACCGTCGAGCCAGGGGGGCAGGGGGATGACCTGGCCATCCGGTCCCCAGATCATCTGGGTCAGGGTGTCAAATGCCAGGATCAGGCCGAAGGTGGCCAGAACATGATCCAGATGATCACGCTGGTAGAGGCGCCGTACCACGATCAGCTCCACCAGTAGGCCGATCACAGCGGTGGCCGGCAGTGCCAGCACAAGGCCCAGGAGAAATGAATCGAGCCACTGCGTAAAGGTGGCACAGAAGAACGCCCCGACCATGTACAGCGAACCATGGGCCAGATTGACGAAATCCATGATCCCGAAGATCAGCGTCAGTCCGGAAGCCAGGAGAAACAGCAGGATGCCCAGTTGCAGACCGTTCAGCAGTTGTACGGTCAGCAGCGTCCAGTCCATGATTGTTCTGACTCAGCTGAAAGTGGAATCCGGAGCGAAACGGTGTGCCCGACAGACCCTCGGGAGAGTCTGCCGGGTGTTTTTATCGCGGAGAGATCGGAATTACAGCTTGCACTGCTCGTGGTAGGTGTCCTGGTGATCGGTCAGAACCGTCGACACGTGTGAAACGAACCAGTCCCCGTTGGCATCTTCTTTCACGGTACGCAGGTAAAAGTTCTGGATCGGGAAGTGGTTGGGGCCGTACCGGTAGTTACCGCGGACACTGGGGAAATCCGCCTTCATCATTCCGGCACGGATGCCGTCCTGGTCATTCATGTCACCGTTGACCGCATCGACACCGCTTTTGATCAGCATGATCGCGTCATAGGACTGAGCCGCGTAGTGGGTCGGGTAACGGCCGGTCTTGGCTTTGAAGTCAGCGACGAATTTCTTGTTGGTCGCATTGTCGAGATCAGGCGCCCAGAACATCGTGTTCCATGAACCGAGCACACCGCCGAGTTTGGCTTTCTGCAGACGGCCCAGTGACAGGGCATCGACCGTGAATACGGTGTAGAGCGGGATCACGCCCCGGAGACCCGCCTGTTCGTACTGCTTGATGAAGGCCGGTCCGGCTGGGCCGGGATAGAACACAAAAATGGCGTCGGCACCGGAGGCCTTGGCTTTGGCGAGTTCGGCAGAGAAGTCGAGCTGCATATCCTTGCCCCACTTGGTCATGTCCTTGCCCACGATCTCACCCTTGAAGGTGCGTTCCACGCCGGCAACCATGTTCTTGCCGGCCGCGTAGTTTGGCGACATGATGTAGAGCTTCTTGACGCCTTTGGCATTCAGTACCTCGCCCGTGGCCATCGGGTTCTGGTCGTTCTGCCACGAAGAAGAGAAGAAGTTCTTGTGACACAGTTTGCCAGCAAGCGGTGAAGGTCCGGCATTGGCGCTGATCAGGAATTTGCCCCCGTCCAGCGCGGACTTGCGGGAGGCCAGCAGTACATGCGACCAGATGAAGCCCGTGATGAAATGGACATCGTCCTGTTTCACCAGCTTGTCGGTCTTCTGTTTGCCGATCTCAGGCTTGAAGCCGTCGTCTTCAACGATGAACTCGACGTTCTTACCGCCCATTTTGTGACCGATGTGATCGAGTGCGATATTGGCGGCTTCCACCATGTCCCGTCCCATGGCACCGGCCGGGGTCGTTAAGGTCGTGACGAAACCGATTTTGACAGCATCGGCAGA
>CAJXBY010000057.1 GCA_913051905.1 uncultured Gammaproteobacteria bacterium | reverse complement strand
AAACAGACAGCATCATCGCCGTCAACGCTTCCCCGGGAATACCCAGTGCCAGTAAAGGGATCATTGCGGCAGCTGGTACGGCGTTATTGGCTGACTCCGCCGCGACCAGGCCTTCTGAAGACCCCTTACCGAACTTTTCTGGCTTGCGGCTGAGTTTCTGTGCCAGTCCATAGGAAAAGAACTGAGCCAGGAACTCACCCACGCCGGGGATAATCCCCATAATGATCCCGAATCCGGAAGAACACATCGCGACCCGCTTCAACTTACGAAACACCTCAAACAGACCAGCGAAGGGGCTGCCCGTCACTTTTGGAATCTGTCGAGGCGAATCCGAAGACTGCAGAAGAATAAAGGCCTGCGAAATCGCAAACAGGCCAAGGACAGCCGGAATCAATGCCAGACCACCTCGTAACCAGGGCAAACCAAAAACAAAGCGGTCACTGAAGCGCACTGGTTCCATGCCGACCACCGTGATGAACACGCCCATACCCACCAGTGCGGCTGCCGCCAGCGTTTGCCCTCGATGGGTCAGCACCACCAGCACCAGACCCAGAAGAGCCGCCATCAGGATGTCCCGGCTGCCAAAATAGGGTGCAACCGCCGCCAGCTTGGGTGTCAGAAAAATCAGTGCCAGTACGCTGATGATCCCGCCGATAAAGCTCGCGCTGTAGGCAAGCGACAATGCCCGGCGTGGTTCACCGCGTCGGGCGATGGGGTGACCGTCATACGTCGTCAGTGCGTTAACCGGCGTGCCCGGCGTGTTGATCAAAATGGCGGGAATCGCCCCCCCATAAAGGGCCGCACCGTAAATTCCCAGCAACACTGTCAGACCGACCAGGGGTTCGAGTTTATAGGTTGCCGGCAGCAGAATTGCGATCGCAACAGCCGGTCCGACCCCAGGAATGGCACCGATGATTACCCCGCCGATAGCCCCGATCAAAAGCGCAATCGCGACATCCCATCGCGCAATCAGCATTAATGACTCGAGCAGCAACTCGAACATGGAAAGTTTCAGAAATTGCGGATCATGAAGTTACGAAACTCCGGGGGCAGGTAACCATAGATATAACCCTCCGGTAAACGAACCTGAAGTCCGGTCCTGAACAGCAGCACGATCACCAGCCCGATCAGCACTGCTGTTGTCATCCAGCGTACACCTCGAAATCCGACCCGCAGACTGAGCGCAGGCATAAACAGCAGCGTTGCCATCAGATAGCCCACCCACCGGATAATGTAGACATAGACCAGGAACCACACGGCAAATTCGCAGCAGCGATGAAAGCCGGCTACGATGATGCGGGGTGATTCCAGATTGATGCCGGAACGCATATCGCGAAACGACACTACAGAAAGAACCAGTGCCGGAACACCCATCACCAACAGCCCGACGGCCGGGAAGAACCCCGGTTGCATCACAAGATCAACTCGCTTGATCCACCGAGTCTGATTGTCCAGCTGGCTCGCCAGGACCAGTGTCACCACCACAATGAATGCCGAACAGAAGAAGTTGATGGCCGCGGTGGACCGGGTTTTATCGGATGAATCTATCAAGCTTACATCCTGAAAAAAGTCGGGCGGCTATGCCGCCCGACCGGGAACCTCAAGCGAGTCTTTCTGACCGGTTACAGGTCACCCATCTTCTTAAACATCCATTCGGTAGATTTCCAGTCGCGTGCTATGCGTGCTTTGGCTTCAGCCGGACCTTCCCAGAAGAAGATGCCGCCGGTGTCCTTGGCAACTCTTGCGACCGCATCACTCGCCACCACCCGCTTGGCGACGGCCGCGAGCTTGTCCTTGACGATCTGCGGCGTTCCCTTCTTAACGAAGAGACCGTTCCAGAGGGTGGGCACGTCGATACCGGGTACCTGCTCAGTAAGGGTCGCGACATTGGGCGTCACCGATGTCCGGTCGGGTCCGGTGATCGTTGCCAGAATGTTCAGATCATCCAAACACGGCAGGACCAGGGCTGCTGTGGTGTTGATCACATCGGCATCACCACTCGCCAGCGTATTGCAGTCGTTCATATCAAATGCCGCTTCGCTGCCAAACTCGAAGCCAAGCTCCATCGCGGCCACAATGGTTGCACGGGTCGGAATCAGACCGTAACCGAAGTGACCCAGGGCCACTTTGTTGGACTTAGCGTACTCGGCGAGTTCGGCCATGTTGCTGTACGGGGCATCTCCCTTGGCAGCGAGCAGAAACGGATAGATGATAAAAATACCGACAGGCTCAAAGAGATCAGGATCTTCAAATCCTGGCACACCAACGAGCGGACCGATGATCGGTACACCGATGACGAACGACCCGATGGTATAGCCGTCAGCAGGTGCATTCGCGACTTCGGCGGCACCCGGGAACGGACCCCCACCGCCGCCGGGTTTGTTCACCACGGCTGCAGCAACACCATACTCTTTCTGAAATTCTTCGGCGATCATGCGGGTGACGATATCTTCGAGATCACCCGGGGGCCAGGGCACGATAAACGTCACGGGCTTTTCCGGATACTCCGCCCGAGCTGCTGAACCGAGCACCAGAAAAGACGCCAGGAGTCCCAGCACGACCAGTTTTAATGTAATTTTCATTTCCTATCCTCCACGGTTGGATTGTATACATCGCACCCCGCTTTTCAGTCGGCCGATACCGTAAGAACCTGGATTCTCAGGGGCGTCGCACTGTTTCCAGCGAGTTACCTTTGTCACTTTAGTGAAGACATCGGGTCATTTCAAGGCGTAACGCACGTATCAGCTGCCTGCAAAGCCGACAGACAGTGCCTGCACCAGGGATTCAATCTCGGATTCCGTGATCACCAGTGGGGGTGACATGATGATGATATTCCCGGAAACCCGGATCATCGCACCAGCCGCGAATACCCGGTCAGACAGCGCTTCTCCAAGCTGCGGATCCAGGGGCGTTTTGGAATCCCGGTCAGCCACCAGTTCAATGCCCACCATCAGCCCCTTCCCCCGCACATCACCGATCATCGGGTGTTCTGACTGCAACGACTTGAGCGCGCTCATCAACTGCTCGCCCCGTGCCAACGCATTGCCGGGCAGGTCCTGACTGAACGTGACATCCATCGTCGCGAGCGCGGCAGCACAACCGACCGGGTGGCCGGAGTACGTATAACCATGACCGATCGCACCGTCAGGACCGCTTTCCATGAACACGGTTTCAATGCGCTCGTTGAGCATCAGCGCCCCGAACGGAAAATACCCGGAGGTAATGGCTTTGGCAAAACACATCATATCGGGCTTTACACCCCAGGCCCTGGCACCGAACCAAGAACCGGTTCGTCCGAAACCGGTGACGACTTCATCAGCGATCAAGAGAATATCGTATTTGTCACACAGTGCCCGTAGTGCCGGCCACAGCCCAGACGGCGGCACCAGAATCCCGCCGGCACCGAGCACCGGTTCCGCGATAAAAGCTGCGATGCTCTCCGCACCCTGGTAGTTGATCTCCTGCTCGATCTGCCTGAGACAGACATCGGTCAACTCGTCGATGTCGTCTATGCCAAAGGGATTGTGGTAAAGCGATGGGAACGGCAGCTGGATACAGCCGGGCAGCAACGGCTCATAGCTCTTGCGGAAGCGGTCATTACCATTGATCGAAGCCCCGCCAAAATGGGTACCGTGATAACCTCTTTTGAATGACAAGAACTTTACTTTGCCCGGCTGGCCGGCCAGTTTCCAAAACTGGCGAGTCAATCGCAACGCGGTCTCAACGCTGTCGCTACCCCCTGAGGTAAAAAATGCCCGCCGCATACCCTCGGGCTCGAGCACGCCGACCAATCGGTCGGCCAACTCAATCAACCGGGTGCTGGTCGTCCCCTTGAAGGACGAATAAAAAGGCAACACGTCCAGCTGCTGCGCGATGGCCTGTTTGATCGGGACACAGGAATAACCCAGGTTCACATTCCAGATACCCCCGACTGCATCGATCACGCGGTGACCCTCGTCATCCTGGATATAGACGCCGTCTGCCGCCGTAATGATGCGAGGTGGGTTAGCCTGTTGCGCACCCGGATGCGCCATCGGATGCCACACACTGCGTGCATTGCGGGCACGAAGATGATCGAGATCCGGTTCTGGCCGGCCGGTGATCAAGGTGTCAGCCAGGGCCGCTGAGTGAGTTGCCATGATTCAGTTCTCCTTTAGGATCAGTTACACCAGGGGTGCTCGAGCATGCAGAATACTACTGTATCTTGACGCCAGCTGGCGGAAACTGATCCACGTGTCGCCCGTGGAGAACAACCGACACGTGAATTTTTAATCAACACAGGCATCAAACGGAGTTCATCATGTCTGACAAGAGACTCGCCGGCCGAAAAGTGCTCGTGACCGGAGTGGGTCGCGCCATTGGACCCGCGATTGTTCGACGCTTCGCCGAGTGCGGCGCCCACGTCGCGGCAGCCAATCGCACCCTGAGCACTGCCCAGACGGTTACCGATGCTCTTCAGCAGCAGGGCCTGTCGGCGATTGCCTTGCCGCTCGACCTGGAAGGACCGGACGGCGCTGCGGCGGCTGTTCAAGACGCCGCAGTCCAGCTCGGCGGGCTGGATATTGTCGTGCACAACGCCGGTGTATGCCCTTGGTCACCACTTGAAACGCTGGAGGAGAGCGATCTGGAGACCACTCTGTCGATCAACCTCAAAGCGTGTTTCCGGCTGGTCAAAGCCGCCCTACCCTGGCTGCGGCAATCAGGGCAAGGACGATTTCTGGTGACGTCTTCGGTGACCGGACCCCGTGTCGCCATGCCGGGCGCCGTGCATTACGGTGCGGCAAAGGGCGGTGTCAATGCCTTCGTTCGAGGTGCAGCACTGGAACTCGCCAGTGATGGCATCACCGTCAACGCCGTTGAACCGGGCTACATTGCAAAATCAGAAGGCCTCCTCGGTGACCCCGAACAACGACGTCGAATCGAGCAGTACATTCCGCTCGGTACTCTCGGTGAGCCCGACGATATCGCCTGGGCCATGGTTTATCTCGCCAGTGATGAGGCCCGTTACGTCACCGGCCAGACGATCACCGTCGACGGCGGTGCACTACTGCCCGAGAGTCCAGACATAATCCACGTTGTACCGGGTTCGTCCTGACTTTGTTACCCGGCATCAATCAAGGCCGTGCCTTACCTTTGAATCTGACCGAGGGAACCGGTCCCCTTCCGATGTGATACGATCTTTTTTTGCTGTTAGAAATCCGTATTTCGCCGAACCGGCCCATAACTTTGGAAAACTTCTTTTGAACGCTACCTCGGACAGTCTGTCGACCGCCAGGGCCTGCAGTGATCACATGCATCGCGCTGACCGGTGCTCGCGTATGCTCGGCATGATGGTTGATGATGCCAGCCCGGGCTACGCGCAATTGTCCATGATTGTTCGTGATGACATGCTCAACGGTCACGGCAACTGCCACGGCGGTATGATCTTCACACTGGCCGACAGTGCATTCGCGCATGCCTGCAATACACGCAACCAGGTCAGCGTAGCGGTAAGCTGCCAGGTCGAGTTCCTGGTCCCCGTCAAACGCGGAGAAAGACTGACGGCAACGGCGGTCGAGCAGTTTCTTCGTGGACGCAACGGCGTCTACGATGTCAGTGTGAATCTTGCCGACGGAAGCCGAGTGGCCCTTTTCCGCGGGAAATCCAGGTCCATCAACCAGACCCTTCTGGACAACAATCCGGATCAGATAACATGACAGATGCCCTGATTTATGATGCCGTACGAACCCCCATTGGCCGCTATGGCGGCATGCTCTCGGGTATCCGAACGGATGATCTCGCGGCTGTACCGCTGCGTGCCCTGCTGTCCAGAAACCCCGAATTCGATCCTGCCGTGATCGGCGATGTCTTTATGGGCTGTGCCAACCAGGCCGGTGAAGACAACCGTAATGTCGGGCGCATGAGCACCCTGCTGGCCGGTTTGCCCACCGACGTTCCCGCAGTGACGGTCAACCGACTCTGTGGTTCGGGGATGGAAGCCGTTGGTGCCGCAGCGCGGGCCATCCGCTGCGGGGAAATCGATGCCGCCATCGCCGGTGGCGTCGAATCCATGTCGAGAGCCCCTTTTGTACTTCCCAAAACCGCACAACCTTTTGGCCGCCAGACCGAGCTGTACGACACGACGATCGGCTGGCGATTCGTCAACCCTCTGCTCAAATCACAGTATGGGGTCGACTCCATGCCGGAGACTGCTGAGAACGTCGCTGCCGAATTCTCGGTCAGCCGGGAAGACCAAGACCAGTTTGCCCTGTGGTCACAGCAAAAATGCCACAGCGCCCGTGAAAGCGGACGCTTTGAACACGAGATCGTACCTGTAGCGGACCCTGGCAGGCACTCAGAGCCGGTTCTGTACGACACCGACGAGCATCCCCGAACGGATTCGACGCTTGAAAAGCTCGCTACACTGCCAACGCCCTTCCGTGTCGACGGGTCCGTGACTGCCGGCAATTCGTCAGGAATCAATGATGGAGCCTGTGCTGTGCTGATCGGCAGCAGCCACTGCGAACTGGCTGGAACGAGTGAACCGCTCGCCCGGATCCTCGGTATGGCAAGTGCAGGCGTTGAACCACGCATCATGGGTATCGGCCCGGTTTCGGCCAGCCGCCGGGTCCTTGAGATCGCAGATCTGAGTCTGGACCAGATCGATGTCATTGAACTGAACGAGGCGTTTGCCGCTCAGGCGCTCGCAGTCACCCGAGAGCTCGGCCTCGATGACGACGACCCGCGCGTCAATCCCAATGGCGGTGCCATCGCCCTGGGCCATCCGCTGGGTATGAGTGGGGCACGACTGGTCACAACCGCAGCTTACGAGCTTAAACAACGCCAGGCCCGTTACGCCTTGTGTACGATGTGTGTCGGGGTTGGACAGGGGATCGCCATGCTACTGGAACGGACATGAGTCCATCCATGCAACATCGTGTTTAACTTTTACCGGAACCCATAACATGACCGTCAGCAAGGTTCTGGAGAACGAACTGGAGGCCATAGAAACCGCCAGTGTTGACGAGTTGCGTTCTCTGCAGTTTTCGCGACTTCAATGGTCGCTCAGTCACGCCCATGCCAATTCACCGCTCTACCGGGAGAAATTCGAATCAGCCGGCGTACGGCCAGAGGATCTGACCTGCCTTGAAGACCTCACCCGGTTTCCGCTTACCGACAAGGCCGACCTGCGGCGTTACTACCCCTTCGGTGCTTTTGCAACGCCGATGTCCGAGGTGATTCGGATCCATGCCTCCAGCGGCACCACGGGGAAACCGACCGTGGTGGGCTACACCCGGAAGGACATCGATGTCTGGTCTACGGTGATGGCCCGCTCGATCCGCGCGGCCGGCGGAAGAAAGGACGATGTCATCCACGTCAGTTACGGCTATGGGCTCTTCACGGGTGGTCTGGGCGCCCATTTTGGTGCTGAAAAACTCGGTGCTGCGGTCATCCCCATGTCCGGCGGACAGACCGAAAAACAGGTCCAGCTGATCAATGATTTCAAGCCCGCCATCATCATGGTTACGCCTTCGTACTGCCTGAATATCGCTGATGCCTTTGAAAATGCCGGACTGGATCCCCGCCAGTCTTCACTCAAGGTCGGTATATTCGGGGCGGAACCCTGGACCGAATCCATGCGCCAGAGCCTGGAATCCCGGCTCGGCCTGGATGCCGTCGATATTTACGGCCTGTCGGAGGTGATGGGCCCCGGTGTTGCCCAGGAATGCATCGAAACAAAGGACGGACTGACACTCTGGGAGGATCATTTTTATCCCGAGATCATCGACCCCGAGTCTGGTGCGGTCCTGCCCGATGGGGAGGCGGGGGAACTCGTCCTGACGTCCCTGACCAAGGAAACCTCACCTGTGATCCGCTACCGTACCCGTGACCTGACGCGCCTGCTGCCCGGCACCGCACGGACCATGCGGCGGATGGCCAAGGTCACCGGCCGCAGCGACGATATGATGATCGTGCGCGGCGTCAACGTATTTCCCTCACAAATCGAGGAACAGGTGCTGGCACAAATGGCCCTGAGCCCGCATTACCAGATCGAGTTGACAAGGGCTGGCAATCTCGATGCCCTGACAGTCCACGTCGAACTCGACCCGGCTGCCGGTTCCAATAGCGGATCTGAGGACGTTGGCGCGTCGCTCACCCGCGCCATCAAGAGCTACATCGGGATATCGGCCGAGGTCAAAGTCCACGACGAAGGCGGAGTGGCCCGGTCCCAGGGCAAAGCCCAGAGGGTCGTTGATCACCGTTGATTCCGGTGCCTGCATGAGGTTCGAGTCCGCTGTCCAGCAACTGTTGGGCGATTTTCGTGCCCGTCGGCCGATACGTGCCAAGTCACTGCTGATGACGATTTTCGGCGATACCCTTGAGCCGCGCGGCGGCTGCGTCTGGCTGGGGAGCCTGATCCAGCTGGCCCGCCCACTGGGCGTCAGTGAAAGCCTGGTACGGACATCGGTCTATCGATTGGCCCGGGAACAATGGCTGGCCGGAACGTCGTCTGGGCGCCGAAGTTACTACCGACTCACACCAACTGGTCACCGGCAGTTCGCCAACGCAGAACACCGCATCTATGGCGGCAGTAACCGGAACTGGGATGGCGATTGGCGTGTGGTGGTGATACCCCGCAGATCGATCAATCGGAAAACACGGGATACGATCCGAAAAGAACTGAAGTGGCAGGGCTTCGGTATGCTCGCAGCGGACGTCCTGATACACCCCACGGCGGATCTTTCCCTCGTGAGCAGTATGCTCACTGACCGGAGCCTCACCGACAAGGTCAAGGTCATCCGCGGCCGCTCCGTCGGTGACGGTGAATCCCCGCAAGCCCTCCTTTCGCGATGTTTCGACCTGGATCACATCGCCCGGGAGTATGATCTTTTCAACCAGCGTTTCTCAGATCTCTTTGATACGCTTCGCCGACCGCGCAAGACCATCGACGGTGAAGCAGCATTTGTCGGACGCACCTTGCTGATCCATGAATACCGTCGCATTCTGCTGCGGGATCCGGATGTTCCTCAGACCCTGCTGCCTTCTGACTGGCCCGGTACAAAGGCCAGAAGACGCTGTGCCGCCATCTACCGCGCGCTGCGGAATACGTCTGACCAATGGGTGATCAGGCTGTGTGAGAAAACCGGTGGCCCGATCGAGCCGCCGAAGAAAGATTACTCGGAGCGGTTCAAACGTTAGCGACTACGGCGCGTCAAAATCCAGCACGATGCGCTCTGTGGTTGGAACTGCCTGACAGGTCAGAACATAGCCGGCTTCGACTTCGTGTGCCTCCAGCGCAAAATTCAAGCGCATATCGACGCGTCCTTCGACGATCTTTGCCCGACACGTTGCGCACACCCCCCCTTCGCAGGCATAAGGCACTTCAGGGCGGGCCCGCCGCACCGCCTCCAGGACTGAACCGTCGTCGGGTCCCATGCTCAGCGTGGTCGACTTGCCTTCCAGCGACACGATCACCGTGCTGTGACCGACAGTTTGGGCTTCCCGCGTACTGTACCGGGAATCCGAGCGGTCAAACGACTGGTCCGGTGCGGTGAAAAGTTCGAAGTGAATGCGGGATCTGTCAACGCCTTTCTCGATCAACGCCTCATGCACGGTATCGATCATCTCCTTCGGACCGCACAGGAAAAACTCGTCGAAGCGCTCTGGTGGCACGAGCGTCTCGAGCAACCGGCGCGTCCTTCCGCAGTCAATTCTTCCGTCAAGTAAAGGATTGTCACGATCCTCGCGTGACAACGCGTGCGTGATGGAAAATCGGCCTAGGTAGGTGTTCTTCAGTCTTTCCAGGTCTTCCCGGAAGATGATGCTCCGTGTTTCGCGGTTTCCATAGACCAGTGAAAACGCACTGTGAGGTTCGGCCGACAGGGTAGTCTTGATGATGGAGATCACCGGAGTGATTCCGCTGCCGGCAGCAAACGCCGCATATCGCTTGCGGTGATCGGTCTCAAGCGGCACATTGAAATGCCCGATTGGGGGACCCACCTCGATCCGGTCTCCGGCTACGAGCTGCTGGTGCAGAAATCCGGAAAACACTCCCTGCGGGATCGCCTTGACGGCGATACGCAGATCGTTGTCATCAACGGCACTGCAGATCGAATAGGAGCGACGAACTTCTTCTCCCTTGAAATCTCGCCGCAGGGTCAAATGCTGCCCCTGGGTAAACCGGTATTCTTCCTGCAGGTCATCAGGCACCTGAAACGACACCGACACGGTATCGTCGGTCTCCCAGCGCACCTGGTCTACAGTCAGCCGGTGAAAACGCATTCGGGCTAGTGGGGTTTGAAATAGTCGAAAGGCTCGATGCAATCGGCGCAGTGCCACAGCGCCTTGCACGGTGTCGAACCGAATCCGGCAATCAACCGTGTGTCACGTGACCCGCAGCGGGGACACTCAGCATCGGCTTCACTTGCCGCAGGATGCGATGCCCAGCAGGCAGGCGGTGTGATACCCGCTTCCCGGAGGCAGCGCCTGCCGGTTTCAGTGATCCAGTCGGTCGTCCAGGGCGGATTCAGCTGCTGCCTGACAACGACTTTGCCAACGCCGGTCCGCTTGATGGTGTCGCGGACATCGGCTTCTATTACACGGGTCGCCGGGCAGCCAGAATAAGTGGGCGAGATGGTCACCGTCACCTGTGTATCGCTGCCAGCAGCATCGACCTCTACCGACCGGACAATACCCAGATCCCGGATGCTGACCGAAGGAATCTCCGGATCAGTCACCGAATCCAAAAGCTCGAGCACGCTTTCGGCGGTCACCGTATTTGACGACTCAGTGCTCACCAGGATAAACCAGGGTAGGCGCGCTGCAGAAACTGCATCTCGGCCAGTAGATAACCGAGCTCTTCACTGTGCAGTCCCTGCCGACCCCCTGACATCGCGTGGCCGATTTCAGGCATTTCGAGCGTAGCCTCATCGAGCACCTGCCTCGTCTGTCGCTGCCACTCGGATTCCAGCGCCTGGACATCCGGTGCGATCCTGCACTCAACCAGGTGGCGGTAACAGTTATCGGTCTCGAAGAGCTCAGGGACACAGGGTGCACAATCCTCTAGCGCCTGCTGCATGCGGGCACGACTCTGCTCGGTACCGTCACCTAAACGGATTACCCAGCCCCGGCTGTGGCGCAGATGATAGCGCACTTCCCGGACGGCTTTACCTGCGATACCTGCGATCTCGCCATCCTGCCCCACCGCCAGGCCCTCCAAGAGCAACAGGTGATAGGTGTCGAAAAAGTACTGTCTGAGCATCGTCTTGGCAAAGTCGCCGTTGGGCAGTTCCGCCAGATGAAGGTTGCGCCAGTTTCTTGCGTCGCGAAGGTAAGCCAGATCATCCTCGCTACGTCCCAGTCCTTCGGCCTTACCGGCTGCCGTCAGCCAGAACCTGGCCTGGCCGATCAGGTCCAGCGCGATATTGGTCAATGCCACGTCTTCTTCCAGAACGGGGGCATCACCTGACCACTCGGAAAGGCGGTGACCAAGAATCAGCGCATTGTCACCCAGCTGCAGTAACAGCTCGAATCGGGCAATGTCCGTGTCCATTTCCCGGCTCAAAGGTTTTCCACACCCTCGGGGATCGGATAAAAAGTCGGATGCCGGTACACCTTGTCAGCAGCAGGCTCGAAGAACGAGCCGTCTTCTGTGGGTGAAGACGCAGTGATCGAATTTGACGGCACGACCCAGATGCTGATCCCTTCCTGGCGCCGGGTGTAAAGGTCACGCGCGTTTTCCAGTGCCATCTGCGCATCGGCGGCATAAAGGCTGCCCGCGTGCTGGTGGGTCAGGCCGCGTCTGCCGCGCACGAACACTTCCCACAACGGCCACTGGTCAGACTCTTGTGTCATATCGTTACCCCCTTCCTTCAATCAATCAACCCGGCCAACGGCTTCAGGCGGCTTTCTGCCTGCTGGAGTGTTTACGGGCATACGCACTAGCGGCATCACGGACCCATTGCCCTTTCTCGTGAGCATCGACCCGGGTCTTTATTCTCTGGCGCCGGCATGGGCCGCCGCCCTTGACCACCGCCCAAAACTCGTCCCAGTCAATCTCGCCGAAGTGATAGTGTCCGTCAGCCTCATTCCACTTCAGCTCAGGGTCGGGTATCGTCAGTCCGAGATGATCGGCCTGGGGCACCGTGATGTCGATGAAGCGCTGGCGCAACTCATCGTTGCTCTGCCGTTTGATCTTCCAAGCCGTGGACTGTTCACTGTGCGAAGACTCACTGTCGTGCGGACCGAACATCATCAAGGTCGGCCACCACCAGCGGTCCAATGCGTCCTGCGACATCGCTTTCTGGTCTTCCGTTCCCTGGGCCAGGGCCAGCATAATCCCAAAACCCTGACGTTGATGAAAGCTCTCTTCTTTGCAGATTCGAACCATTGCACGTGCGTAGGGCCCATACGAGTTCCGGCACAGACTGATCTGGTTCACGATCGCCGCACCGTCGACCAGCCAGCCGATCGCTCCGATATCGGCCCAGCTGAGCGTTGGATAGTTAAATATGCTCGAGTATTTCATCCGGCCCTCGTGCAGCGCGGTCAGAAGTTCCTCACGGGAGACGCCAAGCGTTTCTGCGGCGCTGTAGAGATAGAGGCCATGCCCGCACTCATCCTGTACTTTGGCGAGCAGGCCGATTTTGCGTTCGAGTGTCGGTGCGCGGGTGATCCAGTTGCCTTCCGGCTGCATACCGACAATTTCGGAATGTGCATGCTGGGCAATCTGGCGAATCAGGGTCTTGCGGTAAGCGTCCGGCATCCAATCTTTGGGCTCGATCCGGATCTCGTCGCGGATCTTGTCCCAGAACCCCTGCTCGAGTGGGTCCTCAGCTACAGGGGTTCTTGATTCGGTCTCGCGCTCTGAATTCATAGCCATCGGTTTGCCGCGGATGAGGTGATTTAATTATGTTACAGAATTCAGTATTTTTTCAATATTCTGTGTCATTTAAGAAGGTATCCGGCATTAGAATTTTCCGAATTCGAGGTAGGCTTTTTCCGGATCCATTCCGGAAAGAATCGCTTCACGCATCTCGCTTTCGGTCGACATCACCTGTTCGGTTTTCGATACCGCTTCTTCAGCCACTGTCGACGGGATGATCACGATCCCGTCCCGGTCGCCGATCAGATAATCGCCGCTTGAGACGGTCACCATTCCGATAGTCACAGGTCCTCCCAGCCGATCATAAGTCCACCGCTCAACAATGTCGGCCGGCGTATTCAGGTCACAGAAAACCGGGAAACCCATCTCCAGAATAAAGTCGGTATCCCGGCATCGGCCATCAACAACGTAGCCTCGTGTGTTCTTGACCATCAGCGCCCGCGCAGATAATTCCCCCATCAGTGCCACATCCCGCGTATTAGGCTGGCAGACCAGGACCTTGCCTTCCGGGACGCGGGACAACACCTGGGTCCATGCCAACAGGCTCTCATGCCGTGACAATGTCCGGTCCACGTGACCGGAGATCGTATAGACCTCCCCTGTCAGACGCTGCGTTGGATCAAGAGAAATCAGGTTCGAGGGCAAAACGCAGTTGTCATGGCCCATCAGGCGCAACACATCGTGCACGGCACTGGCGTAACACGCTTC
Organism: uncultured Gammaproteobacteria bacterium; assembly: GCA_913051905.1. The sequence continues at coordinate 261 of CAJXBY010000057.1, read as the reverse complement.
CAGTCGTTCAGCAAAATCAGTCATGGATGGACTCCTTATGGTCAGACCGAATACCGGCTCAGAGCAGCATCACCTCCGGATCCGGTGATTCGGCATACAGCCGGTCGACGAGGTTGGTGCGCCTTTCCTGGACGGCCCGCTGGTTGATATAGCCTTTGTCTGTGATCTCCCCCGCATCGATCTCCGGTGGCTCACTCAACAGCATTACCCGGCCGATACGGCGGCTGGAACCGAGGTTCCGCTTATTGTAAACGGTGAGAT
>CAJXBY010000056.1 GCA_913051905.1 uncultured Gammaproteobacteria bacterium | reverse complement strand
GATAAAAAATGAGATTCGCAGATTATCAGCAGGCAATCAACCGGTTCGACCCTTGGCCAATAATCAAACTCGGCCTGAAGCCTTAACCACTACAGAGCGGCCCGGCGTCTCAACTTGATTTGCCGCAGCACATCCCAGATCATTGGCTGAGACACAGACGGCCCTCTCGGGCGTTGAACCGTATGACTCCATTGTCAACCGAACGTATCTCGGACACCGCAAACCGGTTGCTCGAAACATTTCACCTGCCCGGGCTGTCGGTGGGGGTGGTGTCCGGTAGCGAACTGGTCTATGCCGAGGGCTTCGGCTGGGCTGACATCGCCCAGCGAAGACCCCAGGACCCGTACCTTCACCAGCGCATAGGCTCCATCACCAAGACCATGGTGTGCCTGTGCGCTATGGCTCTGGTTGAAGAAGGCCGGCTCCATCTTGACTCGCGGGTCGCCGATCTGTTGCCGGATCTGATACTGAACGGCTACGGCGATGAGCTGACCCTCTGGCACCTGCTTACCCATACCGGCGGCATCGGCGAAGCGCCGACAGCTGCCGACGCTGCTGATCCCATCAGGGTTCTGTGGGCGGATGGTCCGGACACACCACCATTGGCCGAGAAATACCCCAACGGCATCACGATCGATGTCAGACCAGGTAGCAAATGGCACTACGCGAACCACGGCTGGATGGTGGCGGGGGAGATCATCGCCCGACTCGAACAGGCAACCATTGAGACAGTGCTGCAACGCCGGATCTTTGAACCTCTGGGCATGCTCCAGACCGACAACCTGGACCACCCTGGCGAGCGCCTGACCACGGGCTACCGGCATGCGCCCAGCCCGGAATCCCTAGATCAGCTTGAACTGCTGGGCAAGCCGCCCCCGCCGAGCCGGGCCGTCGACAGCCACAACATCCCCGGTGACTGGGTGTACATCAACGGCCGGGCAGCTGGTGCCGTGCAGTCGAACATCCCGGATATGGCTCTTTACGCAGCCGCACTCCTGGCACACGGCGGTGGTGTCGTCACGCCACAGACTTTCGACGAGATGCTGAAACCACACTGGTGCCCGGACGAACGGCTGGCCAGTATGGGACTGGGGTTTTTCCGCGCACACGAGTTTGAAGAGTTCACCTTTGGGCACAACGGCGGGGTGGACGGAGGATGGAACACGAATCTGACCGTGATACCGAACAGGAAGCTCGCCATGCTGGTTCATCTGAACGCCTATCTAGATTGCTCCGAGGAGGTGTACAGCCAGCTGTTGCAGGCCGTCCTGGATGCACCCTCACCGGTTCTCCCGGACCTGCCGCTGGACGCAGAGGTCCGGTCGTCTGCAGTCGGGGTGTACACATTTCCTGACGGGATACTCACCAACTCCCGACCGGTGCGCAGCCACGGACGACTGCAGATTACTGAGGAAAACGGGGACCTCATACTCCGGTCCCGCCGGGGCGACTGGCGCAACGGAATTCGGCTGATCAGGGCTGATGCGCACGATCCGTTTTTCCTGGCGCTGGACACCGCATCGGTGGTCAAACCGAAGATCGCCCTGGTCAGTGACACTGACGGACGAGTCAGCGGCCTCCGTCTGGACCGGTTGAGCCTCATGGAACGGGACGACACCCTGCCGTTCTGGGACTGATGGCATTGCCCTATCTGGCACCAAGACCCGGGTTGCTCTCTGGAACCCGGGCTTCAGTCCATCACCTGTCAGTAATGGTGCGACCGATTCGAACAGCACACCAATGAGTGAATTCGACTACGTCATTGTCGGTGCCGGCTCAGCCGGGTGTGTACTCGCCAACCGTCTGTCTGCCGATTCGGGGACCCGGGTTCTGCTCCTGGAAGCCGGTGAAAAAGATCGCTATCCCTGGATCCATGTCCCGATCGGCTACGCCAAGACCATGTTCCACCCACGTTACAACTGGCAGCATTACACCCGGCCCGACCCGGGACTGAACAACCGGTCGATCTACTGGCCGAGGGGCAAGGTGCTTGGTGGGTCCAGTGCCATCAACGGTCTGATCTATATTCGCGGTCAGGCACAGGACTACGACCACTGGGCCGAACTGGGCAACCGGGGCTGGGGTTGGGACGACGTACTGCCTTACTTTATCCGCGCCGAACGGAATCAGCGCGGCGCAAACGCTTTTCACGGTGACAACGGCCCCGTCGGCGTGTCAGACGTCGGCACACCGAATCCCCTCGCCAGGGCGTTCATCGAGAGCTGTGTCGAAGCAGGTTTTCCGGCCAACGACGACTTCAACGGCAAAACGCAGGAGGGTGCCGGCTACTATCAGCTGCACACCTGGCGGGGACGGCGCTGCAGTTCGGCGACCGGTTATCTGCGCCCCGCGCTCAGAAGGGCAAACCTTTCGGTTGAAACAGAAGCCCATGTCTGCCGGATCGGTTTCACAAACACCCGAGCGGACACGGTGTACTATCTTCAAGACGGTCAGGAGAAGCAGGTGCGCGCCCTGCGCGAAGTGCTGCTCTGTGCCGGTACGGTACAGTCGCCGCAGCTCCTGCAACTCTCCGGAATCGGTGATGCGGATCTTCTCAGGCGCCACGGCATCAGCGTACTGTGCGAGCGCCCGGAGGTCGGTAAAAACCTCCAGGATCATCTGCAGGTGCGGGTGATTCACCGCTGTTCCAGGCCGCTCACCACCAATGACGACCTGCAGAGTCTCTGGCGAAAAATACGCATGGGTCTCCAGTATGTCTTGTGGCGCTCGGGCCCTATGGCGATCGGCATCAACCAGGCAGGCGCGTTCCTCAGGACCCGTGATGATCTGGACAGGCCGGATATCCAGTTCCATTTCGGTGCGCTGTCATCCGACCTGCCTGGATCACCCCTGCACCGATTTTCGGGCTTTACAACCTCAGTCTGCCAACTCAGACCGGCCAGCCGAGGCCACGTCAGTATCGGATCAGGTGATCCCCTGGAAAAGCCTGAGATTCATCCGGCTTACCTGTCCGCGGAAGTTGACCAACAGACCGTGGTTGCGGGCGTCAAAGTGGCCCGTCGAATTGCGGCCCAACCTGCCCTTGACCGCTATATAGTCGAGGAATACCAGCCCGGCGAGGCGGCGCACACGGATACGGAGATTCTGGATTTTGCCCGTCACAGCGGAGTAACTATATTCCACCCTGCCGGGACCTGCCGGATGGGAACAGACGCCGGAGCTGTGGTGGACAATGAACTGAGGGTCCGGGGTGTGACCGCTTTACGCGTAGTGGACTGCTCGATCATGCCCGCGCTGGTGTCCGGCAACACCCACGCCCCCGCGGTGATGATCGCCGAGAAGGCTGCAGACCTGATACGGGGTTCGCGACCGCACTCCGAGTGAATCAGAACCTTAAGGAAAACAGAATCAATGCCCCCAGCGTAGGGCAAGAGGATCCAAGGCACGCACCAGGGTCAGCAGTCCTTTCCGGGTTTCGGGGTCCAGAGGTCCCAGGGGATGACGGACGTGATCCGAGCGGATCACACCGCCCTCTTTCATAATGGTCTTGGTGGCCCGCAGACCGCATTGCCGGTTCTCGTAGTTGATCAGCGGCAGTATCCGGTGGTAACACTGCGCCGCACCATCCCGGTCCCCCGCGTGATGCTTTTCGACCACCGGTCTGATCAGGTCGGGAATCAGAGCCGAACACATGGTGCCCGTAGCCCCGGCATCAAGATCAGCCATCAGGGTGATCCCTTCTTCTCCGTCGAACGGACCGAGAATATCGTCACCGCCCTCGGCAATCAGTGCACGCAGTTTCCCCGCAGCCTGGGGCGTTTCAATCTTGAAGTACTGGAGCAGGGGGATCGCTTGTGCCAGTCGCACCAACAGCGACACCGGCAAGTGGACACCGGAAAGCGGTGCATCCTGCACCATGATCGGGATACCGCCCGCAGCAGCCGCGCGTTCGAAGTGTTCGAAAACCGCTTGTTCGACCGCCTGTAGTCCGACGCCATGATAAGGCGGCATCAGCATGATCATATCCGCACCGAGATCCGCTGCAGCACGGCAGCGGTCCTCGACCACCTGGGTGGAGAAGTGCGAGCAGGTGACAATCACGGGGACCCGTTCGGCAACGTACTCCAGGCACACCCTCATCAACTGGTCGCGTTCGGCATCGCTCAGCAGGAACTGTTCTGAGTAGTTGGCGATGATGCACAGGCCGTCCACTTGCTGGTCGATCATGCAGTCCAGCACCCGCCGCTGGCTGTCGAGATCCAATACGCCATCATCATCGAATGGTGTCGGTACGATCGGGAACACGCCCCGGAATTCCGTCGATTCAGTCATCACCACTCCCCTGCCTGATTAATTCTCACCTTTTCTGGAAAATCGCCTGGGCTGGTGAACTGGCTAGCGTACCCGGCGTAGTACCAGTGGCGGTAAAAGATCGCAGTCTTTTCATGCTCCAGTATCCCGGGTCCCAGGTAATCATGCGATGGCAGGGTGTGCGACCACAGGGCCTCCACTGATGGGTTTAGGGGACATGTCAGTGTCTCGGTTCGTCAAGCCGACTCAGAGTTCGGAATGCTAGCCGGCGCTGTCCAAACTGGCAACCAGACCCGGGGGTTTCATACGCAGGGAACGTGCCTCGTCAAGGCCGCAGGCGATGCGCATAGAGATGCTCATAATGCGGCAGCACCTGCTCATAGAGCTGCTTTGCGCGGTCGGGCGCGTCTGAAATATCGGTATAGCCGGGCTTTTGTGGCTTGAGTCCGGTAGACCCTTTCAATTTCTCGTGCCAGGAACCGCTGTCATACCAGCTGTAAGCCTCCGTGCTGGCACCCTCCTCCCAGGTCAATGCCTCCTTGATGAAAGGTATACCTGTCGCATCACAGTAGGCATTCACGATGGTCTCGGGATCTTTGAGAAGATCATCCGAATCGATCACCGGCGGCGGTTGGCCATCGCGGTCTGCCAGGTGATCAAACAGCCGGCGTTGTTCGATGAACCCCAGTTCCTTCAAGTAGACGTCCGGCCAGCGTTTCTGCACACTGGTCACGACCTTCGCCGCATCACGGATCAGGAAAGAATGGTTAAAGTGATCGAGAAATTCGTCGCTCCAGTGATCCTCGATGTAGTGCGGAAAATCCTTTGAAAAAACAGGTCCTTGCGCTGCGGCCTGTTTGAGCTTCGACCACACCTTCTCGAAGGTCAGTCCGGGTTTACGTGGACTCTCCGGTGTCAGTCGGGGCCAGGGTGCACCATCACCCTCGTACCACCACTCACCGAAAGGTTCGTGAAAACAGTGAAGATCACCACGCTGGCGCATCATCCATTCAAACGCGGTACCGGTGGACCGCGGTGTTGCCCAGAGCACCAGAATCCTGTGCACCGGGCCTAACCCTTGCGCAGCACGGCGATCTCACTCCGGACCCATGAGCTACCGATACGTGCACCTTCGCGAATGGTTGTACGGATTGGTCTTTTCATACCTGAAGTCCCGATCGTGCCTGGTTGAAAGTCATTGGGACAGGCCCGATGCCGCACGCTAGACGAATTGCCGAGCCTGCAGATACACCAGTACCTCATTGACCAGGGTTTCCGGGTCCTTGTCCGCTGCGGCCAGGGTAATGTCAGCGTTCTCAGGAGCCTCATAGGCTGAGTCGATGCCGGTGAAGTTCTTCAATTTCCCTGACCTTGCTTTTTTGTATAAGGACTTCGGATCGCGGGCTTCACAAACCGCCAGCGGCGCATCCACATAGATCTCGACGAATTCCCCCTCATCCATAAGGTCCCGTGCCATCTGGCGTTCAGACCGAAATGGCGAAATAAAGGAGGCCAGTACAATCAATCCGGCATCGGCCATGAGTTTTGCGACTTCCGCAATACGCCGGATGTTCTCGACCCGGTCCTGATCGGTAAATCCGAGATCGCGGCTGAGTCCGTGGCGAACGTTATCGCCGTCGAGCAGATAAGTGCGTCTACCCATGGTATGAAGTTTCTGTTCCAGCAGATCGGCAACCGTGGACTTCCCGGCCCCTGAAAGCCCTGTGAACCACAGCACGCACGGCTTCTGCCCGTTAGCCCGTGCGCGGGCCGCCTTATCGACTTTGGTTTTGTACCAACCGATATTGGTAGCCCGGCGCAGTGCAAAGTCGATGACTCCAGCGCCAACTGTTGCGTTCCCACCCTTATCGATCAGCGTAAACGCACCAGACCAGTCATCGCCGGCATCGTCATCGAATGGAACAGCGCGATCCAAGGCTATCTTGCAGTAACCGATCTCACCCGAGATCAGTGTTTTCGCCGCGAGATGCTCCATCGTATCCGTGTCAACACGATACGGGAGGTCCGTGACCTGGACCGTGGCTTCAATCCCAGCAAGGCGAATCAGATAGGGGCGCTCCGGAAGCATGGGGTCGCGGCCGGTCCAGACCAGGTGGGCAGCAAACTGGTCTGCAGTTGGCGTTTTACCGGCGGTCGTTGATAACACACCATCGACAAGCGGCTGGTACTCCCCGCTCAGCAGCGCTGCTGACACTTCACGCAACTTTTGGACTTTTCTACTCTCCTTGTCCTGGGAAATACGCTCACTCATGTTCTAAAGATCCATTCCTCAGATATCAGGCACCCGGAAGCACCACGATATTGCCGACGTGGCGCTTGTCGATGAAAGCCTGCTGCGCTTCACGCAGCTTTTCCAACGGGTAGGTTGCGGCCAGCAGCGGCCGGACTTCCCCCCGTTCGATATATCCCACGAGATCCTCAAAGACCCCAGGGGGCGGTACCGTAGCGCCACTAAGCGTAAGGTCACGCAGATAAAAAGTGCGCAAATCAAAATCGACCAAGGGTCCTGCAATAGCACCTGCACAAGTGTAACGGCCACCACGCGAAATGACGTCGATCAATTGCGGCCAGATTGCACCACCGACCACATCGGCGACCACATCTACAGAGTCCCGCCCGATTGCGTCCCGCAAGGCAGACGGGAGGTCCTCTGGAGACCTATCGATCACAACACACGGCCCCACTGCCTGCACACCTGCCGCTTTATCAGCCCCACACATGGCGACACAACTTGCACCGCGCCGGTGCGCCAGCTGTATCAAGGCGCTGCCCACACCACCGGAGGCACCGGTGATTAGTAGCGTGTCTTTTCCCGTGACTTGAGCACGGTTCAGCATATTTTCCGCAGTGACGTACGAGCAGACGAACGTTGCAAGTTCAGCATCCGATAAAGGACTGTGGACAGGTCGGACCTGGCGATAGGAAACCCGGGTGTACTGCGCGTAACCGCCATCGCATTCGCTGCCGAAGTAGCCAGTCCTGTCGAGATTCATCGGGTCACCCCAATCACGCAGCCAGCCGTCAATCAGTACCCGCTGCCCGATGAGTGAAGCGTTCACTGCCTGACCAGTATTAACTATGGTACCGACTGCATCGGCTCCCTGGATGCGGGGAAAGTCGATCGACGCCCCGCCCCAGGTGCCATCCTGGCCCTCGGCACCGACCAATGCGCCACCGGTCGTCGCATCCACGTTGCCTTTGGAATACCAGGCGCTGCGGGTATTGACGTCAGTGTTGTTGAGACCACACGCACCGACACGGATCAGGACTTCGTCAGTTTCAGGAACCGGGGTGGGCCAGTTCTCGTGAAACACCAGCTTGTCCAGACCACCGTGGCCGGTCAGCACCACCGCCCGCATGGTGTCGGGTATTCTTTCCTGTACCACAATACCTTCGCCTCTCCTGTTTACATACTATCGGGCAAATAAGGTCGCTACGGATTCACCGAGCCGTTCCTCGCCCTACGGCAACAACATTGTCGTCAGTGACGCGGGCGCGCCGACGATGAGTTCCGCGGTTCCTTCACTGATAATTCGGGTCGCGTTGGCCACTGTGTCCAGCCGTTCGTCGATCGCCACCGGGTGGGACGTCAGGCAGTACCACCAGTCGGTCGTCAAGTGTTTCACAACGTTGTTCAGATGTTCAAGGGCAAAGGCAAACCTACCAATGAAGTCACCATTATTGAATCTGACGTAATGCGCTTTTTTTCAATCCGGGTCTGCTGGATTTCACCGGCCAGACAGCGACCGAATCTTCTTTAACCAGTGACCTGCCCTGGATCTATGCTTATCTTAAAGTTGATGACGACGGAATGGACAACGGCCACGGGGGTGAAGCGATCCTGTCGGACGGTGAGTGCATGTGCACGGTGAGCTCTATCGCCTATGGTTTTTCGGTCAAAAAACTGCTTGCCTTTGCCTATCTGAAACCCCAGTATCCGGCTCAGGGTACCCGGCTTGGCGTGCTCGTCATGGACCAATCGCGAGCAGTGACCGTGCAGACCGAAGCAGCGTACGAACCCGGCGACCTGCGCCCGAGACCTGAGGAGAGCGACATGTCTGAACCCACCCTTAGTGTTACACCGATCCTGCCCCAGCATGATCATTGCGCCATCACCGAGGCTGCGCTACCAGACCCTGACCTCACAGACTGTGGCTTCGCGCAGACGGTGAAACCATGACCGATCAGCCGATCAGTTTTTCGGTCGCAGGCTGGCGCCCACCACCCTCGCCAAGGGCCGAACCGATGAACGGGCACTACTGCCGGCTGGAACGGCTTGATGCCGATCAACATGGCCAAGCCCTGTTCGAGGCCTATGCACTCGATCCCGACGGACGCAATTGGACATACCTGCCGCAGGGACCATTCAACCGCCATGACAATTTCTACAACTGGCTGAAGGGAATGGCAGACATGGACGATCCGTTTTTTTTCACCATCCTTGATGCTGCCAGTCAGCGGCCGATTGGTGTAGCCAGCTATCTTCGGATCACACCTGCAGCAGGGACCATAGAAGTCGGTCACATCCACTATTCTCCCTTGCTCCAGAAAACGCGCGCGGCAAGCGAAGCCATGTTCCTGATGATGAAACGGGCATTTGCACTGGGTTACCGACGCTATGAATGGAAGTGTGATGCGCTCAATGCGCCCTCGCGGCGAGCTGCCCTGAGGCTCGGATTCTCATACGAAGGGATCTTTCGCCAGGCCACGGTCTACAAAGAGCGCAACCGCGACACAGCCTGGTACGCAATCATCGACCAGGAATGGCCCGAACTCGAAACGGCATTTGAGTCATGGCTGGACCCGGAAAATTTCGACGACGCCGGCAAACAGAAAACCAGCTTGTCGTCACTGACCCGGCCCATCCTTAAATCGATCGGCTAATGTCCCTCTGCCTTACCCAAGCCGAGTTCGACCACATCCGCCAGGCGTACGACCCGGTAGCGTCACGTTCGGGTTCGATCCACAGCGACTGCTACCTCGATGCCCGTTATCTCAAGGTCGAGCAGGAACAGGTTTTCCACAGAAGCTGGCAGTTTTTGTGCCACGAGGAAAAACTACGCGAGCCCGGAAACTACGTGGCCGCCGATGTTCAGGGCCAGAGTATTTTCGTCGCGCGTGACCAGGATGGGGAACTGCGCGGCTTCTACAACGTCTGTCGGCACCGCGGTCATGAGCTACTCAGCGGTCAAGGAAAGATCAACACCATCACCTGTCCCTACCACGCCTGGGTCTACAATCTTGACGGATCCTTGCGCAGGGCGCGGCGCAGCGAACTCATCGAAAATTTCTGCGAATCCGATATCCACCTGATGCCTATCCAGGTGGAGACGTTCCATCACCTGATCTTCGTCAACCTCGATGCCGGTGCCAGATCTCTCGGGCAGCAGTCCGGAGATCTGGGAAAAGAAATCCTTTCCTACGCCCCCGACCTTGGCGATCTCACGTTTGCCCACCGCCTGACCTACCAGCTCAAAGCCAACTGGAAAGTAGTGCTGGATAATTTTCTGGAGTGTTATCACTGCCCCGTCGCCCACAAGGATTTCGTGACCCTGGTGGAGATGGACACCTACGAGGTCCGAACCCACGGCATTTATTCCAGCCACATGGCCAAGGCAGGACGCAGCGGAAACGAGGCCTATGCTGTGGAGGGAGCGAGCGTAACCGATCATGCGGTCTGGTATCTGTGGCCCAACACGGCACTGCTGCGTTACCCGGGCAGGGGCAACTTCATGGTCTGGCGATTTATACCGGTCTCTGCGGATGAGACCTACGAGGAATTCGACTTTTTCTTTGAGAGCGCACAGCCGACGGACACGGAAAAGGAGGCCATAGACTTTATAGACACCGTATTGCAGCCCGAAGACATCGGTCTTGTTGAGAGTGTGCAGCGGGGTATGCGCACACCGGCATTCAGCCAGGGCCGTTACCTGGTCGACCCGAAGGGTTCCGGAATGAGCGAACACGGTGTCCACCATTTTCACGGACTGGTCCTGGATGCCTACCGCAGGGCCTGCGGCCCGTGACGGACGGCGGGAACAGCCTCTCCGGTCGGATTGCGATCGTCACCGGCGGCACAGGGGGTATCGGTGCTGCTGTCTGTGCACGGTTTGCCCGCGAAGGGGCAACCGTGTATGCCGCAGATAACGCCAGAGGCAAAATGGCGCTTCCCGAGGGTGTACTACAGGCCGAATGCGACGTCACTCGGTCGCAGGACATCGACGGCCTGATAACCCGGATCGAATCCGACCACGGCCGGCTGGATATCCTGGTCAACGCCGCCGGGATTGAGATCGAGAAGACCGTGGAGCAAACCTCGCTAGACGAGTGGAACGCGATATTTGCAGTCAACGTGACGGGGACTTTTCTGGCGTGCAAGCACGCTCTGCCCCTGTTGCGCAGTACCGGAGGCGGCTCGATCATCAACTTCGGCTCCTATGACGGCTTTATTGCGGACCCGGGACTTGCGGCCTACTGCGCGACCAAGGGGGCGATCCACGCCCTGACCCGGGCACTGGCCTGCGATCACGGCCCCGAGAACATCCGCGTCAACGCTGTTTGTCCGGGTTATGTCGACACACCCATGCTGCAGAATTTCTTTGGCTCAAGTGGTGATATCGAAAGCCTCAGGGACGAAGTGCGGCGGGTACACCCTCTGAGGCGCTACGGAACGCCCGACGATGTCGCCAACCTCGTCAACTGGCTTGCTGGGGATGAAGCCCGCTATGCTTCCGGACAGCTCTGGGTGCTGGACGGCGGTCTCACTGCCCAGGTCCAGCAAATGCGGCTGTGATGCATCGGACCCTCGACGGCAAGACCGCCGTGGTGACCAGCGGCAGCCGCGGCATTGGGCGGGCAATCGTCGAAGTGTTTGCCGCACACGGTACACGAGTACTCACCTGCGCCCGCAGCGACGACGGCTGTGACCTGCCGAACGGCGTGCAATGGATCCGGGCCGATGTCAGCACCAGCGCGGATGTCGATAGGATGGTCAGGGAGGCGCTCGACCAGCTGGGCCGAATCGACATCCAACGGCCAGGCTTTAACGCTAAACTAACGCGCCAACATTTAGATCCCGGCCACAGTCCCATCTGATAGTCACCTAGTATGAAAGCCGAAGACGTCCTCTCCAGACCGCCCCGTATCCTTTCGCAGGAACAGCGGGAATCGTATTTCGAGAAGGGTTATGTCGATGTACCCGCCGTCATCGACGACGCATGGCTGGCGAGACTGCGCTCGGCATCCGGAGAACTGATCGAAAAAAGCCGGTCACTCAAGGCGTCAGACGGTACCTTTGATCTTGAAGACAAGCACACGGCCGAAAACCCGCGGCTTCGGCGCATTGCCTTCCTGGATGACCTGCACCCAGTGTTCTGGGAATTCAGCAAGGAATCCACGATTGTGGATATAGCGGAAGATATCCTGGGCCCCAACGTGACCTTCCGTGAGAGCCTCATCAATTACAAATGGGCCCGAGGTGGTCAGGCGGTGCAATGGCACCAGGACCTGCCGTTCTACCCGCACACCAACCTCTCACCCGCTCAGTTCATCGTGTTCCTGGATGATGTCGAACTCGAGCAGGGTCCTGCACAGATCATACCGGGCAGTCATAAAGGCAGGATCTTTGATCACTACGATGACGCGGATCAGTGGCTCGGTCATATTCCCAGCACATATCTTGAAGAGATCGATACGGAAAATGCCGTGGCACTGACCGGCCCAGCCGGCACCGTGACCGTACATCATGGTCTAGCGGTTCACAGTTCCAGACAAAACCTGAGCGAGAAAGGAAGACCGCTACTGATCACTGGCTACAATGCCAGCGATGCGCTGCCCTACACTGCACCTGCTTACCCGAGTTCCCACCATGGCACCGTCGTGCGCGGAAAACAAACGCGTTATGCCCACCTCGAACCCGCACCAATCCGTCTGCCGCCCGACTGGTCCGGCGGCTACACATCGATCTTCTCTCACCAGAGCGATGAGCAACCCTCGACACACTGACCCCTACCGGCAGGGGACCCGTTTTGACTGACGGCCCCCTCGAAGGACGAAGGGCACTGGTCACCGGCGCGGACGGCGGTATCGGACGAGCGATTGTCGAGACCTTATCGAGCGCCGGCGCTGCCGTGGCTGCCGCGGATATTCAGATCGAGGGCATTAACTGCGCCGCTTCACTGCCGGGTGACCTTACCGACCCGGCCTACTGCGACGGACTCCCGGAACAGGCCAAACGAATCCTTGGCGGCCTCGACATCGTTGTCAACAATGCCGGGATCATTCGCCGCGGCCCTGTCACGGAAGCCACAGACGATGATTACCGGCAATCGTTTACCGTCAATGTCGAAGCACCGTTTCGAATCTGCCGGGCGGCCATTCCCCTTCTTGCTGAAAGCAAGGCGGCCGTCATCGTTAATATCGCCTCCTGCTGGGGACTGCGCCCCGGCCCCGATCATCCCCTGTACTGTATGACCAAAGCCGCACTGGCAACGATGACCCAGTGCCTTGGCCATGACCATGCGCATCAGGGAATCCGCATCAACGCGGTCTGCCCGAACGAAGTCGATACCACAATGCTCCGTTCCGGATTCGACGCACGCGGCATCGATCCCCAAACCGGTATCGACGACCTCAATCAGTCGGTACCGCTAGGCCATATCGCCCAGCCTGAGGAGATTGCGGATGTTGTCCTATTTCTCGCTTCAGACCAGTCCCGCTATATGTGCGGCGCACTGGTCGAGGTCAATGGTGGCAAGGCCGTCGCATGACTCAGGATCCGGCAAGGGTTGCTCTGGTTACCGGCGGGCGAACCGGCATCGGGAACGCTTGCGCGCAACGGCTCGCCAGAGAAGGTCTGCGGGTCATTACCGCCCAGCGGGAGTCTGCCGATGACTTCGAGACGATCCCTGCAGATCTCACTGATACCGATACTCCAGCCAGAATCATCGACGGCGTGATCGAACGGGCAGGCAGGCTGGACGTCCTGGTGAACAACGCCGGCGTCATGCTTGAAGCGACCGTGGAAGAGATGCCGCTGGCCGACTGGGACCTGACACTCTCGGTCAACCTGCGGGCTCCTTTTCTGTTGATCAAACACGCTATTCCACATCTCCGCGGGGCGGGCTCAATCGTCAACATCGGTTCCATAGAGGGACTCGGTTCCAACCCCCGTCACCCGGCCTATTGTGCTTCCAAAGCTGGACTGCACGCGCTCACCCGGGCAGTTGCAGTCGATCACGGCACCGACGGAATCCGCTGTAACAGCGTAGCCCCAGGGTGGATTGATACTGCCCTCAATACCGACTTCATCGCCTCGATGCCCAACCCCGAACACTTTCGGGATCAGATCGGCCGGATCCACCCGCTGCGAAGAACCGGCAGCCCGGACGAAGTCGCAGCGCTGGTCGCCTGGCTGGCATCGGATGATGCCAGCTTTGTGACCGGACAGGTCTACACCATAGACGGGGGCCGACTGGCCCAGTTACCCCTACCCTGAAAACCCAGTTCAAGGAGCTTCCCCATGTCACCCCCAAGAGAGCCTGATGATATTCAGAACGTAACCGTCGATGGTTATCAGATCGTCACCTACAGTTATGGTAGCGGTAATAACACTCTGCTGTTGTTGAACGGTGGCCCTGGCCTGCCCTGCGACTACCTGAGGGACCCGCATATTCCGCTTGCAGATACCGGCTACCGAATCGTGGCATTCGACCAACTCGGCTGTGGCAGATCAG
>CAJXBY010000055.1 GCA_913051905.1 uncultured Gammaproteobacteria bacterium | reverse complement strand
TGAAGGCCAATGCAAAAGAACAGGGAAACGCAATGATGCTGGTGACCAGTGTTGCCACGGCCGCGTAGCCCAGGGTCCGCCAGTAGCCGTCCCAGAAGTACTCCTTTGAGAACATCTTGACCCAGTTGACGCTGTCGAAGCCCGGCACCATCCGGTAATTCTTGACCAGCCAGAAACTCATCAAGAGCAGAAACAGCAGGGGAAAGACAAAGAAAACGAGCTGCCATAGGACGATGGGCATCGACCAGGTCAGACCGTAGACCGTGACAGTCCTTCTTTTTTTCACAGTGGCATCCACTCTGACGCCACCAGGACGTCTGTTGCGATCAGTTGGGCCCCGATCGAGTGTATCAATCTACGACATCCCAACGGCTGCACGGACTGCAGAGCGGGTAAAGAAAACGGGCCGGTGTAGGCCGGCCCGTCGGTTCGTCCTGAGTTCGTCAGGCGTTCTTGTATTCCGACCAGAACTCGTTCCATTCCTCGAGGGACTGCTGCACCGGGACGCCCCGGAAATGAATGCGGCCTTCCCGAATATCATCCAGGCAGTTCGGTCCGTCGAAGACCATCCGCTGCCGTTTGGCCTCGGCCGGGTTGGCCTCATTGAGCGCCTTCCAGCCGGCTTTATAGGGTGACATCGCGGGGTAGGCTTCCATCTGAGAGGAGCGTACCTGTCCCGGTCCGGAGGTCATGTGCCGTATGAATTCTTTGACGAGATCCTGTTTCTTGGAGCCTTTACCGATGGAATACGATTCGGTCCACTGTATGCCGCCTTGCTTGGGAACCACTGAATCAACCGGTGATCCATCCTTGCGGACGACACCGGTGATCCAGTCACCAATGCCGCACATCGCGTGAATCTCACCGTTTTTTAAAGATGCAAACGTTCCGCCGTAGTCAAAGTATCCGCCGACCTGCGGCTTCAGCGAGAGGGTGGTCTCCTGAAGTTTTTTCCACTGGGCATCATTGATGTCGAAGGGTGAGGGGTTGTCGTTTCCGTCTCGAAGGCTGAGGCAGCCGAGGTTGGGTAGGTGCCAGTCAAAATGGCCAACCTTGCCGGTGAGCTTGGGCTCCCATAGTACGTTGTAGTCCATCGCTTCTTCATGGCTGACGATGTCGGTGTTGAACGAGACGCCGAGGTAACCGAACCGGACGATCACGGAATACAGGTCGTCGCCTTGCCAGTGGCCCGGGAATCGTTTGAACTCGTCGTACAAATCACCCATGTTGTATTCGTTCGGGTCCATCTTTTCAATATAGCCAGCTTCGTTGAGCAGTTGCACGAACTCGGCATCGGAAAGAATGATGTCGTAGGTGCCCGGCGGGGATTGTGAAATCAGGGCCAGCATATTGTCGCCACCGGCATAGTATTTGGCCTTGATCTTGACGTTGTGTTCGGATTCGAACGCTTCCACCATGTCGGGTTCGCCGTGTCCGTACCAGGCGATCATATTGAGTTCGGTCGCCGCCTGGGCCCTGGGTGGTACCAGTATCAGGGGAATGCCGAGCGCGGTTGCGGTCGAAGCCGCACCGGCGCCCTGTAGGATTCTGCGCCGGGAAAGGTCAGTCGCTGACGACGGTTTGGCGGGTTTGCGCGTGTTGTTGCTCATCGGTGTTCCTCCTTTGGGAAGAGTCTGTTTGCTTGTTGTGGGTTAAGGGGAATCTACTTGGGGTGACTCGTCCGGTTCAAGCGTTTTGGCGGCCTCTTGGTGTCGAACACCTGCTGCAGATGGTTCAGCACCAGGGAGACTTCGGGTCGGGCCGGCGTGTTGCGCGAGAAGAGGCCTATGGTAATGGCACGCATCTGCGCGAAATCAATATCCTGTGGTAACTCTTTCATCTTCTTTGTGAGGGTGGGTTGGGTCAGTGCCGAAACTCCTAGGCCGCTTTCCACCGCGTGTTGCAGGCCCTGGATAAACGGGCTTTCATAGATCACGTACCAGGCGATGCCGGCTGAGTCCAGTACTTCGGTCATTCGGAGCCGGTATTCGCAACCCTTAGGATGAGCAATCAGAGGTACGGGCTGCCCGGACGCCTGTTCGAATGACCGGCCCGTCACCCACAGGGGCTGCACCGTCCAGGTGTGGCTCCGGTAGGGGTTGAGAGCACCTGGATCGATGGCGACGGCAATATCGAGATCACCTGTTGCAAAGTTCTGACTGATAGACTGGCTGAGTGCACACCGGAATTCCAGGCTGAGCCCCGGATGTGATCCGCGCAGTGTCAAGAGGCTGGACTGCAATGCATCGGTGGCGTAATCCGTCGGTAGGCCCACCCGTACGGTCTCGGAACCTGTGTTCTCCTCAGTCAGATAAGACAGTTCCCCGTGCAGCGCGAGAATCCGACGAGCGTAACTGGCGAGCTGGGTGCCGAGGGCCGTCAGCTCAACTGGCTTGCGCTTCGGGAGCACCAGTTCGCCGTCGGCATGATCCTGGAGCCGCCGCATGTGCAGGCTGACGGTGGGCTGGGAGCAGCCGAGGATCTCTGCCGCCCGCGTATAGCTCTGACAGTCGATGACTGTCACCAGAGTGCGCAACAGATCAGTGGGAATATCCAGCGCTTTCATATATTTAAAAAATAAATAATAATCTTTTAGAATCAGTAATCTTAATCAAGCAGTTGAGACGGAACAAGTGCCATGAACCGTATTCAATTCCACAAAGCGTTCAAAGTTGTCGGGCCTGCTGTGTTACCGGTTATCCACGTCCAGGACGTGAACCAGGTCAGTCGGAACATCGACTTAGCGTTGGGTTGTGGTGCCCAGGGTGTATTTCTTATCAATCACGATTTCGATGTTGCGACCTTTCTGCCGCTGTTGGAAGCATGTCGGACGGCATTTCCGAGCATCTGGATGGGCGTCAATTTCCTGGGTGTGACCGGGCGCGTTGCTTTTCCGCTACTAGGAGAAATGGAACAACGTGGCTTGGCCATCGATGCCTACTGGGCTGATGACGCCAGAATCGAGGAACGGGCGGAAAACGCGTTTGAAGCACAAGAGATCGCGGCCGTCAGATCCGATAGCGAGTGGACAGGTCTCTATTTCGGAGGTACTGCCTTCAAGAAACAGCGATTGGTGGATCCGACTCATTACGTTCATGCGGCTGCGGAAGCCACGCGCTGGATGGATGTGGTCACGACTTCAGGTCCTGCGACAGGCCAAACCGCGGATCTCAAAAAGATCGCTGACTTTCGAAGCGGGGCAGAAGATCATCCCCTCGCGATCGCTTCTGGGATTACTCCGGAGAACGTGAAGGACTACTCCAATGAGGTCGATGCCATTTTGGTAGCCACCGGTATCAATCGACCGGGCGATTTCTACCACATTGACCGGAGCCGGCTGAACCGGCTGCTGGATAACTGCCGTCGAACGTCTGTCCTTGAGGAAAACGCAAAAGAAGGGGAAGACGGTAAGGATCAGCGCTGGTATCTCCGCCACATGGCCCCCAGGGTCAAGGACGAGTCGTACGCCTGGCTCGATCCCTCATCGGCCTATATCAACGCCCGGGCGTTCGATGCCATGGTCGATGACCTACTGGCGCCTTTTCTATCGGAACGGATAGACCTGGTGGCAGCAGTTGATGCAGCGGGCTACGTGCTCGGCACGGCGCTGGCCGTCCGGCTCGGCTGCGGCGTGTTGACGGTGCGAAAGTCAGGAAAACTGCCCGTACCGACTGACGAGGTCGAGTTTGTGAATTACAGCAAACGGCCTCAGGTTCTGCAGTTGCGGGTACCGGCCTGTAAACCCGGGACCAGAATCCTGCTTGTCGACCAATGGATCGAAACCGGCGGTACCATCGGCGCCGCAATTGAACTGCTTGAGCGTCAGGGCGGTGTGATTGCCGGTATCGTAACAGTCTGTATCGAAGAGTCACCCGAGGCAGAGGCGTTACGGAAGAAATACCACTGCGTAGCCAGTGTTCGGCCCGGTTCAGAATTTCAGGATCAGTGCAATGCCAAACACCTGGATTTCTTTGATGACTTCGACTGGGACAGCGTCCTGGCCGACACGCAGGCATAAAGTACAGGTTCCGTGGCGGCATGACAGAACGACCCAGAAACCTCACCATAGAAAACGGCGTACCGCCCGACCCGACGTTCTCTAATGGAGAGAAAGCCACGTAGGTCGGGATGCTATACCCGCACGATTATCTGGTTGTGATCACCGAAGGTACGGGCAACCTGACTCGATTTCCGTCCACTCCGGAGCCCAGCATCATCCACTAGGGCAACGCGCTACTAAGGGACTCGGGCCGTGATCCGAAGCGTTATGGGTTCGCCCGAATTCACCGGTGTCGTCACCGCTTCAGCAGTCAGGTCCCCGCTTTGTCTCCGGGCGCTGCCGGTGCGGGAGATATGCGCACCAACGACAACGGTCTGGAATGACGACAGGGTTTGATTACTCATGACTGCAGAACGGTCATCAAGCGTCACCTTCATCGGGAAGGTGCTGGCCTGCAGACGTACAGCAGCGACCGGCGCCGCAGGGCCGTTCACCGACCGGGCATAGACATAAAGGGTATCGGTACCACGAACCTCGCCGGCCAGTTCGCTGGCTGCTTCGACAACGACTGTCAGGGACACACTTCCTGTATCTGGCTGAGAAACCTGCCTGGTAGCCGGTCGTTGCGGTAGGTCGAGACCCTGCTCGGTAGCAAGGCCCGTCACACGTTCGATGAGCGAGCTGAGCTCTTTTGCATGTTCGGGTTCGTTGCGCAGCAAAGGTTCCAGACGGTACCAGTGTTCAAGAGCCAGTCCGATTTCGCCCCGGGCCTCGGCTGCCATGCCGGCAAGCCATAGTCCTTGGGGTTGATCAGGGTCGAGTTCCAGGGCCTTCTTAATCAGTTCAGTGGGCCGGCCGCTGAAGTCACCACCCGCCGCCATGGCCAGCGCATCGGCATAGCGGGCCATTACGTCCGGTTTTTCACCGGTGAGTTCGTAGAGTTTCTCGTAGGCCGTGACCGCTTCGGGGTAGTTGCCTAGGCTCATCATGATATGTGCCAGAATCGACCAGCCGCGGCTGTCCGCCGGGTTCTGGGCCAGCCTGTCCTTGAGTTCCATAAGTAGCGTTTCGGTCGTTGGGGAATCGGTCGTGGATTCGGCCGAAGGGGCGACCTGGAGGACGCTGACCACCCCAGCCGGCGTACCCAGCTTGAGGTACAGCATGACCGCGGTGATCGGCAGCAGGGCTGCAACGACGATGGCGATGTAGGGTCTTGACTGGGTCTCGGGCGGCGCAGCCTGGGGCGAGTCGAGATCGGCCAGCAGAGCCTCTTCAATATCCGCCTTGGTCTGGTCGAAGTCGCTGTCACTGAGACGCCCCGCTGCCCGTTCGGCTTTGAGTTCTGCCAGTCGCTCCCGGGCAAAGCGGATATTGAGATCATCGCGCTCTGCGGAAAGACGGGGACGTGGGCGGAACAGCGGCGGGATAATCAGAGACAGCGCCCCCAATAGGATCAGACCAGCAAAAACGACGAACAGAATCACGGGTCGTCGTCCAGCAACCGGCGTACTTTGTGGCGGGCCTGCCCCTCGAGATCGGTCCGGTGTGCAGCCCTGAAGCGTGAGCGGAGCGTCCGCGCCGCAAAAGCCAGTCCGAGGAGCAGAAAGATGACAGGGCCGGCCCAGAGAAATAACGTGGCGGGCGTCAAAGGTGGCCGGTAAAGGACGAAGTCACCATAGCGGGTGACCATGAAGTCGACGATCTCGGCGTCGCTGCGTCCGGCGCGGATCATCTGGTAGGTCACCCGGCGAAGGTCCTGGGCGAGTTCCGCATTGGAGTCTGCCAGGTTCTGGTTCTGGCAGACTAGGCAGCGGAGTTCGGCCACGAGACTTCTATAACGCGTCTCCTGGGCCGGCGTCGCGAAGGTCAAGGCCTCAATAGTGGTGGCAATCAGCCCGCTGGGGTGGCCCAGCAACAGTGCGGCGCCGAAGACAGCACTGACGATCCAGGGTCTCCGGCTACGCTCGACTGTCATTCAACTTCGGCCTGAGACGAACGTACTGTCGGCGGACCCGGCCAGGGCCGTCTGTCGGCCCAGGGAACGGTAGCGCCGGTCGCAAGCAGCAAGCAGACCGCCGCCTGCCATCAGCAGTGCGCCCAGCCAAATCCAGCGGATATAGGCCTTGTAGTAGATACGTACAGCCCAACTTCCGTCGCTCCCCAGTGGCTCACCCAGCACAACATAGAAATCGGCAAAAAGCCCGGGTGCAATCCCGGCTTCGGTCATCGGCATGCGCTGAACGTTGTAGATCCTTTTCTCGGGCATCAGCGACGCCATCTGCCGCCCGTCCCGCGAGACCGTGACCCGCCCGGTCTGGCTCGCATAATTGGGTCCGGTGCGGTTTTCGACCCCTTCGAAGCGATAGTGGTATCCCTGGACCTCAAAGCTGTCGCCTGGCGCCATGCGCAGATCTTTTTCAACGGTATAGATCGACGTGAATGCCACACCGATGATAAACACACCGACTCCGCAGTGGGCGAGTGCCATGCCCCAGAGTCCCGAGGGTGTGTTGCGTAGCCCTTGCCATCGCCGCCCGGTTGCCGTTCGTATCCAAAGACTGTGGCAGGCCGATAGGACGACCCAGATTCCGAGTGTTGCAGCCAGTGCCGCGCCGATCTCATAGCGGCTCATCGCCAGTGGCCAGATGCCTCCACCAACAACGCTTGCCGCCAGCAGGATGCGCAGCTGGGGCCACAGACGCTGAAAGCTGTCCTGCTTCCAGCGCAACAGTGCACCGATTGCCATGAACACACCAAGCGGCAGGGTCAGGGGCACGAACACCGTGTTGAAGTAGGGTGGGCCTACCGAGATCTTGCCGAGATCCAGTGCATCAACTACCAGCGGATAGAGCGTTCCCAGCAGGACCGCTCCGGTAGTGGCCACCAACAGCACGTTGTTCAGCAACAGTGCAGCCTCCCTGGAGACCATCTGCAGGCCGACCACACTCCGGATTGCAGGTGCCCGCCAGGCATACAGGGCCAGTGCACCGCCCGTAATAATCGCAAGGAAAATCAGGATAAAGAGTCCGCGTGCCGGATCAGATGCAAAAGCATGCACCGAAGTCAGAACGCCGGAGCGGACCAGAAACGTTCCCAGCAGCGACAATGAGAATGCGAAAATGGCCAACAGGACCGTCCACGCCCTGAAGACTCCGCGTTTCTCGGTGGCCGCGAGAGAGTGAATGAGAGCCGTGCCGACCAGCCAGGGCATGAACGAGGCGTTCTCAACAGGATCCCAGAACCACCAGCCACCCCATCCCAGTTCGTAGTAGGCCCACCAACTGCCCAACGCAATCCCCACCGTGAGGAACGACCAGGCCATGGCTGTCCACGGCCGTGACCAGCGGGCCCAGGCGGTATCGAGTCGACCGTTCATCAGTGCAGCGATGGCAAAGGCGAAGCTCACGGAGAAGCCGACATAGCCCAGGTAGAGCATCGGCGGGTGGATGGCGAGACCGGGGTCCTGCAGCAGCGGGTTGAGGTCTCGTCCGTCCAGGGGAACCGGAAACTGGCGTTCAAACGGGCTGGACGTGAACAGAATGAACGAAAGAAAACCGATGCTGATCAGACCCATAATGCCGAGCACCCGAGCCGTCATGTCGTCGGGCACACTGCGGCTGAAGCGCGCGACGGCAATGGTCCAGAGGCACAGAATCAACGCCCACAGCAGCAATGAACCCTCGTGTGCTCCCCAGACCCCGGAGATCCTGTACAGCAGCGGCAACTTGGAATTCGAGTTCTGTGCAACGTAAGCAACACTGAAATCGTTGCCGAGAAAAGCTGCGGTCAAACACCCGTATGCGATCAGTACGAGGCCGAACTGCGCAAAGGCCGCGGGTCGAGCCAGTGCCAACCAGGCGCTGTTGCGGGTCATTGCACCGGCCAGCGGAACGACCGCCTGGACCAGCGCAACGCATAACGCCACGATCAGCGCGAACAGCCCCAGTTCGGGGATCACTTCAACCCCATCTGGCGGGCTTTTTCCAGCGCATCGGCCACCTCGGGCGGCATATAGTTTTCGTCATGTTTGGCCAGCACCTGCTGGGCCTCGAAAGTGCCGTCCGAAAGCAGACGCCCCTGTGTCACGATGCCCTGGTTTTCACGAAAAAGATCCGGCAGGATGCCTTCATAAACGACGGTGACGGTTTCTACCGTGTCCGTGAGACGAAAGGACACGACCAGTCCTTCGCCGGGCCGCTGCACTGAACCCGGAACAACCATACCGCCTAGCCGAAAAGTACTATCGCGGGGTGCTTCCCCGGCCGTGACCTGGGCGGGGCTGAAAAAAAGATTGATGTTTTTGTTGAGCGCTATCAGGGCGAGACCGATGGACACCGCCACGCCCGACACCAGAAGGCCCGCCATGATGAACCGTTGCCTGCGCCTTGGCGTCACGGGCCGGGCGGGGCGGTCTTGGCAGTACGCTGGCCGATTTCCCGGCGCAGGCGCTGATGGCGCTTCAAGGGCAAAATCAGGTTCAACAGCAACGCCACCGCAACGATACCGTAGGCCGGCCAGACGAAGGCGGCGTAGCCGCCCATATCGAGAAATTCGGCGACGTTCATTTCAAGGTCAGGGTTGCCACCCACCGGGTCCCTTGCTCCCTTTCAAGGATTTCCGACCGCGCTCCCGCCAAGAGAGCGGTCACGAAATGAAGCTTAAAAGCCAGTGTCATCACGAGCAGGGGAACGAGCATGCTGATATGGATCGATGGCGCATCGAGCTTGGTGATGGTCGGCCCCTGGTGCAGGGTGTTCCACCATTCAACCGAGTAGTGAATGATCGGCAGGTTGACCACGCCGACCAGAGCCAGCACGGCGCCCGCCCGTGCGGCGCTGCGCCGGTCTTGAATGGCTGATTGCAATGCGATAAAGCCAAGATACAGGAACAGCAGGATTAGTTCCGAGGTCAGTCGGGCATCCCAGACCCACCAGGTGCCCCACATGGGTTTGCCCCAGATTGAACCGGTTGCGAGCGCGAGGAAGGTGTAAGACGCCCCGATTGGCGCGCTGGTCCGGGCAATGACTTCAGCCAGCTTAATCCGCCAGATCAACCCAATGCCGCTGGCGACCGCCATGACCAGATACACAGACATCGACAGCCAGGCGGCCGGTACGTGGACGAAAATGATTCTGTAACTGTCCCCTTGCTGATAGTCAGGTGGTGCCGAGACTAGGGCGCCGTAGAGACCGACGGCAAAAAGCACAGCACAGACTCCGCCCAGCCACGGGATCCATAGCCCAGCCAGAGCGTAGAAAACGGGCATTGAACCCAGGCGGTGGAGTGCTCGCCCCAGGCGGCCCGATGATCGTGGCGCCGAACTGTCAGTCGAGTCGTGTGCTTTCATTGAAGACCGGGTGGCCGAAGAGGGACGTGTAGCGTTTGAGCCAGATGGATGTCTGTGATGCCTTAGTACGAAACCGGAGCCCAAAGCACGGGGTATTTTAGTCGACGAATATAAGCCGGCGCCATGCTAGCGGTTTCTGTCCGCTCTTTGCGGTCCCGCAGCCCGCTGTAGATTGACCCGGGTCAGGGTGACGGGTTGTCCTTATCGGTTGCAGGCAGACAGGACTGCCACAGTCAGGCGTGCATTCCCTGGCACACCAATGATAGGGTAGATAGATGGCACAAAGTACACGATCAAATCGTTTGGATACCAGGCCCTGAGCCGTTCGACAGGATGAGCCCGCAGAAAGATTCTGTCACGATGCCGCCCGGTGCCTGTCACGATCCGAGCGTGCTGTCTGCTGCGGTTGCAGGGTTGCCCGAAAGCGGTGCGGCGGCCTGTCCGTTTCTTGATCAGCAAGAGATCGACGACTTGATCTTGCTGGCCGATTCGCTGGCCTATCGGTCGGCACGGCCGGTGATGGGATCAGGTCAGTCGATGGTGTATCAGGATTTTGAGCTCTGTTATGACATTCCGTCACACCATAGGCTATGGGACTTCGCCAGGGGCGTGGGGCGGGTGTTGAACCGGGCGCTTACTGATTGCGGGATGCAGGTGTCCGGTGAGCCCTACATCGTCAATGATCTGATCGTGCAGCGCTACCCGCCCGGATGTCGGGGTATTACACCGCACCGGGACCATGTGCGGTATGCACTGGTGATTGCGATCATTCTTCTGAGTGGAGACGGTGTGTTCGGGGTCTGTGAAGATCGGGAGCGTCGAGGTGAGCGTACAATCCGGTTTTTACCGGGAGAACTCCTGTTGATGGGTGGAACAGATCTCAGTGAAGGATTCCAGCGGCCCTTTCACTTTGTCAACGGGGTCAGTCAGCTACGCCGAACCATAGGTTTGCGTTTCGACCGGCAAGGTCAGCAAGAGACCGGCTGAACCGCGCTCGCATGGGTCGATTGCAGCGCACTGCTGCAAAACGGTCCGAGGTGTGCGATGTCCGACCGAGAACTCGGGAGATCATATTGAACAAGTCTTCTTTCCCCGGCCCGAATGAGCCTAAATATTTTGAGGATTACCCTGAGGGCGCCATATTTGAACTCGGCTCAGTCGTTGTCGACGAGACCGAGTGCGTTGAATTTGCAAAGCGCTACGACCCGCAGTGTTTTCATGTCGACCCTGCGGCAGCTAAAAAATCGATTTATGGCGGCCTGATTACCAGCGGATGGCACACTGGCGGCATGATGATGCGGCTGATCGCTGATAATTTCTTGTCTGACGAATCCAGCCTCGGGTCGTCCGGGATCGAGAAGCTGAACTGGCCAAGTCCGGTCCGGCCCGGTGACACGTTGTCCATCCGCATCACAATTCTCAACGCTAGGGTATCGCGATCAAAGCCGGAGCGGGGGATACTGGTAACCCGGGCGGAAAGCCACAACCAGCATGGCGAACTGGTGATGTCTTATCAGGCCGTCAATTTCATGCGCAGGCGGCCGGGTACCGTCAGCTCCTAGCACGCAGGCATCGGCGGTTACGGATGATCGGGTCCCGTCCTGGGTGCGGTACAGGGTTCGATTGATTATGATCGTCTGACGGATCTACGGAGCAGCCTCATGGCAGACCACAATATCCCCCGCACTCCTTCGGCCTACCACTATCCACTGCTGATCAAGCAGTTGCTCACCACGCTGCAGATCAGAAACCCCGAACAGGAGATCGTCTACGGGGACAGGAATCGATACTGTTACCGTGATTTCGTCGGACGTGTTGCGCGTCTCGCTAATGTCCTGGAGTCGCTGGGTGTACGCGAAGGGGACACCGTGGCAGTACTCGACTGGGACAGTCACCGTTACCTCGAGTGCTTCTTTGCGATTCCGATGATTGGGGCGGTGTTGCATACGGTCAATATCCGTTTGTCCCCGGAGCAGATTCTGTACACGATGAACCACGCAGCGGACGACGTGGTGCTGATAAATAGTGAATTTCTGGGCCTGATCGAGCCGATTGCAGAGAGGATCGAATCGGTGAAACACTGGGTGCTGATCTCGGACGAGGACACGACTGTCGAGACGACCCTAAACAGTGCCGGTGAATACGAATCACTCCTGGCTGCAGCGCCGGATACCCGTGAGTTCGCCGATTTTGATGAAGATACCCGGGCAACCACTTTCTATACGACCGGCACGACGGGCAATCCCAAAGGGGTCTATTACAGTCATCGGCAGATCGTCCTGCACACCCTGGGTAAAGGTCTGGCGCTTGCCAGTCCAGCTGAGCAGGGTCGTTTTCACGACGGCGATGTGTATATGCCCCTGACACCGATGTTTCATGCGCATGCCTGGGGGATGCCCTATCTCGCGACTTTGCTCGGCGTCAAACAGATCTACCCCGGACGGTACGAACCCGGCAGGCTGTTGACGTTCTTTAGGCGCGAGAGAGTCACTTTTTCCCACTGCGTGCCGACAATTTTGCACATGGTGCTGAATGCGCCAGAGGCAGCAGACGTTGATTTCACGGGCTGGAAGATGACTATCGGCGGTTCTGCCTTGCCCGTCGCGCTCGCCCAGCAGGCCCGGGCGCGGGGAATCGATCTCTACAGCGGTTACGGGATGTCCGAGACGGGTCCTTTGCTAACTCTCGCCCAGATTTCGCCTGCTGCGCGATCTGCGGATGAGGACGCACAGGTTGAACTGCGCTGTAAATCAGGCCGGCCCGCACCACTGGTTGACATCCGGATTGTTGACCCGGAACTCAACGAACTGCCGCATGATGGGGAGAGCACCGGTGAAGTGGTGGCGCGTGCACCGTGGCTCACTCAGGGGTATCTCAACGATACAGAGCAGTCGGAGGCCCTGTGGCGAGGGGGATTCCTTCACACCGGCGATATCGGAACCATCGATCCGGATGGTTATCTGAAAGTCACCGACCGGGTCAAGGACGTGATCAAAAGTGGCGGTGAGTGGATCTCATCGATCGCGTTGGAAGATATTGCGCTGCAATGTCAGGAGGTCACCGAGGCCGCTGCGATCGGCATTCCTGACAATAAGTGGGGCGAGCGGCCTATGATACTGGTCGTTCCAAGGGGTGACGTGCTGGATACCGAGGCGGTGCGCTCGGAGTTTCTACAGGCTGCGACTGACGGGGTGATCAGCAAATGGGCAGTGCCGGAGAGAATAGAGGTGGTTGATTCGATCCACAAAACCAGTGTTGGGAAAATCGACAAGAAGTATCTGCGGGGAGTCTACGGGTGACTGGTCATATCGTCGAAGACGAGGCCGGCTTTTTGTACAGGCGTGAAGCTGGGGAGAAAGTAGCGCCTACCTCTTTTTCGATGTTCTGAAATAGATAGACGGTAGTAGAGGGCATGGTTAAGACCTATTTTGAAAACTGGTCTCGAAACACGGATCCCCAGACCCTTCAGCGGCGCGTTTACGGTCTGAAATGTACCCTTGCCGTATTGACGGTTCTGACATTGTTCGGTCTCCTGACCAATATCGCCTTTCCGCTCCAAGCAACACAATCCGGTGTGCGGATCGCTCTCTTCACTCAGGTGTCGATGTTGATCGGGTTCATGGCGCTTTTCTATTTTCTCTCCGAGAAGCGCTACAACTTCATACTGTTCCTTCTGGCCTTGTTGTTCGTGGTGCTGTATCCCATTCTCGATTACGCCGGGTCCCTTGGTACGGATGGTTCATTTGTCCAGAAATACCGAGCTAAATGGGCTACTGAACTTTACCTGTTCCCACTGATGATGGTTGCGACGTCCGGCCTGTTGCTCAGACCGGTGATTACTGGGGTTCTGGCTGTTCTGCTGGCTGTGCAGGTCGGGAGCGTACAGGTTCCGGTTCTACTCGATCCGGAAATCAGAATCAGCTTCGATTATATGGAAGTATTGTCTGAACCCAACGTCCTTGACGGCGGGCGACTTGTATTTGGTTGGCTGTGTTTTTTCATTATTTCAGTGTCAGCTGTAACGCTCGCCTGGATGGTCCAGAAGTCGTCACTGGACGCGGCCAGTGCCGAGAAGACTAATCTTGCTCTCGGCCGTTATTTCTCTCCGGATATCCGCAAGGAGATCGAGAGTTCAGAATTCGATCTACTGCAGCAGACAGGTCGAGAACAGCAGGTGGCGGTGCTCTTCACCGATATCAAGGGGTTTACCCAGTTGTCTGAAAAAATGGACCCGGCTGAGGTCGTGGAACTTTTGAGTGAATACCAAAAGAGGATGGTCGGCCCAATTTTTGCCAACAAAGGCACGGTCGACAAGTACATCGGCGATGCAGTGATGGCGACCTTCGGCACGCCGGAGTCCCGCGGTAACGATGCTCAGAATGCGCTGGATTGTGCCCGGTCGATGCAGGTCTCGCTCCGGCAGTGGAACAAGGAACGGATAGAACAGGATCTCCCGGCTGTCGAGCACCGCATCGGAATCCATGTGGGTCCCAGTATCGTGGGGAACATCGGGGGCGAGGAGCGAATGGAATTTACCGTGATTGGAGATACCGTCAATGTGGCCAGCCGGATTTGTGACGCCTGCAAAACACACGGGCGCGATGTGCTGATCTCAGAAGACATGCGGCTGCGCCTTGATGAGCGACTAGAGACGGAGACATTTGCCGACGTCGAGATGCGCGGGCGTGATGAAAAGATAACCCTGCACGGTGTGACGCTTTAGTCCAG
>CAJXBY010000054.1 GCA_913051905.1 uncultured Gammaproteobacteria bacterium | reverse complement strand
CCTTCTTCGGCAAATCTGCGGCAGGTAGCGCTACCGATCCCGCCTCCGCCACCGGTGACGACAGCAACTTTCCCCTTGAGTCGATCCATGCCGTAAGCTCCTGTCGTCGCCCGCTGATTTTTGGCAGCAGCTGCGGTTCCCCGCGCGGCCGGCCGCCGTCGTTCAGCTTACCAGAAAACCTTTAGAACTGTAGTTGTGCCAGAATATCCTGGCGACCAGTAGCCGGCGATCAACGGCCAGCTGCCCTTGGTCGGGTACCTCAGACCTGTACCCGGACAGTATCCGCCCGTGCGAAGGAATCCCTGAAATGAAAGCAGCAGTACTGACCCAGCGCGGCCACGAAGGCCTCACAGTAGAGCAATTCGAAGATCCCAAACCGGCACCGGGCGAGGCCGTCATGAAAGTGCATGCTGCTTCTATTAACCACGTTGACCTCTACATGCGGGACAGCGGCGCCGGCATATCGCACGAGCTGCCCCTGGTACTGGGCGTGGACGGTGCCGGTGAAATCGTCGAGGCGCCACAGGGTTCGCGATTGAAACCCGGTGACGAAGTGGTGCTCTACCCCATGGCCAGCTGTGGCCGCTGCCGCGCCTGCGAGGCAGGTGACCAGCCGAACTGCAGCCGTTTCAGTATCTCCGGTGAGACCCGCCATGGCAGCTTCGCCGAATTTATCGCGATGCCTGAGCACTGTTTCGTTCCAAAGCCGGACAATCTGAGCTTCCAGTCTGCAGCCGCGCTGCCGGTCGCTTATCTGACCGCCTGGCGGATGATGTTCGGCAAGGCTCCCCTGCAGTCAGCAGAGAGTGTGCTGATCGTGGGTGTGGGCGGCGGTGTGGCTGCCGCTTGTCTACAGATGGCGAAAATGATTGGTGCACGTACCATCGTGACCTCCTCCAGCGAGGAAAAGCTGGCCTGGGCAGCGAATCTAGGGGCTGACTACGGAATCAACTACGAGACCGACAAAGTGGCACGACAGGTTATGGACATTACAGGGGGTGAAGGCGTTGACATGGTCATTGACAGCGTAGGTGAATCGAGCTGGGGGGAGAGCCTGCGGTCTCTGTGCCGGGGCGGGCGGCTCGTGACCTGCGGCGCCACCACGGGAGGACATCCTTCGGCTGACATCCAACGTCTGTTTGCCAAGCAGCTCGCCATCTATGGCTCAACGATGGGGAGTCTGGAAGAATTTCGGCAACTGTTGGAGGCCTCACGCAGGAAGCTGATTAGACCGTTGATCGACACCGTATTTCCACTTGATGATCTGACGCTCGGCCTAGACCGGTTGGAGCGCGCGGCTCAGCAAGGCAAGCTGGTGGTCGAAGTCATTGGTTGAGGCGTTAGGGTCGAACAGCGATACTCCCCGCATGGTACCTCTGTCTGTCCTGGATCTTTCCCCTATTACCCAGGGCAACAACGCCAGTCAGGCACTCCACAACAGTCTGGACCTTGCCCAACAGGCCGAGCGGCTCGGATTCAACCGCTACTGGGTTGCCGAACATCACGGCATGGCAGGCATCGCTAGTGCGGCGACGTCGGTGGTCATCGGTCATATCGCCGGTGGAACCCGGTCGATTCGTGTCGGATCGGGGGGCATCATGCTACCCAATCACGCACCGCTGGTTATCGCGGAGCAGTTCGGCACTCTGGAGTCGCTTTATCCCGGGCGGATTGACCTTGGCCTTGGCAGGGCCCCGGGCACCGATCAGTTCACCGCCTACGCGCTGCGCCGCACGCTGACCGGTGATGTGGACGATTTTCCTCGCGATGTACAAGAACTGCAGGGTTACTTCGGCCAACCTGAACCGGGACAACGGATCACCGCCGTTCCGGGGAGCGGCCTGGAAGTACCGATCTGGATTCTCGGCTCCAGCCTGTACGGCGCGGCGCTTGCAGCCGCGCTGGGCCTGCCCTACGCCTTTGCCTCCCATTTTGCACCGGCTGCCATGATGCATGCCATCAAGGTCTACCGCGAACGTTTTCAGCCGTCGGCACAGCTGGGAAAACCCTATGTCATGCTGGGTTGCAACGTCTGCGCAGCCGAGACCAACGAGGAGGCACAATGGCTACGCAGTTCTGCGCAGCAGTCGACGCTCAACCTGCGCCGCGGTCGGCCGGGACGTTTGCCACCGCCGGTCAAAGACCTCGAGAACCAGATCAGCGCAGATGAAAGGATGATGCTTCAAGAACTGCAGACTGCCTCGATGGTGGGGTCAGCTGAAACGGTCCACCAACAACTCGAAGCATTCATAGAACACACGGGCGCCGACGAATTGATCATCTCGGCCCAAATTTACGAGCACCAGGCCAGAAAGCGATCCTACGAG
Source organism: uncultured Gammaproteobacteria bacterium (assembly GCA_913051905.1). Next base: position 11,932 of record CAJXBY010000054.1, on the reverse strand, counting down.
ATTACGGCTGAACTTGCGATTTCCCAGGTCGCCTGATGCCGGAATCGGCGAAGTTTGATCCTATCGGACTCTTCAATCAGCTGATACTGGCCTGTAGATCAGACCGCTGTACAACCGGATCGGACAACAGTCGGAAAGAGGTCCTGTGTATCCGTACGGCGGAGCTGTCTTGAAACGTCTACTGAACTCCATCCAGGTCACCCTAAAACCACAGGGTCATGTCTTTCAGGGCTGGTGGATTGTTGGCGCTGGCGGTCTAGTTCAGTTCACCGGTGCAATCCTTTTCTTTCAGGCATTCGGGGCCTACGTTCTGCTCATGGAAGCGGAGTTTGGCTGGAGCAAAGCACTGATGGCGGGCGCCTTTGCGCTGGCCCGGGTTGAGAGCGGTCTGCTCGGTCCGATACAGGGCTGGATGGTTGACCGCTACGGGCCAAGAGCGGTCATCCGCTGGGGGCTCGTGATTTTCGGTCTTGCACTGATCGGTTTCAGCCGAATCGACACGATCATCGAATTCTATGTCTATTTCTTTTTCATCGCGCTGGGAACCAGTCTGGGTGGATTCCTGTCAGTCACCGTGGCACTGGTCAACTGGTTCACGCGGCACCGTGCCAAGGCCCTGGCGCTGTCACAGTTCGGCTTTTCCTTTGGCGGTATCCTGGTGCCCATCACGGTGTACTCTCTGGAAACCTATGGCTGGAGGGCGACTGCCGTTGGGTCAGGCATTATTGTGCTGCTGGTGGCCTGGCCCGTGACCCGGATTATCGATCATCGCCCCGAACATGTCGGCGAAACACCCGACGGAATCCCTCGGGACCGGACCGAACAGCCTGTAGGCGGGCAGAAACGCAGGGGATCTTCAGGTTTTCGCAGAACCGACTTTACCGCCGGCGAGGCCATGAAAACAAAAGCTTTCTGGTTCATGTCACTCGGTCACGGCACTTCCCTGCTGATCGTCGGGGCGGTCATGGTGCACCTGGTACTGCACGTTAACGGGCAGCTCGGCTATTCACTGACCGTCGCGGGACTCATTGTCTCTCTGATGACGGCGATGCAGATCGTCGGACTGATCAGCACTGGAATACTTGGTGACCGCATCGATAAACGTGTCATCGTCAGCGTGTGCATGTTTTTTCACGCGGCCGGATTGCTACTTCTCGCCTACGCACAGAATATCTGGATGGTGGTCGGGTTCGCCGCACTGCACGGTGTCGCTTGGGGTACCCGAGGCCCACTCATGCAGGCGATCCGGGCCGACTATTTTGGCGCCACAAACTTCGGTTCGATCATGGGCTGGTCCTCCTTGATCGTGATGATCGGAATGGCGATCGGTCCGGTCTACGCTGGCTACATGGCCGACCGCAGCGGAAGCTATGAGTCAGGATTTACGACGCTCGCGATCACCGCCATCTTTGGTGCAATCTTTTTTATGCTGGCGAGAAAACCTCCACTGCCCCAGCGGCTCAGAACCCAGCGAGTCGCGCAGGAGTGAAGGCACCCCAATTCCGGTCAGCTCGAACTGCGGTAAGCAAGGTGATCAGCCGAAGCTGTCTCCAGCGGGCTTTGGTGACAACCGGATCAGCCGGGAATCATGTACTGCCGCCTGGCGGTGGACCACCGCTTTCTGGTAGTCGGGATTTTTAATCATGGAGACAAACGCATCGCCGGAGGGATATTCGGCAATAAAGACAATGTCCCATTGTTCGTCTTCCGGGCCAATCAGGGTGTACTCGAAGTCGGCACTGTAGGCGATCCGACCCCCGACCGCGGTGAATACCGGATGACTCTCCCTGCCATAGGACCGATAGGCCTCGAGCCCCGTGAGTGACTCGCTGCGTTGTGCATGCCCGGCGGGATACCGGGCGATCTCCCGAAGCCGGACAAGATTCAGCATGTGGATCGGTCCCTGGCTCTTCAGCGACCGGAACGTGCGGAACGCCTCGCGGGTTGGATCAACATAGGTCTCGGTCATGGGTGGTCCTCAAAAAAACCATTTACCGTCTCAAGTTACCCGATAACCTGCTCGCAGGTAAACCTCTGATCGACGGCCGTACCAGAGTACTGGGAAGATGACCGGAACCGATTTGAGCGCATCTTCTGGCTGTGCTCTAATGAGGCCGACTCCCCTGATTTGAGAACCGGTCCCCCAACGGTCGGGCAGGCCGGTGTTTGGCACGGACCGAGGAGGCTCCACACTCATGAAATTCGGTGTCCTATTCACATCGCATCCGCACGTCGACAAAGAACCCTATCCGCACCGCGAGGTGCACGCCCGGGTCACGGCTGAAATCCTTGAAGCTGATCGCCTGGGGTACGACATTGCCTGGATCGCTGAACATCATTTCAGTAACAGTTACGGTATCCTGCCTGATCCTTTCACTTACATCGGGTACCTTGCCGCGCAGACACAGCACATCAGACTGGGTACAGCCGTCATGACCCTGCCGCTATACAACCCGGTGCGGGTGGTCGAGAATGCTGCGTTTGCAGACATCCTGAGCAAGGGTCGCTTCATTCTTGGATTGGGCTCAGGTTATCGACCTTACGAGTTTGAAGGCATGGGGGTGTCTTTTGATGAGCGCCGGGACATTCAGGAGGAGGCACTGGAAATTGTTCTCGATGCATTACACAACCGCCGCATCCAGCACCATGGCAGCTATTTCAATGTCGACGTGTCGGGAGATTACGAGATTTTCCCCGCCAGCATACAGGAACCCCACGTGCCTCTTTATCTCGCTGCCGGGACCGACCGTTCGATCGGCGCAGCGGCACGACACGGCTGCGGCCTGATGCTCTCTACCCTGCCTGGATTCGACAAGATTGCTGCCCAGACCGCCTATTACCGGGATGCCCTGAAAGACGCGCCCGAAAAGTGGCAGGGCAATCCTGCCTGTGGCCACGTTGATCAGGCTCGATGGGTGTACGTTGCCGAGACAGACGCCAAAGCCAAGGAAGACAGCGCTGCAGGCCTCGTCCACCATATCAAAAACTTCATGGCCAAGAATGCGGCCGGTTATCTTGGTACCGTCTCGGAAAAAGACCAGGGTGGGGAACTCGACTACGATGAGCTGGCGGCAACCACCCTGCTGCACGGGAGTCCAGACACGGTGATCCGGCGACTTCAGGAACTGCGCGCGGCCACCGGCATCACATCTTTAGTACTGCACTATCCGCCTTACTACGGGGTCGAGAAGACTCTGAACAGCCTTCGTCTATTCGCCAAAGAGGTCATCCCAGCCTTCCGTGACAAGGCGGCTGCCTAGCCAGGCTGTACAATGGAAATCAGCGCCCTCTACCCCACCCGCGACATCGGCACCGATCCCGCGAAGATTCGCGACTGGGCCCAGGCAGCCGAAGATCTCGGGTTTTCTCATATAGAAGTACCCGATCACGTCTTCGGGGCGACCGGGCGCGATGGCTGGACACCCCGATATAACGAGCAGGACCCGTTTCACGAGACTTTTGTGACCCTGGGTTTTCTCGCTGCAGTGACCACAAGAATCCACCTCACCAGCGGCGTCCTGATTCTGCCACAGCGGCAGACAGGCCTCGTGGCCAAACAGGCGGCTGAAGTCGACGTGCTGTGCGGGGGACGGCTGCGCCTGGGTGTGGGGGTGGGGTGGAATTTTGTCGAGTACCAGGCCCTGGGCTCTGACTGGAAAACCCGGGGGGCACGTCAAGCCGAGCAGATCGAGGTCATGAACCGCCTCTGGACGGAGGAATTGGTGACATTCAAGGGCCGCTTTCATGACTTCCATGAAGTCAACATCACACCGCTGCCGGTACAGCGGCCCATTCCGATCTGGTTCGGCGGCGACTCCGATCCTGTGATCAGGCGCGCGGCTCGTTACGGACAGGGCTGGATGCCGATCCTCACCCCGGACGAACAGGCCGAATCAAAACTCGCGATGCTCCGTCAACACCTGACGGCATTCGGGCGTGACCCAGACGATTTCGGTATTGAGGGTTGGCTGCGGATGAATGAGGCCGATCCGGATCAGTGGTCTACGAGTGTCGAGGGCTGGCGACGTCTGGGCGCCGATATCGTGATGCTCTATCCGATGTACAGAACCCCGAATCTCGACGACCAGATCCAGACGCTTCGCACTTTCAAGGAAATTGTGACCGGTTAGGCGCCCCTGCCGAACGGGTGAAGGTCAAATTGACGGTTGGACAGCTACCAGACCGATTCGTCGGCCCGGAACCTGAATTGATCTCCCGCCCGCACGATGTATCCAGCCGAGGGCAGCGGAAAATGCGCGGTGCAGACCAGTGTCCCCGTCTCACAGTAACGCTCAAGAAACGCCTTTCGGGTCTCTTTGGCCTGCTCGGCATCCCAGTCGGGCCAGGCCGTCCACTCCGGATGAGCGCACTGTACCGGCGAGTGCATGAGATCCCCACACATCACGGCGCTGGCCCCGTTTGAGGCCAGCGAAATCGACACGTGGCCGGGCGTGTGGCCCGGTGTGGGCGATAACCAAACTTCATCATCAAGAGCGTAGTTATCCGCCACGAGTTCGGCACGCCCGGCCTCGAGCACCGGAAGCACGCTGTCTTCAAAAGGCGTTCTAGAGAACTTTTCGTGGCCAACGTCCCGCCAAGCCTCGAGTTCTTTTCTTGAGAACACATACCGTGCATTCGGAAAAGTCGGCACCCAGCGGCCGTTTTCAAGACGGGTGTTCCAGCCCACGTGGTCAGAGTGCAGGTGCGTGCACATCACAAAATCGATTGCTTCAGGCGCGATCCCATGTGCAGCCAGTGCGTTCAGATAGGTCTGGTCCGTTTTCAGGTGCCAGTGCGGTCGTGTTGGGCGGTCTTTGTTATTGCCGACACACGAGTCGATCAGGATGGTGTGGTGGGACGTCCGGACCACGTAACTCTGCATGGGGAACTGCAGCTGATCGGTATCCGGGTCCAGTGCATCGGGTTCGAGCCATTGCCGGTGGGGTGCCCAGTCTTCCGCCGTTGTTTCCGGAAAGAAGTGTTGCCACTTGAACGGCGTGACCATTTCCAGCACCCGCATAATGGTCAGACCGCCCAGTACACGGTGAGGCGCCTTCATGGCTCAAGCACGCTCTGGTGGAGAAGCATCATTGGGCCGGGGCGACAACCCGGATCGGGGCATCGCGGGCCCCCGCGCAGGGCCAGTCGTCCGGCCACTGGTCCCGACGGTCCAGTTCCTTAGCCGTCACTATATGGCGGGGATCAGCGACCCGGTCCGGAAACAGGATGCCGTCCAGATGGTCGAATTCGTGCTGAAATAGATGCGCACCCCAGTCCTCCAGGTCCCAATGCAGGGCCTTCGCATTACGGTCAAACCCGTCTACCGCTATGGCTCGAGGACGGCCTACATACGCTTTGAGCCCCGGAACCGAGAGGCAGCCTTCCCAGTACCAGACCGGTTCGTCGTCAAGGACCCTCACCTCAGGATTGATCCAGTAGACCAGATCACTGCTGCCCCGGGGATCACGCATCAGAAAAAAGCGCTGAAACCAGCCCAGCTGCGGCGCAGCAATGCCATTGGCACCGTGATGCTCCAGCCCGACCTGAAGCAGGTCCAATCGCTTCTGGAACGCCGCCGTCTCAACCTGATCCAGATCGACCGGCTCCGATGGGCGCGCCAGGCGCGGATTGCCCAGTGTCACGATCTCTGGAAGCTCTGCCGACATGCCGCCAAGCTTACACGGCCACCTGGCGCACTGTCACCTTGCGCACTGGATACCAAGTCGATGGGCTGTCGTACAATTCCACTGATCAATCGATCGTTGGAGAGCCTTTTGAAAGTCGAATACCCAGTGACAGTCCAGGAACAGCATACGGACGAACTGGGACACCTTAATCACGTCCAGGCAGTCAAATTGATGGAAGATGCCCGTGGGGACTGGTATGCACGGTGTGGACAGCCAGTCTTTGATCCTGCCGGTTACGGCACTGTGGTGGTGAACATCGATTACAACTACCGCGGCGAGTGCTTTCTTGGCGAAAAGCTCACTATCCTGACAGTGCCGGTCAAACTCGGACGCACCAGTTTTGTTTTGAGCCACCAGATTCTCAAAGCAGATCGTTCCAACCCATTCGATGGACTCGCCACCTGCTTGATCATGGACATGAAGACACGCCAGGCGATTCCCGTGCCCGACTGGATCGCCGAACATTTCCCTACCAGAGCCTGAAGCGGCCCTGCTTTCAAGCCGCCTACGAGGCGAGCCCCTGTTTCTCCGGCTTCAGCGCTGTAAAGCGACGACTGCGTCGGCCATGAAAAGCGCACCGGGAAGTTCCGTTTTCACCGGGGTCCGGGCAGGATAAGGCTCACTGAACCAACGCAAACAGATCTCGTTCATGGGGCCGAAGTGCGCCCAATCGGTGATGAATACGGTCAGCTTGACCACGTCACCGAGAGTCCCACCAGCATCCTCGACAATCACGTTAAGGTTCTCGAATACCTGCTCTACCTGCTCTTCGAAGCTCGTGCCGACAACTTCGCCGGTTTCCGGGTCGAATGGTCCCTGCGCCGACACATACAAGGTTGTCCCGTCAACAACAATACCGGGCGAATACGGACCCTTGGGCGCTGCGCCTTTTTCCGGCTGGATGATTCGTTTCATGTTCACACCTCGAATAGGGTCGTTTAACTCAGGCAGGTACCGCGGCGCCGTCGCGACGGTTGTCCGCAGCACCGGCCAGGGCACCGCTCTCCGGATCCCGTGAGACAGCCTGCATACCACCGGTGGCCCATGAATAGGCCGGCAATACGGAAATTCGATGACCCAGAGACTTAAGCTCGTTTCGCGTTGATTCTCCGACCCGGTTCTCGATCTGCACTTCGGCGCCGTCCTGCAGCCGCGCTCGCGGCATATTGATGGCGTTTTGCAGTTCAAGCCCATAATCAAAGTAGCCGACCATTGCCTGTACCGTGGTCTGCAGAATGCCATAGCTGCCCGGTGTACCCAGCGCCAACACACCCTGTCCAGCAGCGGTCGTGATCGTTGGCGCCATACACATGGCCAGACGCTGTCCGGGCCGGATCGCATTGGGCGACGCAGGATCCAGATCACCCCAGTTCAGAAAGTTGTTCATGACTACACCGGTACCCGGCACCATCACGCCGGATCCGTAGGGTGAGCCCAGACTCTGGGTGAGACACACCAGATTACCTTCAATATCGCCAACCGAAATCGACGTGGTATGTTCTTTCAGCGCCGAGTGATCAAAAGGCCCGCCGCTGGCCCAGTTCTCGGTCGGGCCAATTACAGGCTCACCATCCCCGGCCCGGGCCACCAATACATCGACATTGGCCAACAGGTCATCGATTTCATCCCGGTTCTTCTGGTTGTTCTGGATCCGCACGCCCGCTGCGATGCGGATCGCCCGAAACACCAGATCCAGATGGTCGGAGCTGAGCAGCGCCAGGTCTTTGAAATTGAATGACTCGAGAATCCGCAGGCTCAGCAACACCTGGAATGATTCCTGCGGTGGAGGGGGCAGGTTGACCCGATAGTCGTGATAAGCGGCTGAGATCGGCGCTTCCCAGAACGGCGAAACGGCTTCCAGATCGGCCATGGAGATGACGCCACCGGCAGACTGAATCCGCGAGACCAGTTTTTCACCCAGAGCACCGCCATAGAGATAGCCGGTTCCATCGGCCGCAATCTGCGCCAGTGTCGCAGCCAGATCCGGCAACTGAAGCACCTGGCCCGGCTGCCAGTTCTGCTCTGCGCGGAAAACCCGACGCCACTCGAGGTCCTGAATCCGCCCGACACTGCCCTGGTTCATCGCCACGAAAAAACTCGAAACCGGGAACCCTTCCTCCGCCAACCGAATCGCCGGCTGCAGCACCTGATCAAATTTCAGACGACCATGACGGCTCTGCAGTGCGTGCCATCCTGCGAGGTTTCCCGGCGTGACCGGTGCATTGGGACCGCTCTCGGTCTTTGCCTTATCGACCAGACTCGCATCGAAACCTTCCGGGACCGGGGGAATAAAATCGATGGTTTCGACTTTGCTGTCAGCAGCGAGAAAAAATGCCGCGCCACCGGCTCCAGCAAGGCCCGACATGTAAGGTTCAACCACGTTAAGCGCCGCAGCGGTCGCCGCGACGGCATCGAAGGCGTTTCCACCCTTACGGAGAATCTCGGCCCCTGCATTGGCTGCCAGCGGGTGTGCCGCAGCCACCATACCGTTGATCGAACGGACGGTTGGGCGTCCACCCAGTAAATCATGCGGGGTTTTCGTTTGTTCCATAACATTGTGCTCCGGTCTTGCAGGTTGTCGTCCAGCAGCTCGCCCTCACCTGTCACGCACTGAATACGGGGTTGGGTATGCCAAGGGTGGATTATGCCAGTGAGTACGCCCATCAAGCGGTTGATTTGCTGTGCTCCGGGGCGACCAGAAAGGCTAGCACGGTTCCCGCCACTGCCATCGTGAACACCACTGAAATGCCTATACGTACATCTTCCGCCGCGCCGAGATAAACCGTCAACCAGGCCACCAGGGACCCGAACGCCAGCTGGAAACTGCCGGAGAGCCCGGAGGCAAATCCTGCAACATGTCGAGCTGCCGAACTGACCGCACCAATGGTCGAATTAGCTACCACCAGTCCATTTGAAAAGGCAAACAGCATGGCGGGCAATATCAATGCCGGCACCGACCGAAATTCGAGAAACGCCAGACACGCCATTGTCCCGGTCGCGACAATTGAAAGGGACGAGCCCATGCGAATCATCCGGGATATCCCCATACCGGGGGTCAGTTTGCGGCTCACTGCGCTGCCGATCAGAAATCCAGCCGGCAGCAAGGTCACAAAAAATCCAAAAGTCGCTGCTGAATAGCCGAGCCGATGAAAGGCGAACGGGAGAAAAGACAGAAACGCAAAGAAAATCGATGCTTGAAATCCGAGATTTCCTGCAAACAGCATGAACTGCCGGTTGCGCAGCAGCCCCAGGTAGTTGAGGGCAACGGATTCAAGGTTAAATCGACTGGGCCTGTTGTGGTGTGTTTCTTTAAGAATCAGCAATGCTGTGAGAAATGTCACCATGCCGAGCAGAACCGTAACGGCCATGCCGCCCTGCCAGCCAAACAGGTCATACAACACGCCGCCAAGGGAAAATGCCAGCATCGGTGCCAGGGCGGTCGCAGACATGACCGCCGCCATACTGGCAGCCGCAGCCCTCGGGGTATGCGTATCATTGATGATGACTCGCGATAGAACCATAGCCGCAGCCGCCCCTACCCCCTGAATACACCGGGCCAGGATCAGGACTGCCAAGCTCGGTGCTGCAAATGCCAGTACCGAGCCGGCAAGATAGAGCCCAAGTCCTGCCAGCAGCGGTATCCGCCGGCCAAACCGGTCAGAACACGGTCCAAAAAAAAGCTGTCCCAGGGCTGTTGCCGCCAGGAACCCGGTGACAACCATTTGCGTCTGCTGGGCCGTCACCGAGAATACCGCTGTGATACCCGGCAGTGAAGGTGTGATAATGGTAGTGGCGAAAATGCTCGTCGATACGATCAGCACCAGCAGCCAGGTCGGTTGCGGTGCGCTGCGCAAAGTATTTTCAGTTATGGATTCGGTGGTGCTGGTGTGCATTGTCAAACGTCATCCGCGCGCTAGCGCCCGTCACTCCGGCCCAGCGCACAGGACACAGGACACAGGACACAGGACACAGGCTAGCAGCACTCGCCAGAACACAGCCGGCCCATCACCAGCGCATTCGCGGGTTCTGGGTGTCAGGCCATAACATCAGACACTGGGTACTGACCCGAATACCGAGATCGTGCCGGAACCTGCGAAACCCGGCAGCCACGGGTAGAGACGGTAAACATCAGGGGAGACAACGGGTGCTGGACGCGCCGACCGTATTTTGGACCGGATTCGGCCAGCACACAAGATTCCACACAAAGTTGCGGGAAGACAGCGTTAGAATGCCGTGATGAAAAGATTCCTCACTCTCATGGTCCGGATGTCTCGGGCCCGGATTGCTGAACTACCGTGGATGCCGTAGCCCAGGCTAGGCAGGTTCTCGCCGATATCGCGCGGGCGATGTCGATGTGCGCGGAACAACCGTCACACAAGAAGGCCGCTGACCGTTTCCGGTCACAGCTATTGGCAGTAGACGAAAAACCCTTCGACCCGACACCCCTTGAGCCAGTCTCCCTGGAACTCGCCGGTGACACCCGGCTGTCCCGAAAACTGACAGCGTGCGCCAGACCGCTGCCGTGGCGTGAATCGCACCGGATGCCCGGCCAGGGCCATGAAGCAGCCCTGTGCACCCTTGATGAGTTGTTCGCCTTCGAGGAATTGAACAGCGGTCTGCTCTGGCTGGAGCCGGGCATCACCTATCCGGAACACAGTCATCCCCCACCGGAGCTCTACTTCACTCTTTCCGGTACAGGCGAGTGGAAATACGGGGGCAATGATCAGTACCGGAGAGTCTCGGCCGGTAACCTGCTCTACAACAATTCTTTAGACCATCATGGTGTGCGGGCGGGCGACACGCCTTTGCTAGCGCTTTATCTGCTCTGGCACTTCGAAACGTAACAGTGCCTTATCGCAAAAGAGGGCCGACACGTACCCTAGGAACGCGATAATTGTCTGAAGGCAACACTGCCCTGCACAGCAGCGTCCGCCCCACCTCGATCAGGCACCCTACCCGTCTTTTAACAGCAAGTCGCGTAGAGCAGTCTTGAGGGTCTTACCATAGTTATTTTTCGGCAACGACTGGAGAAACCGGTAATGTTTAGGGCGCTTGAAGCGGGTCATGTTATCCAGGCAGAAACGGTCCAGGTCCTGCCCGGTCGCATCCATTCCCGGCCGCTGAACCACAAAGGCCACAACCTCTTCGCCCCAGTCGGGGTGTGCCCTGCCGACCACCGAGACCTCGAGCACGGCCTCGTGCTGTAACAGCACCTCCTCCACTTCCCGGGGATAGATGTTGCTACCCCCGGAGATGATCATATCCTTGGTACGATCCTTGAGCGTGAGAAAACCATCCTCACTGAGGACGCCGACGTCACCCGTGTGGAGCCAGCCCCCTTTGAGGGTCTGCGCTGATGCCTCGGGGTTCTCCCAGTAGCCGTTCATGACGACATCCCCCCGCACGACGATCTCTCCGGATTCACCCTGCGCCACCCGGCGGTCATCCTCATCAACAATGCCTATCTCAACATCGCTGCGTGCAATCCCCACTGATGCCATCTGCTCTAAAAACCTGGGTGAATCACGGTCCTCATGCATCTTTTTGGAAAGATACGTTATGGTCATGGGTGATTCGCCCTGACCATAAATCTGAACCAGTCTGGGACCGAAAACGTCGAGTGCTTGCAGTAGGTCCTGGGTATACATCGGTCCACCCCCGTAAACAACAGTACGCACGTTGGCCAGCGCTGCGTCACTGAGGACATCAGCGCCGAGCAGACGAACAATCATTGTCGGGGCAAAAAAGAACCCCGACTCGGGATAACACTTTAACAATGCGTCGATTTCTGTCGGATCAAACCCGCTGCTTTCCGGTATGACCTGATTGGCTCCTTTCGCGAGGTGGGCAATACCGTAAAGGCCGGAACCGTGTGATAGCGGTGCGGCGTGGATCATACTGTCGGTCTCGCAGAGGCTCTCCAGATCGGCGAAGTAACTCAGCGTCATCACCAACAGGTTCCGATGCGACAGGATCGCGCCTTTGGGCCTGCCGGTGGTTCCACTGGTGTAGAAGAGCCAGGCCGGATCAACCGGTTTAGCGTCAAACAGCGGTTCGGGGTCAACCCGGATCAACTGCTCGTATTCAGGACCGTCGACTGTGACGACATCGGCCAGCACCCCGGCTGCGTTGCACAATGGGCCGACCGTGTCTTCCAGATCACGGTTGACGATGCACAGTCTGGCACCGGAATTCTCGATGATATAGCTGATTTCTCGCTGGTGAAGCTTGGCGTTCAGGGGCAC